>JAJBBF010000176.1 GCA_020532215.1 Candidatus Cloacimonadota bacterium
CGCCAGCCGCTGGAGGACGGGGTGGTAACCATCTCCCGGGCCGCGACCAGCCTCACCTTTCCCGCGGACTTCATGCTGATCGCCTCGATGAATCCCTGTCCCTGCGGCTACTTTGGCGCCAAAATCCCCAACCACCTCTGCACCTGCGAGCCCGGCGCCATCGCCCGTTACCGCGGCCGGGTTTCCGGGCCGCTGCTGGACCGCATCGACATCCATGTGGAGGTGCCCAGCGTAAGCTACGCCGACCTCGCCAGCCTGCCTTCCGGAGACCGTTCCGCGGACATCCGCGCCCGGGTGAACCAGGCCCGCCAGATCCAGCGCGAGCGCTATGCCGGGGAAGGAATTTTCTGCAACGCCCAGATGAGTTCGAAGCTGCTGCGCAAATACTGCCGGCTGGACGCCGCCAGCCAGGCCCAGATGCAGCACGCCATCGACCATCTGGGCTATTCCGCCCGCGTTTTCGACCGCATCCTGAAGGTTTCGCGCACCATCGCCGACCTCGAGGGGCTGGCCAACATCAACAGCGACCACATTTCCGAAGCCATCCAATACCGCACCCTGGACCGCAAATACTGGGGGTAACCGGGCATATATTTGTGTAAACAACAAGGATTTGGAACCATGAAAAAAGTGATTTCAGCGGCTTTGGCGATTTTGGCCGCCGCCAGCCTGGGCGCTCAGCCCTGGCAGCAGGACAACAGCGTTTTCAACCCCAGCGGCATACCCAGCTTCACCTTTTCCCAGCCGCGCTTTGCCGATCTGGACGCCGATGGCGACCAGGATTTCCTGCTGGGCGGCAGCAACAGCGCCCCCATCTATATCAAAAACGTGGGCAACGCCGGCTCGCCCCAGTTCACGATCGGGGACAACATCACCGCCGGGATCACTTCCCTGAACGCCGAAATGGCCGTCTGCGCGGACATCGACGCCGACGGCGACCTCGATATCGTGACCGGCGGCTACACCGGCCTGCATCTCTATCTGAACACCGGAAGCCCCTCTCTGCCGGCTTTCACCGAGCAGCCCGGATTTTTCTCCCTTCTGAATGTGGGCAGCCTGCCCGTGCCCGACCTGGCGGACATCGACGGCGACGGCGATCCGGACCTGCTGGTGGGCCTCAGCGAGGACGGCGGGGTGAGGGTTTATACGAACACCGGCAATCCCGGCGCCGCCCAGTTCAGCAACGCTGAGATGCAAACCATAGGCGATATCGGGCTTTACGCCTATCCGGTGTTTTGCGACCTCGACGGCGACGGCGATCAGGACATCCTCTGCGGCCGGGATTCCCACGGCTTTGTTTACTACCAGAACAACGGCAGCGCCGCCGATCCTCTCTGGGAGGCGAATTCCAGCCTCTTTGCCGGACTGGGGAACGCCACTTACTGGAATTCCCCCGACCTCGCGGACCTCACCGGCGACGGACTGGCGGACCTGGTGTTCGGCAGCGCGGACGGCCCGCTGTATTACTACGTGAATACCGGCACCCAGGGCGCCCCGGCCTGGCAGGCCAACACCACCCTCTTCGGCGGAGTGATGGATGTGGGCGGCGCCAGCAGCCCCTGGCTGCAGGATTTTGACGGCGACGGCGACCTGGACCTGATCAGCGGCAGCCAGCTGGGCTACATCAAATACTACGAAAACACCGGCACCGCCTACGCCCCCGCCTGGAGCGAGGACAGCGGCTATTTTGCCAGCATCGACCACTCCATCTATGCCGCCGCGGCCACCGGGCTCCTGGACGGCGACGGCCTTCCGGACGCCATTGTGGGCGATCTGAGCGGCAACCTCTTCTTTCACCAGAACACCGGCACCGGCTTTACGGAACTGACCGGAGTAACGCCTCCGGCAGCGCTGGGAGGCTGGTCCGTGCCGCGCCTGCACGACATGAACGGCGATTCGCATCTGGACCTGATCGTGGGCAATGAGGCCGGAAACCTTTATTACTACGTGAACAACGGCACAGCCCCGCTGCCCTCCTGGACCGAGGTGCCGAACTATTTCGCGGGCCTGGACGCCGGCTACAACTGCTCCCCCTGCCTGGGCGACATCGACGGAGACGGCGATATCGACCTGCTGGCCGGAAACCTGCAGGGAAACCTGCACTGCTGGCTGCGCGAGGGACATGGCTGGACCCTCAACAGCAGCATTTTCAGCGGCATCAGCACGGACCAGAACGCCGCCCCGGCCCTGGCCGACCTCGACCACGACGGAGATCTGGACCTCATCCTGGGCGATTACGACGGCACTTTCAGCTATTGGCGCAACCTGCTCTACTCCGGGGCTGTGCTCAATCCGCCCCAAAACCTTGCCTGGGAGCAGCTTGGCAGCCAGGTAAGCGTATCCTGGGACGCCCCGGAGGCCGGGAGCACTTCACCCTTCGAGCATTACAAAACCTACGTGGACGGGGCCTACCAGCACGGTTCCACGCAGCAATACGTGATCCTGGACCTCGCGCCGGGTTCGACCCACACCGTGGCTGTTACGGCGCAATACACCGCGGGAGAATCGCTTCCCGCGACGATCGTGATAAACGTGGTCACAGCCGGCGATGTAACTCAGCCAGAGGCCGGCCTGGAGATTGGCCCCAATCCCTTCAAAACCTTCACCACAATTAGTTTTGGCGCCAAGGAAGGCCAGGTGGCCACTCTGCACATCTACAATTTGAAAGGACAACTGGTGCGGGCCTGGACGGACTTGAGGCCCGGAAACCACGCTTTGATCTGGGACGGGCGCGATTCCCAGGGAGGCAGGCTGGCTTCCGGCATCTATCTCTGTCGCCTTTCCCAGCCCGGAAACATCCAAAGCAAACGCCTGATCTTGGTTAACTGATCCCGTGCTCTTCCTGCTGTTCAGCGTCCTCTGCTCCGTTCTGATCGCCAATCTGCTGATGGTCTACAACCTGAAGGGAGGCCGCAACATTCTGCCGATCTTTCTGGGTAACTACCTGATGGCCACGGTTTTTGGCCTCTTTAACCTCAGGTTCAGCATTCCCAGCCTGCCCGCCTTCGACATTCTGCTCGGGGTGGCAGCCGGAGGCCTGTTCCTGGCGAATTTTTGGGTTTACCAGCGCTCGATCGTGGTCAACGGGCTTTCCCTCTCCGTGGGCGTGATGCGGATCGCCATGATCATCCCCATCCTGCTGGCGGTCTTGGTTTTCCGCGAACAACTGACCCTCTGGAACGGGCTGGGGATCATCTTCGGGCTGGCCGCCTTCAGCCTCCGCGCCGATCCGCGGCAGTTGAGAAATTTCTTGTGGATCGTCGCCCTGTTCCTGATCTCCGGCTTCACCGACGCCAGCCTCAAGGTATACAAGGAGCTGGGCAGCGGGGCGGAATCCGCCTTTGTGCTGGTGATCTTCGCCGCCGCCTTCATCTTCACCCTGGCCACCATCCTGGTCCGGAAGATCCGCATCCCGCCTCAAAGCATCCTGCTGGGCTGCGTTCTGGGCATTCCGAACCGCTATTCAACCGTCTTTTTCCTCAAGGGGTTGGACAGCGTTCCCGCCGCCATCGCCTATCCCCTGGTGGCCGTATCCATAGTGCTGCTGAGCATCATCAGCGACCTGGCGATCTGGAAAAAACGCGCCACAGCCCGCGACGCCATCCTCTGGGCCCTGCTGCTGCTGAGCCTGCTGCTGCTTAACCTGCGCTGAGTCAATCCAGCAGGGTTATCCGGCCAAAACTCTGTTTCCCCGCCGCGCGGAGGCGGGCCAGATACTGCCCTTTCGCCAGGGGCCTGCGCTCATCGTCCCGGCCGTCCCAGCTGAGGCTATGGGTTCCCCCGGCCTGATTTCCTCCGAACAGGCTGCGCACCCGACGTCCGCGCAGGTCGAAAACCTCCAGGCTTACCTCCGCCCCTTTATCCAGGCTGTAGCTGATGGTGGCAGAGGCGGCGGGATTGGGAAACACCTCCAGGCAGGCCAGCGCCGGCCCGGGAAGCTCTTCCCCAACAGCCACTTCAGGATAGCCGGAATGGATCTGGGTAAGCTCGCCCTGGTTCTGCTCCAGAAGGTTGAAGTAGTCTATCAAAGCGGCGATGTCTCCGCTGATCGCGTAGTCCAGCCAGGCCAGGATGGCCGCAATCACCAGCGGATTGGTATAGATATTCAGATGGCCCACGCCGGTGAAGGACAGGTAGCTTTTATAGGAGGAGGCCAGGTTCTGGAAGATGGGCAGCTGATGCTGGGAGGGGGGTGTGATGCTGTCGCTGCCTCCGGCCAGGGTGAGGGAAGGCAGCGAAACCTGCTGCGCGGCAGCGATCGCGGAGGGATCGGTGTCGGCCGCGGCCAGGGTCAGCAGCGCGTCCGCCACCGTGTCTGTGGCCGCCAAAACCGCCGCTCCGCCTCCCATCGAGTGGCCCATCAGCACCGAAAACTGCGTCACCATGCCAACCAGCTCCGAGCCCGTCTGAAAGTTTTCCGCCAGCACGCTCTGCGCCACAAAATCGAGGTCCAGCGCGAAATCCTGGTGGCTGGGGAAAAGGCCCCCTTCCGTGGTGGGAAAGGCCATGATCCAACCCTGGGAAACCAGCTGGTCGCGCAGGGTGGCGTAGGTGGAGGCCGGCAGGATCCAGCCATGGCCGAAAACCAGCAGGGGAAAGGCTTCCCTCTCCTGCCCGGCCGAACTGCCGGGCACCGGATAATAGATCTGGGTGGATATCTGCCGGTTGTCGCGGTCGGGATCAACATAGCTGCGGTTGAGCTGGGCGATCTCGTAAGCCGGCAGCAGTGCCGCGGCGGCCAGGATGAAGGCGGTCAGAGCGTAGCGGAGCATTGGTTCCGTCCTTGCGCCCCGGGGGGGCGAATGTGTTTTTATAAGGATAGTTTAGCTCTCTTCCGCCTGATGCCAAGCCCCAAGTCCGGCGCGGCAAGCCAGGCCCGGTAACCTGCCGGGGCGATAGCAGCCAAGATTCCCGCTTGACACTTTTGGACAGGGTATTTTTCATGTTTGAAAATGACACAAAGCTTCTCCGGGGAGGAAAAATGCGTTACCAAGCGCTCTTCTGCCTGCTGCTGGCTCCGGCCCTGATCTTTGCGACGGGCTCCGCCGGCCTGGCCACCCACGCCAACGCCAAATTCAGCTACCGGCTGGAATTTCCGGCCGACTGGCAGACCAGGGAATTCGCGGAAAGCGGCTGGTTCGAGGCCAGCTCCCAGCTGGACAAAGCTTCGCTGCCCTGCACCTTTAGGGTGGAGGTCGATTCCCTGGCTGAGCCCGTGGGGGATTTTGCCGACTATCTGCGCGAGGGGGTGGAAGGCCTGGCCGCGGAATTGCTCGAGGCGGCTCCGGAACTCGATCCAGACGCAGTGCGGATCATCTCATCCCGGGAGATCAAGCTTGGCAAACACCGCGCCCAGCGGATCGACTATAGCTATCCGCTCTACGGCGCGCTCAACCTGAGGGCGATCCGGGTCCGGATCCCGCATTTCAAATCCGAGTATCTCCTCAGCTGCGAGGCCGAGGAGATCTGGTATTTCGACCAGGTGGCGGAGGATTTCGAAGCCATGGTCTCCTCCTTCCGGATCGGGCACCCCAACCAGGATCATCTGGACAACTACATCCGCACCCGGGCCGACCTCTCCGGCGGAGAATGCGTATTCCACTGGCAGGGAAAGGCGTACAGCTACATCCCGGGCGAACGGCGCAAAGACCTCTTCAGCGTGGAAGGCTACAACATCGTCCGGGCGCTGCCTGACGAGCGCGGTTATCTGCTCCTGGGCAAAGAGGTGATGCTGTTTTTGCACAACCAGAGCGGGGAGATACTGCAGTCCTGGTTCAACCCCATTTCGGGCAGGGATGTGCCTGTTATCCATGTATTTAACGACCCCGCGAACATGGACCTCCGCTTCAGCGGCGAGCAGTTCGACCTGCTCCATCTGGTGCTGCCCTCCACCCAGCTGGATGGGCAGATAGCCTGGCACCACGACCTTTTCCCGCTTTATCCCAACCCCCTTTCCCGCCAGGATTTTCCGCTGTTTTCCCAGAGCGACCTCTATCAGGCGGCGGATATCTCCCAGTATCTGGTAAAGCAAAGCGACCTCGAAGACCCCCTTCAGCAGAGCGTTCCGGCCCTTTATTCCTTCACCCGGATCTATCCCTGGCTGCCTTTCATGCGCATGGGCGAAAGGCCGGGAAACCTGATCATGGTTGGCCGCGGTCGCAAACTGGAAGGCGGTTTCGGCGATCTGCCGCAGTATCTGCGGGATTACGTTTTGGCCCAGAATCCCGAATTTTCCCGGGCCCCGGATGCCTACAGCCAACCCAATCAAACCATCTGGACCAACTTCCAGGCCCTGGCCGCGGAAGGCCTGATCGAAGCGGAGGAGCAATGACGCTGCCACCACTTTTTTGCCCTCAAAGGAAGCAAATATGAAGAATAAACTACTCTTGTGCGTGCTGCTGCTGGCCTTCGCGCTGCTGGGCGCCCAAGCCCTGAACCCCTATCAAAACCTGATCCACAGCTCCCGCTGCGCGGATGGCAACCTGCGCCTGCGCTGGACTGACCCCACCGGCCTGGGCCTGGAAACCCAGTGCTGGCATGCCGCCGACGGAGCCGATTGGCAGCAGGCCCCCACCGGGGTGTACAGCGACCTGCAACTGCAGGCCCTGGTCCCCTACGAGTTTGGCCAAAACCTCCGCTACCGCCTGCGCACGGAGATCACGCTGATGGATGAATCGCTGGTCTATATGCACGCGCCCTATCTGAATTCCGAGCTCTTCCCGCCCCAGATCTCCAAACTGGGGCAGATCGGGGTTGACGCGGTGGGCGATTCCGTGATGCTCTACGCGCCTTATCTGGACCTCACCGAAAGCTGGTTCGGCGCCACCCAGTCCAAGCTCTTTTCCGCCCTGGCCAATGTTCCGAACAGCTTTCCCACCCTGAACAGCGTCTTTTCCTACAACGCCTACATCACCACCCTCACCAATCCGGACACCGTGATCGACACGCTCGCCTACGCGATGATCTATTCCTTTTACATCGCCGACGTGATCCAGCCCGGGCTTTACAAACTGCGGATGGGCGACGCCGGCATCCCCTCCTTCACCCGCATCGGCAACATCCAGAGCATGGTGCTGGGCGGAAAACTCTTTATGTCCTGTAACCTGAGCGACCTGACCGGCGATCCCGATTTCGGCGCCTGGCCCAATTCCATCAACGGGCTCGCCGCCGCCAGCCTCACCATGAACCTCTCCATCGACCCCAACACCTACGCGGTCTCCTACGGCATTGGCGATTACAGCACTCCCGGCCTCCTCTTCTTCGAGGACCATTCCTACCAGGCGAACGCCAACACCCTGCCGCAGTGCACTAACTACTGGTTCGACCTGATGTCGCATACCTTCAGTTTCGATTATTTCGACGCGGAGGGAGATTTCCCCATCCAGATGGAGCTGGTGTTGCCGGACGCGCAGATATTGGAACCCCTGCCGCTCGGCTACAACTTCAGCCAGCCTGTCTCCTATTCGGTCCAACTGCCTGGCATACCTGACTTTGCCACCCTGCGCTGGAGCGACAACGCCATCGACATTACCGAGTATATGCACTGGTTCGTGAGCAATCAGGACCAAAACCTGCCTTCGGCGGATCTCAGCTGTCTGCTGCCCAATCCCTTCCGCAGCGGCGAACCCGGCCTGATCAGCCTGGCCGGACTTTCCAAAGGAGCTCTCAGCGTCAGCGTTTACAATCTGCGCGGCCAGAAACTGGGAACCCTGTTTGAAGGAAACTCCTTTCAGGGTAGTCTGGAAATCCCCTGGAACGGCAGCCTGAACGGGACCGCGCTGGGCAGCGGCGTCTATTTTCTGCGCGTCACCCAGGGCGGCCGGGCCGTAAATCGGCGTTTCGTGATCACAAAATGAAGGATGGCAAAGCTTTAGATGTTTATTGATTATGCCCGGATAACCGTCAAGGCCGGCAACGGCGGCGACGGCGTGGTCAGCTTCCGCCGCGAGAAATTCATCCCCAAAGGCGGCCCGGACGGCGGCGACGGCGGCCGCGGCGGCTCCGTGATCGCCATCGGCGACGAAAACGTGAACACCCTGCTGGATTACCGTTATAACAAGCTGTTCCGCGCCGAGAACGGCAAACCTGGCTCCGGCAACAGAAAATCCGGTCCCGGCGGCGCCGATATCCGTCTCCGCCTCCCTTTGGGCACCGAGATCTTCCGCCTGGACGAAGCCGGCAAAAGGGTTAAACTGGCCGACATCACCCACCACAGCGAAGAGATCATCCTCGCCAGAGGCGGCCGCGGCGGCAAGGGTAACAGCAATTTCGCCACTCCCACGAACCAGGCCCCTCGCCATGCCACCCCGGGCAAAGCGACCGGCGAGCTGGAATTGGAGCTGGTGCTCAAACTAATGGCGGACGTGGGTTTGGTGGGCTTTCCCAACGCCGGAAAATCCACCCTGCTAAGCGTGCTCTCCTCCGCCCGGCCCAAGATCGCCGATTACGAATTCACCACCCTGGAACCCATGCTGGGCGTTGTCCGCGTGAACGATTACCAGTCCTTCGTGATGGCGGATATCCCCGGCATCATCGAGGGCGCGCATCTGGGCAAAGGGCTTGGACACCAGTTCCTGCGCCACATTCAGCGCACCAGCATCCTGCTCTTCCTCATCGACAGCGGCGCTCCCGACCCCGCCGAGGCCTATCGCACCCTGCGTTCCGAGCTCTATTTCTACGATCCTTTCATGGACAAAAAGCCCTGCCTGGTGGCCCTCAGCAAGCTGGACACCATCCCCGCCGACGCGCGCGAGGAACTGCTGGACGGGGTTAAAAGCCAGTTCAAGCAGGAGTTCGGGGTGGAAAGCCTGGCCATCTCCTCCGTGGGCCAGATCAACCTCGATGAGCTGAGATTCCGGCTCTTCAAACTGCTGCAAAGCCTATGACGGACCAGCTGCTGGCCTGGCTCTGCCTCAAATCCGCGCCCGGGCTCAAACACCGCGACGCGCTGGAGCTATTGGCCCGCTACCCCGATCCCCTCGCTTTTGTGGGCCAGGCAGCGCATCCCCTCCACTCGGACAGGGATATCAACCCCGCCATCCGCGAGCATCTGCGCTCCGCCACCCCCCATCCCCGGCTGCAGCAGATCGCCAAACTCTGCGAGCATTACCAGATCGGAGCCGTCTTTTACTGCGGGGAGGATTATCCGCTGGGACTGGCCAACATCCTTGCCCCGCCTTTGATCCTCTGGTGCCGGGGCCAGCTGGAAACAGCTCTGAAACAAGTCTGCCTGGCCGTGGTCGGCACCCGCAAACCCACAGCCTACGGCCGTGCCAGCTGCACCAAACTGCTGGGGCCCGTCTGCCAACAGGGCGCCACCATCGTCAGCGGACTCGCCACCGGCATCGACACGGTGGCCCACAGCGCCGCGCTCAAGCAGGGCAGCAAAACCATCGCCGTGCTCGCCAGCGGCCTGGAAACCATCTATCCTCCCAACAACCGCGATCTGGCTGAGCAGATCACCGGGCAAGGCGCCCTGGTCTCGGAATACGATCCCGGCACCAAACTCGATCCCTGGAATTTCGTGGCCCGCAACCGGATCATCTCAGCCCTCGCCCAGAGCGTTTTCATCGTGGAGGGCTCCCTCAAAAGCGGCGCCATGATCACCGCCAAGCACGCTATCGAGCAAAACCGCGACGTGATGGCCCTGCCGGGCGAGATCAGCCATCCCAACGCCCAGGGGCCGAACTATTTGATCAAAAACGGCGCCCAATGCGTCACCTCCCCGGAGGACATCCTCTCCGCCCTGGGCCTGGAAGCCGAAACCAAGGAGCAATTGGAGATCCTGCCCGAGATCAGCGAAGACGAACAAAAGCTCTATGACATCTTCAAATCCGAACAGCGCGAACTATCTTTCGACGAACTGCTGCTGCGCACCGGGCACAAATTCGGCAAACTCTCCACCCTCCTGCTAAATCTCGAACTCAAGGGCTATCTGGCCAAGACCGGCGGCAATTCCTTCATCCTCGGCTGAGCAGCAGTTTCGCCAAAACCAACCCGGCCCCTGTTATCATTACGGGATAAATACGGGATCAATACGGATTTTATCCGTATTGATCCCGTATTTATCCCGTATTGACATTGGGAGCGAGGCGATTATATTATAAATGTAAGGTCACAGCTGATGGGTGGCGCCCATTGCGCCTATCACTTCAGCTAAAGACAAAGGAGAGAAATAGTTATGAAAGCAACAAGAGCAAATCTGCTGGGCGAATTCACGGGGAAACTGGACGATCTGATCTATTACCGCCGCAAACCGGGCGGAAAGATATACGTGCGCAGGCAGTTCAAATTCAAGAACCACCCCGGCCAGCCCGGCTTCGCCAGCGCCCAGAAAGCGATCTACGCGCTCGCTCCCTCGGAAACCTACAAGCGCGACCTCAAGGATTATCTGATCCTTTACAACCAGCTTCCCGGCAACGCCGACAACAACGCCCAGTCCTGGACAAACATCTACAACAAGCTGATGTTCGCCATGCAAAAAAACCTGCAGGTTCCGCTGAAAAACATCAGCCGGGCCCAGATCGCGCAGCAGAACCTGCCCTGCCGCACTTTGAAGGAAGCGATCGAGGCCGGTTTATTGCCGGAAGTTCGCGATTACGAGAGGTTTACGAACCCGATCTGAGCTTTGGCCGCCAGAGCCTGAATGACCCTGGCTCAGTAGAGGAACTGGAACGCGAAGCGGTAACCCAAATAAGCACCCAGGCGGCTGGAAACATCGAAGTCATAGCCTTCGAGTTCTTCCAGCCGCTTGTATAAACCGGAGCTCAGAACGCAGGTGATGCCGGCGTCGAGGCCGTGCCG
>JAJBBF010000134.1 GCA_020532215.1 Candidatus Cloacimonadota bacterium
AGGTCGAGATTGAGGATGTCGCGGCAATCCTGGCCGGGTGAGGCGGTCAATTCAAGGGTTAAGCGGTGACGACTGAAGAGATGCCAGGCCTGCAGTGCACGTTCTGCCAGATCCACATCAAGCCGACCGTTACGCACCAACTCACGCAAACGGCGCGGGGTACCGTCTTCAACCAGATCATGGTGCAGACACAATCCCCCCACGCAGGCTCCCAGCGGCAACAAGGCGTGCTGCAGCAGGGCAAAACGGCCACGATAGGGACCACCACGGTTCAAACGAAAACCGCCCATCATCCCCAGTCCGTTGGAAAGAACCGTGCAACGCTCCACCAGATTGGCAACGGCCGGTCGCTGGCGTAGCTGTTCACTGCACAACTCCCTGAAACGACCGGCCAGGCCCTGCTGATCGACCAGGACCGCCTGATCGACCAGGCGTACCAGTTCAATCAGTTCACCCTTGTCATTGCCAGCAACGCCACACTCCAGACGCTCACGCCACTGTTCCAAACTGCCGCGCCAGTCAGGCTGCAGCGGTGAAATGGCCTCTTCCAGGGCGATGCCGCAGGCACGCAACCAGGCCATCAACTCCTCGGCAAATTCAGCCATCAGCTGGTCTTCGGCTGGCGTGCCTGCGCCGTCCCAGACCAAGGCCAACTGAACGCGGCAAAAGCGGGTATATTCAAACCGCCCTGCCGGTCCCAACGCCAACAGGGCCAAGGGTGGCAGCTCAACACCATCCTGCTGGCGCAAGGTGCGGACCTGCATGCCGATCAATGCAGCCAGAAAAGCATTGGCTGCCTCAAAAAAAGCCGGTGGCGACTGAAAGCGACGGAAGTGGCCATAGGCAGTCTCATAGAAACCGGTCACAAGCGTGAGCAGCGCTTCCTGATCGTCGATTGACGTCAGGTGTGCTGAAAGCTGGTCACACTGTTCGATGAACTGCCGGTTTTGAGCGGCAACCATCCCCAGCTCGTCCCCGATGACCGCCAACAGGTCGCCCATCGCTTCCGGCTGCCTGGCCGCAACCGTCCGGATGGCGGCCTGTCGATAGCCGGCAACAAATTCGTCAAGACCGCGCCAATCCTCCAGCCGGTCTCCCTTGGCAAGCAGCAGTGCCATCAGCGATCCTTCACGTCGTGTACATTGCGAGCCAGAAAGCCGACTATCTCATCGGATGGCGGACGAGTCAGCAGCGAGACGACAATCATTACCACCACCACCAGTGGCGCCCCCAAAAAGGCCGATGACGTCAAGGGGAACAGGGTCGTAACCACTGGCAGTGCGCCGCCCAGCAGAGGGGCTGAAAAGCTGATCGCCACCCCCACCAGCATGCCTGCCACCACACCGGCTGCATTGGTGCGGCTCCACCAGATACCCATCAGGAATGCGGGGAAGATGGTGTTGCCAGCCAGGGCAAAGGCCACCGCAGCCGTTTCAGCAATCATCCCGACTGGTTTCAGCGATAACGCCAGCACAGCCGCGGCCAACACCAGAAAGAAGCCTTTGGCCATGGTCAGCTTGTCACTGTCGGTGGCCGAGGGGCGCATCAGGCGGGGGTAAATATCATAGGCAAAGGCAGCCGCACCGTTCTGCAGCAGTCCTGAGATGGCATAAAAGGCCGCCGCCAGACCGCCGGCCACCAGCAACCCCACCACCCAGACCGGGATGCCGCCCTGCAGGGCCGCCGTCAGCGTAACCAGATCGGCGGTCGCTGGGTCGGGCGTCTTGTATGCCAGCCCTGCCTTGGCATCGTAGAGACGGGCCAGCACCCCGTAGGCCGGTGCCGACCAGTAGATCAGCGAGATGAAGAACAGCCCCCAGACCACCCCCCAGCGGGCGTCACGGATACTGGGAGCCATATAAAAACGCGATAATACGTGGGGTAATCCGGCGGTGCCAAACATCAGCGTAAAACAGAGAGCCAGCCAGTGGTAGAGCGAAACAGTGGCAAACGGCTCCGACCAGTAGAATCCAAACTGGGTCTGCAGATCGATGATCGCCTGTCCGTAGCCGAACTGGGGCAGCACCCAGAAATAACCGAGTTTTTTGGTAAGAAACATCAACGGCAACACAAAGGCCACGATCAGCACAAAATACTGCAGCCGCTGATTGCGCACCACACCCAGGGTACCGGAGATCACCACGAAGGTGACCACCAGCGCGCCGCCGGTCACCACGGCGGCCTGGTAGCCGATGCCGAACAACCAGGAGACCAGCAGCGCCACACCGCGCACCTGGGCGATGCAGTAGATGATCGATATCATGATTGAGATCAGGGCAGCCAGGGTACGCGCCGTACCTGACTCATAGCGGAAACCGACGAAATCGGGGGCGGTAAACTTGCCAAAACGCCGAATCTGGGTGGCCAGCAGCACCAGCAGCAGGATATAGCCGCCGGTCCAGCCGATCACAAAGGCCATGGCGTAGTAACCTTTGAGATAAAACAGGCCGGCCAGGCCCAGGATACTGGCGGCGCTCATCCAGTTGCTGGCAATGGCGGCGCCGCTCCCCAGACGACCACTGTAGTTGCCGGCGAAGCCATAGTCGGAGGCCTGGCGCATCTTGCTGCCCATTCCCCCCAGTACAAACAGGGCAAACATGGCGGCAACAATCATCAACGGTATCAGCTGGACTGGCGACGAGCTCATGGTTGCTGCTCCTTTTTGCTGCGCCCGATGGCTCGATAACGGATAGTGCCTTCGAATTTGCGGGATTCATGGCGGTCCATCCAGAGGTTGAAGGCAACCCCCAGCAGGATGAACCAAAGCGGCAGGAACTGGCCCGAAAGCCAGAAATGGATCGGCAGGTTAAAGAAGATTATCTCCGACAGCCAGTACTCGATCAGGGTGGTCTCCATGTACCAGATTGCGACCTGGGAGCCCACCACCGCCACCAGCCAGGCGGCCATAATCATGACAATGACCTGTACCTCGCCACGCAGTAACCCTGACTGCGGCCTGAAGATATTGATACCCTGGTCCGTCCCCTTGTGGTCCATTGTCCCTCCTAGCCATCGTTGGTACGACGGTAATGCACAAAATGGATAGCGCTGCCCTCGGCCATGAATTTCAGCATGTACTTGGTGCGCGGATACTGATCCAGGTCATGACGCCACAGGTCGGGCGCCAAAACGTTTTCAAACTGGCGCTGCCGAGGCATCATCCGGGCCACATCAATACCGTAGTCGGCAAAATCGGTGGTGAAGTACAGATCGCCCCCCGGCATCAGGTAGTCGGCCAGGGTTGCCACAAAGGCCTCATTCACCAGACGCCGCTTGCGCTGCCGACGTTTTGGCCACGGGTCAGGACAGTTGATAAACACCGCCCGCAATGACCCTTTGGCGATGCAGCGACTGATAAACGAACGGGCCTCGTCCCGCACCACCCTGATATTCTGCAGGCCGAACCGCTCGGCACGGCGGCAGGTTTTCAGGCAGCCCTTGTTGTAAAAATCGATGGCAAGGTAGTTCCAGTCAGGATGACGAGCGGCCATGGTGACGGCAAAATCGCCAATGCCACAGCCTATTTCAAGCACCAGCGGATGCTGATTGCCGAAAATCATATCCCAGGCCGGCAGTTCGTCAAGTTCGGATCCGGCTAAAAAGAGCGGCGAGTGAATCGGTAACAAGGTCTCCATAGGCCGGAGTTGTACCACAGCAGCCCGCCATTTTCATCGTATTTTGCATTGACCAGCCGTTGCCGTATCCTCAGACAGCGCGCCTGATTGCCATTTATCCACAGCTGTGCTATAGGCTGTTCTGTTTAGCTGCGGGCAGAGGGAGAAACCATGGAACTGCTGGGCGGATTCATAATCATGCTGGTGCTGCTATCGCTGCTGCTCGGCGCCGTCTGGCTCAGTCTCCCGATCCTGATCATCGGCCTATGGCGACGTCTGGAGCGGCTTTCTCTGCAGATAGAGCGGGTTGAGACCCGTTTGACGCAGCTTGAGCGGCAACTCACGCTGCAGCCGACACAACAAACAACACTACACACTACTGCTATGACGAATGCAGCTACACAGGGAGGTATTGATGGGACTGTTGACCGGTAAAAAAGCCCTGATTCTGGGGGTTGCCAACGAGAAAAGCATCGCCTGGGCCATAGCCCGGTTGTTTCACGCCGAAGGGGCTGAACTGATGCTGACCTACGCTGGCGAGGCCGTGGAAAAACGGGTGCGCCCGCTGGCCGAGTCACTGGACGCTACGGTGGCCCCCTGCAATGTTACCAGCGATGATGAGATCGCCGCTGTCATGGCCGATATCAAAGAGCGCTGGGGCGGACTTGACATCCTGATTCACTCGGTGGCCTTTGCCGACCGGGAAGAGCTGAAGGGCAGCATCCTCTCCACCACCCGACAGGGCTTTGCCACAGCCCTCGATGTCAGCGCCTACTCCCTGATCGCTCTCCTGAAGGAGGCCCAGCCGCTGATGGTCGGGCGCAACGCCTGTGCCCTGGCCATGAGTTACTATGGCGCCGTCAAGGTGTTCCCCAACTACAACGTGATGGGGGTGGCCAAGGCTGCCCTCGAGGCATCAATCCGCTATCTGTCGGCCGGTATGGGCACCGACGGCGTCAGGGTCAACGGCATCTCGGCCGGCCCGATCAAGACCCTGGCCGCCTCAGGGGTCGGCGATTTCAAACAGATTCTCAACACCGTCGAAGAACGGGCACCACTACACCGCAACATCACCCAGGAGGATGTGGCCAAATCGGCGCTCTACCTGTGCAGCGACCTGGCCAGCGGCGTAACCGGCGAGGTACACTATGTGGATGCCGGCTACAACGTGACCGGCATCTAAGCGGAGTCCCGCCATTCACGATATCTTCGGTAATCTTGCCGGCCTGCGACAGAGCCAGCTCCAACCCCTGGAGCGGCTCTACCGCCGCCGGGTGCAGCCTGATGAATGCTGTTCCAGCGAACTGGCCCAGCGCCTGATGGAACTTTCCCAGGAACTGCGCCGCCAACTGGGCATCCTGATCAACCGCCAGGGCAGCGTCGCCTACGTGATCGTCGGTGATGAAAAAGGGCTGCTGATACCTGAACTGAAAGACTACCCCTTGGGCCGCAAACGGCTGCGTGGCCTACGCCTGATCCACACCCACCTCAAAAACGAACCACTCACCGAAGACGACCTGACCGACCTGAAACTGTTGCGCCTGGACCTGGTCGCTGCGCTGACAGCCCCTGCTGGCAGTCAGCGCGTTAGCGTCCAACTGGCCCATCTCTCCAGCTCCCCCTCAGGCATCACCCAGCTTGCCCCGCAACCGTTTGACCGCTTGGTCGGGTACGGCAGCGACGAGATCGCAAGCCTGGAAAAGGAACTGGAGCGAGCCGTCAAGCTCCAGACACAGGCAAGGGAAGGACAGGAGCAGGCCATCCTGATCTCGGTACGGGCCGCTGGCGAGCGGCGGGAGGTAGAGGATTCGCTGGCCGAACTGCAGGAACTGGCCCGCACCGCCGGCGTCATGGTGCTGGACAACTTCATTCAACTGCCGCGCAAGCTGAATCCCCGCACCCTGATGGGTGAAGGCAAGCTGCAGGAGGTGGTGATCCGCGCCCTGCAACGGGGGGCCAGCCTGCTGATCTTCGATCAGGAACTGACCCCGGCCCAGGTGCGGGCCATCTCGGCCATGACCGAACTGAAGGTCTTAGACCGCAGCCAGCTGATCCTGGATATCTTTGCCCGCCGCGCCACCTCGCTGGACGGCAAGGTGCAGGTGGAGCTGGCGCAGCTCAAATACCTGTTACCGCGCCTGACCGGGCGCGGCACCCAGATGTCACGGCTGATGGGCGGCATCGGCGGACGGGGACCGGGCGAGACCAAGCTGGAGACCGACCGGCGCAGGATTCGCGACCGGATCACCGCCCTGGAACGTGAGCTGGAAGAACTTTCCCGCGGCCGGGAGCAACGTCGCAGCCGTCGCGTCAAGGCCGGCGTGCCGATCATCTCAATCGTTGGCTACACCAATGCCGGTAAATCAACCTTGCTGAACGCCCTCACCAAGAGCGAGGTGTTTACCGAAAACCTGCTGTTTGCCACCCTGGACACCTCTAGCCGCCGCCTGCGCCTGCCCCGCGACCGCGAGGTGATCATCACCGACACGGTCGGCTTCATCCGCTCGCTGCCCAAATCACTGATGGGCGCCTTCAAGGCAACCCTGGAGGAGCTGCGGGATGCCGACCTGCTGCTGCACCTGGTGGATGCCTCCAACCCACGCTTTGAAGACCAGATCCGACAGGTGCGCGCCATCCTCGAAGAGCTGGAACTGGACACCATCCCGGAACTGGTGGTCTTCAACAAGACCGACCAGCTGGAACCGCTCAAGAAAAAGGATACCGTCGCCTATCTGCGGGTCAAACAGGCGCAGATGCGCTACAAGGCCATCAGCATCAGCGCGGTGCAACGCCCAACGCTGCAGCCGCTACTGGAGGAATTGAAGCGTCGTTTCTGGCCCGAGGCCGATTGACAGGCAACGGCAGGTTAGCCTATAGTAGCCAAATTACGATCTGCCAGGGAGCTCATGCGCGACCTCAAACATCTCTGCACACCGACACGTACTAAAAACCGACGCGGCCTGGTGCTGGTTTCGCTGCTTGCGCTGATCCTGATCCCGCTGGCGCTGCTGCTGGTCAGACAAGTTGCCGATGCCTACAGCAGCTGGCGCGGCCAACCGCCTGCCCCGGCTCCGATCAGCCTCGGCACCGAGCTGTTCGGTACTGCCAACGCCCTTTTGCCGGCAGCCCAACAGACCGATAACGGACTGATCGCCACGGCCAACGACGGCACGCTGCTGCACTACAGCATCATGCCCGCACTGCAGCAACGGGTTGAACGTTTTTTGCGCTCATATCAGGTGCCCTACGGCCTGCTGATCGCCCTGGAACCGTCCACCGGCAGGGTGCTGGCCCTGGCCGGCCACTCCTCGCTGGCACCGGACTGGACCCAGCAGGCCCCCTATCAGCTCTATCCGATGGCATCGCTGTTCAAGATGGTAACCGCCGCCGCTGCCCTTGAAAACGGCGTGATCAACCCTGACACCGTGCTTGCATTCCGTGGCAGCGCCATCTCAGAAACCCCCTCCAGCTGGGACCCGCGCCCCAGGGGACGCAACAATCAGATGGATGTCTCGGACGCCATGGGCAAATCCTGCAATCCGGTGTATGGACGGATCGCCAGCGACCTGGTGGGCGCTGAACGGCTGCAGGCGGCCTGCGAGCAGTTCGGCTTCAACCGTCAACTGCTGCCCGGCCTGCCGGTACACGCCAGCCAGGCTCCGCTGGCCGCCACCACCACTGATCTGCGACTGTTGGGCTCGGGACTGGAGCATAACCTGCAGATATCGCCGCTGCATGCCGCCCTGATCACAGCCGGCATCGCCAACAAGGGCGTCATGATGACCCCCCGCCTGGTAGACCGGGCTGAGCGCGAGCAACAGGAGCTGCGCCTGGCGCCCACCACCGAGTTGCTGCGTGTCACCTCGCCGCAGGTGGCCGACAGCCTGACCCGTATGCTGACCAGCACCGTTACCACCGGCACCTCGCGCCGGGCCTTCCGCAGCCCCCAGGCCCGACAGCTGCTGGCGTCGGTCAGTGTGGCCGCCAAGACCGGCAGCATCAATGGCGATAACCCCAAAGGGCATTACAGCTGGTTTGCCGCCTACGCACCGGCGGACGACCCTCAGATAGCACTGGTGGCACTGGTTATCAACGGGAATCGCTGGAAAATCAAGGCATCACAGGTGGGAGAGCAGGCCCTGGACGCCTTTTTCAGGGCTGGTAGTTAGTCAGGGTAAACAGACCGTCCTGCAATTCACCATAGGAAAACTGGCCGATCCAGTCCCCCACAGCCAGCAGGGTAAAATCGCCATCCCGCTCCAAAAGCGGCAGATGGAAGTGTCCCAGCACCACCGCATCCAAGCCCTGCGACCGGATGTGGGCCGCATAGTCCGTGATAATCCGGCGGTAATCCCAGCGGGCAGTATTGTCTGCGTAGCGTCCACCGCTGGAGCGCTGGAGCCGTTGACGGATAGACTGGATGACGCTGGCAGGCAACAGACGACCGCTCCAGAGCAGGACGGGATTACGCACCATGTGATACAGCAGGCGGTAGCGCCAGTCAGCCCGGTTCACCAGATCGCCGTGGCAGAGCAGCACCTGTTTTCCCTGCAGTTCGACAACAACCGGCCCGGTATGCAGTTCGGCGCCGATCCGCTCGGCCAAAGCGGACCCCAGCCGGAAGTCATGGTTACCCTCCAGGTAGATCAGGCGGGCACCGGCCTGACGCAGGCGTGACAAGGCAGCGATGACCGGCTCATGGTCGTCAAAGGACAGCTGGGGCAGGCCGATCCGGAAGTCAAACAGATCACCCAGGATGCAGAGCGTGTCCGTTGTACCCTGCAGCTCCTCCAAAAAACGGAGCAGCAGCCGGTAATTATCATCTTCAGGGGCCCGCAGGTGGGCATCAGCCAAAAATATGGTCCGCATGGGCAGCGATTGTGCCGCCCTGTCCAGGCCGTGTCAACAATGAAAGTGGAGTCAAGATGCAGCATCAGGTTGCCATACTATGGGATGAACTGCTGGAGGCCTTTACCAATATGGAGGCCGAGCGGGTCTATTTTCTCGACCGGAGCACCGGCGACATCTTCTTTCTGCGGGCCGACCAGCAGGAGCGGGTCTGGCAGGAGATCGATCAACTGCAAGACCGTTTTCTGGAAATCCCCCGTTTCGACCATGCCGCTGAACGTCAACTGCTGTCCGGCTTCAACCTCAGCCATGACAACGACGAATTGCGCCGTCTGCTGGCCCACTGCCTCACCGGCCGCCCTCCCTACGTCACTTCCACCACCATCCTCTCCTTTTTTCCTGAAGAAGAAGAACGTCTCAACGAATTGAAAGACCACTTTCTGAGCAATCGGGTAAAAAGCTGGCTTGAAGAACACAACCTGTTTTCCACCACCACCAGTCTGCGGGCCATCAACTGACCGGGAGGCGCCCTGCCTCCCCTGCAAAACCTATTGTCGACCAACCTAGCGAGGACTGAACCCATGACCTCACGCTCACTCCAGATCACCGGCATGTCCTGCGCCAACTGCGCCGCCCGCATCGAACGAGAGGTCGCCGCCCTGCCCGGTGTTGAGACCAGTGTCGTCAATTTTGCCATTGCCCAGCTAACCGTCAGCTTCGACGAGCAGACCATCACAGCCGAGACCATCGCCGCAAAGGTTCAATCCCTGGGCTACGGTGTGATCCGCCCCGAGCCGCCGGGGGAACTGACCTTCGGGGTCAGCGGCCTGCACTGTGCCTCCTGTGTAGCCCGGCTGGAAAAGGCGTTACTGGAGCATGGGGCCATCACCACCGCCGTGGTCAACCTGGCTGCCGGCACTGGATTCGTACGTTTCGATCCGCAGCAGATCGACAAGGGACAGATCTTCGCCCTGGTGCATGAGGCCGGCTATACCCCGCTGGAGCTCTCGGCAGCGGAAGAGGCTGCCGACCAGGAGCTGCTCCATCAACGCAACTGGTTCCTGTTTGCCCTGGCCCTCTCGCTACCAATCATGGCCACCATGACCCTGCACCACCACCGCGGTATCGGCTGGCTGAACCTGATCCTGGCCACCATCGTCCAGTTCAGCGCCGGCCTGGCCTTCTACCGCGGCGCCTGGTCAGCCTTAAAGAGCAAGAGCAGCAACATGGACCTGCTGGTGGCCCTGGGCACCACGGCGGCCTGGGGTTACTCGATGCTGGCCTTCTTCGGCCTGTTCGGAGAATTTCGGGATGTCTTCTTTGAAACCTCGGCCTGGCTGATCACCTTCATCCGGCTGGGCAAGTACCTGGAGGCCCGCGCCCGTGGCAAGGCCGGCGAGGCCCTCAAAAAACTGCTGCACCTGCAGGCCGACAAGGCCCGCCTGGTGACCCCGGACGGCGAGAAGGAAGTGCCGGCCTCGATGGTGCGGGTGGGTGACCTAGTGGCGGTGCGCCCCGGCGAGACCATACCGGTGGACGGCGAGGTGCAGGAAGGCAGCTCCAGCGTGGACGAGGCCATGGTCACCGGCGAGTCGCTGCCGGTCAGCAAGAAGGTTGGCGACGCCGTTACCGGCGCCACCATCAACAAGAACGGCCGCCTGGTGGTACGGGCCACCCGCATCGGCGAGGAGACCCTGCTCTCCCAGATCGTGCGGATGGTGCGAGACGCCCAGGGGGACAAGGCGCCGATCCAGCGCTTTGCCGACGCCGTCTCGGCCTGGTTCGTGCCGATCGTGGTGCTGCTGGCCCTGGCCACCTTCGTGGTCTGGTACCTGCTGCTGTCCGCCCCCTTCATCATCGCCTTCAAGTTCGGCGTAGCGGTGGTAGTCATCGCCTGCCCCTGCGCCATGGGCCTGGCCACCCCCACCGCCATCATGGTCGGCAGCGGTGTTGCCCTGGCCCGGGGCATACTGGTCAAAAAGGGCTCGGCCCTGGAAACCATCGCCAAGCTGCAGGTGCTGCTGCTGGACAAGACCGGCACCCTCACCAGCGGCCAACTGGCCCTGACCGATCTGGCCACCGTTCCCGGCATGGACGACCAGCGGCTGCTGGAATATCTGGCCGCTGCCGAACGCTCCTCCAACCACCCCCTGGCACAGGCCGCCGTAGCCGGTGCCGAGGCCCAGGGTGTCGCCGCCGCCGCGGTGACCGACTTCAATGAACAGGAAGGCCACGGCGTCACCTGCAGCTATAACGGC
>JAJBBF010000100.1 GCA_020532215.1 Candidatus Cloacimonadota bacterium
CATCTGGTATCTGGGCATCCACGGCACCTGCAGCGGAACCACCAACTACATCTCCATCGACGACATCAGTATCGATTACTATGAACCCTACCCTGAGTTTTCCATTAACCCCGCATCCTGGAACTACGGCATGGTGAACGTGGGCGAGGCCACACCGGCGAAAACCTTCGTGATCACCAATACCGGCGATGCCAACCTGGTGATCCTGCAGGATGAAGTTTACCTGGACGGTGCGGACATAGACGATTTTATCCTCACCGACCTCACGGACGACCTCACTATCGCGCCCGGCAACTCCGCCAACCTCTATGTGCTGTTCGCACCCCAAAGCCTGGGGGCCAAAACAGCCACACTGACCGTGGTTGACAACGTTGGCAGGGCACTGAACCAGATCCCGCTCTCCGGACGCGGCATCGGGCCTTTGGTGCCGCCCTGCGTGGAGGATTTCGAGGACGGCTGGATCGACTGGATCACGGTGAACGGCACCCAAACCAACAAATGGGAACTGGGCAGCGCCATGACCTACCGCAATGGCTACGCCGCCTATATCAGCACAAACAGCGGCGCCACCCACAGTTACAACCCGGGCGCCAGTTCCTACGTGCATTTCTACCACGACGTAACCTTCCCCGCGAACATGACCGGCATGACGCTGAGATTCCAGTGGAAAGGCATGGGCGAAGCACTTTACGACTACCTGACAGTCCACATCACCGACACCAGCTTCATTCCCACCGCCGGCACCTCCTTCACGGAAGGCCAGATAGGCGACCCGTTCCACTCCAGCGGCGATTGGCAGCTGGCAGTTCTGCCGCTTTCGGCTGATTACGCCGGCCTTACCAAGCGCTTGATCTTCAGCTGGCGCAACGACGGCGGAGGTGGCGAACAACCTCCCGCGGCCATCGACAACATCCGCATCTTCTCCACCTGGCCCTATCTGGATGAAAACGCCTATCCGGCAGACGTTCAGGCCACTGCCAGCGGTGGCAACGTGGTCCTCACCTGGGACAAGATCGAGGGCGCCAATGACTATATAATCGAGGAATCCGACATGTACGACGGGGTTTTCATCCCCATCGGACGCGGCTATAACAGCTTCAGCACCCCCGGCAGCTACGCGCGCCGCTTCTTCCGGGTGCGGGGCACCGATTAACAGATCAGCGTAACAGGCAGATAAACGAAGGCCCGCTTTCACGGCGGGCCTTGTTTGTAATTGGCAGGAAATGAATTCTTGACAGAAGCGCTGAGCTGCCGGTAGTTGACTAATGGTATGATAAATGTCCAAAAGGTGAGGTGAACAATGAAGAAACTGGCAATTACCCTGATTGTGGCCGCAGCACTGTCTGCCCTGGCAGCGCACCCGGCCATCAATGGCTGGGAGCAAATGGGGCTTCAGGGCAGGGTCAGGTTTGTAACCATAACCACCGGCGAGGGTGAATTTCAATACACCGAGACCATCAGCTTTGATGAAGAGGGATACTATAGCCACATCTTCATCCTGGACATGGGTTATGTGTTCGCGGACGACGATTTTGGCTATGAATACGACGAAGCCGGCCGGGTGGTTACCATCACCCGTCCCACCAACGAGGACCAGCAGATAGAGAATTTTATCTATGATGAGGAGGGCCGCCTCTTCCTTTCCATTAAATCCTCCGAAGGCGCAGGGCTGCTCTTCACAGAAAGGACCTTCTGGGATCTAAAGGGCAGAAAGATCCTGGGCACGATCCATGAATGGAACGACCTGGTCTGGGTGGAAAGCTACAGCTACGATGAACAGGGGCGGATCATCCAATCGCTGCGCCCGGCGTCTCACTACAGCCGGCTGGGATACAGCACCCACACCTATGATGAGAAGGGAAACCCGCTTTTAACCCGAGAGTGGCAAGAGAGCGAGGATGAGTTCATCCAGACCCGCTTTGAATACCAATTCGACCCCTTGGGAAACATCCTCGGTTCTCTGAAGTTCATAGATTACGGAGATGGCGAGGGAGAGATCCTGGAAGAGATAACCCGCTATGAATATGAGTACTATCCGGATGAATGAAGCCCGGCGGATGCGGGCAGCGGTTGCAGCCTCTTACTAATTGGTAGCGGAAAAACGCTGAAGCACCCTGTACGGGATGGCATGGTATCATGTCTTCCACCCCAATGGCATTCCACCCTTACAGCTCTTTTCCGAAACACAGAACCTAGAGATTAACCTCCACCCAGATACCGATACGGAAGGTGCGGAGCCCGGTATCGCGTTTGTTGTCGGCTGTCTTTTCCCAGGTTCCGGTGAGGCCGCCGCGGATGTTGGCGTCGAACTGGTAAGTGGCGCTGGGGGTAATGGCGATGCGGTTGTTGTCCTGATCGATCTGGGAAGCGTCGTCGCGGCCGAAAGTTTCATCAAATTTCTTTTCCCAGAGGAAGTTCAGGCTGGAGGTGAGTTCATTCTTGATGTGGATCTTCTTCTTGGTGAAGGGAACGGTGAAGCCTCGGCCGCTGCGGAAAGAGTAGGAGAGATTGCCATTCAGCGAGTGGGTGAGGGTGGTCTTGATTATATCATAGCTATCCATGTCGGTGGGGTTTTCACCAGTGGACAGTGAGTAGCTGAGGTTGGTGCTGAGGTTTTTGAAGAAAGTGCCGGTGAATCCCAGCAGGGGGTTGAGGGCCAGGGTCGCGGCCTCCTGTTTGGGCGTTTCCCAATCCAGATCGCCGGTGGCCCGGGTGGTGTATTGGAGGCCACTGTTGAGCCGGGCCCCGGTGAGCACCTTGCCCAGGCCGATCCAGTTCTGGAAATCCATCAGGGAGACGGTAAGATCCGGGAAAGTTACCGCCACCGCCTGATTTGAGGCGCTGGAGCGGGTTTGGTCGAAAGTAAGGGAATACCTGAGCACGCTGTCCAGGGTGCGGGAAAAGGTAACGCCGCTGCCCAGGGAGAGCGTGTTGTTGTCCGCCACTGAATCCAGGGAATCGATCGGAACGCTGTGGGGCACGCCGAGTTGGAAGAGGAAGGGCGGGGTATCCTGCTTGCGCGAGTAAGTCTGAACATAGGAGTTCTGATAGGTGGCGGCAATGTTCTTGATCTTGGAGAGGAAATTCACCGCCGCGTAGGGGAAGTAGAATCTTTCTCTGGGTTCGGCGTCGCCGGGTTTGACTCCATCTCCGGTTTTATCGCCAGCATCCGGCTTGTCACCCTCAACTGGTTTATCGCTTTCCGGCGGGAAGCCATCCTTGTCTTCAGGTTTCAGCTCTTCCCCACTGCCATCGAAGCCTTCCTTGCCGCCGTTTTCCATTTCCTTGATCTTCTCCAGGAGCATCCGCGCTTCTTCCCGCATGCGTTCATCCGCCTCCAGCTTCTTTTTCTCCTCATCGGTGAGGCCTTCCAGGAATTTCTTATCCTCATCGCTGAGCCCTTCTTGTTCCAAGAGCTTCTTATCCTCATCGCCAAGATCGCCTTTGGGCACGTCATGAGGCTCTTTGGTTGCTTCTGGTTGCTGGGCCAGCCTGGCCTCGTGGGCGGTTTTTATCTTCCCAGCCCAGGCAGCCAGAAGGCTGGAGTTCATCAGGGTGAAATTGGCGCGGACTGTGCGGTTGGAATTGCCGTCGCTTTCGAAATAGGGTTCCTGGCCCGTGCCGGTGTTCTGGTAATACTTACGCTGCTGTTCGCTGAAACGGGAGGTTCCGCTGGCGGTGAAGCTGAAGATGTTGCGCAGAAAGTTGGGATTGTAGTTCAGGCCGATATCCTGAACGTATTTGGTGAGTTTGCCGATGTTGAAGTTTTGCCAGAGCACCTCCTGTTTAAGGTCGCGCTCGGAATTGAGGCGCAGGGTGAGGGCGACGTCGGAAGTGAGGCCCCAGCTAACGTTGGTGTCGGTGGTAAAGACCCGGGTGGGAACGGTCTGGGCGCGCGGATGCCAGCCGTAAACCCCTTCCCGGCGTTCCCAGTTCCAGCTGAGGGGATCGGTGTTGTTGATGGTGAAGCTGTTGTTGAAAGTGGTGGGAAAGAAGCCCAGGCGGTAGTTATTGAACAGCCTGAAGCTGACCTTGTCGCTGGGGAAACTGAGATTGTAGTTCAGGGTTCCGCGCCAGGTGAGGGTGGTGTCAGCCGCGGTGGGTGTAAAGCGCTCAGACTTCTCAATGCGGCCGCTCAGGGAGGTGCGGTAGATAGTGTATTGCAGCAGCTTGGATTTGGGGGCGGTTCGCTGGCTGAAGCCGAAATCAGCCGCATAGACCAGGGATTCGTTGCGCTGGCGGTTTTTGTCCTCGGGATCCTCGATGTTGGCCCGCAGGAGGTCTGAATTGGCTTGGAAACGCGGGATTCCCAAGGTGTAGTTGCGGGTGAGGCTCACCGGGATATCCAGGCCCCAGGCGTTGGGGAACAGCTTGTTCAGGAAATAGCGGTTGGTGATATTCAGGGTGCGTGAGCTGGTGAAGGTGTTGGTGCGTCCCCGCTGGATGATGGTGTTGAAGTTTTCGCTCTTGTCTTCGTAATCGATATCCAGCGAACTCAGATCGGCAAAGACAGTATTCAGCGACACCCGCTTGGCCACGCCGATGTCTTCATAGGGTTCGGCCACCCTGAGGTCATTCAGGTACAAGATCCCGTTGTAGGGCAAGGGAGCCTGGATGTCGGCAGGCGAATAGACGCCAAAGTAGATGTCGCGGGTGTTGGTGAGGGTGGGCGTGCCACGGAAGCTGTAAATGGTGTTCCCCTCCACAGCTTCGCCGGAGGTTTCGTCCGGAAAATCCTCCTTAAGCGAAGTCATTGCCTGCAGGTCATACACGAGTTCGATCCAGGCTTCGCGCTCCATCTTGCTGAGATAGGGCAGCACCGGCACCCGCTGGCGGATCTGGTAATAGTTCAGGCTGTCCGCCCCCACCCGGAAGACCACGTCCACGGAATCCGGATAGATCTGGCTGCCCTCGCGGGCTTCGGGATAGACCCAGAATTTGATCTTGTTGTAAGAAAGCAGGCTGTAGGGATCGAACAGCCTCTGTCGGAGCAGCACCTGATTCCCCGGCTGGAGGTTTTCCACAGCCAAAGTAAGCGCGGATTCGCTGGATTCGCGGCGCAGCTCGATATAGAAGGTGCCTTCCGGAGAAACGTAGTGGGAGCTGTTTTTCTGGTTGTTAACGATGCCGGAGAGATAGTTGGTGTTGTAGGTATTCAGGATCACCTCGGGCACGATCTGGTTTTCGAGGTTGCGGACGTGGAAGTCCTCCCATTTGTTGCCCACCACGTTGAAATCGTAGATCAGCACCTTGGCGGGGACGTTGGTCTCCATGATGAGGCGCCCGAAAGATACTTTTTTGAGAGAGGGCGAAACCCCGGCGGAGGAGTTGTTCACGGTCTCGTAGATATTGGGGTCGGTGATGGGGATGCGGAACAGGCGCCAGCCGTCCTCGTTCACATTTTGCAGAAAGGTGGAGTCGGACAGGGCGAAGGAATAGCTGAAATAGCGGTCCAGATTATTCAGGACGCCATTGCCGTCCAGATCTTCGGTATCCAGCACACGGTTGCCCTCGGTGCCGTTGATCTGGGGATAATCGCCATACTGGTCGATCTCATTGTCCGCCAAGTCGTTGGGGTCGGCTCCCGGTTCTCCGGAAAAGATGCCGTCCAGGCCGGTGTCCTCTTCCAGGGTGAGCACGCCGTCATTGTTCACGTCTTCCGAATTGAGAACGTTCAGGCCGCCGAACCCGGTGTAGAAATCCTCGTTGATGTCTCCCAGGTCGATCCTCAGGATCGGGTTGGGTTGTGGCCCGTTGTCGTTACCCACCACTTTCACCATCAGTTCGATATATTTCTTTTGCGAGAAATCCAGCTGGTTGCCGAGGTATTTCATCACCCCGCCCCAGCTCCAGACATCGGAATTGGGGATTCCCAGATTGGCGGGAAAGACCTTCAGGGCAAGTGCGGTCACGGTTTCCCGCTTCTCGGCGTCGGTTAGGGTGGAGGGATCCTCCACCTGTTCACGGCGGATGTTTTTGGGGTTGTACCAGTTGGTGCGGCCCCGGGCCAAAGAGCTGTTATAGGGTTTGCTGGCCAAAGACCAGGAGCCGATCGTCACGCCCATGGGATAGAAATCCATGATCGATTCCATATCGTCCAGATAGGCTTCCTTGCGCTTTTCGGTTGGATCCCCGTAGATATTGGGGATGGTGTAAGCCACTTCGCCGGAGAGGGTGATGCGGCTTTCCGCGCTGGTGGTGATCAGGGGCAGGGCGTTCAGCCAGCGGGTGATGAAGGCAGGCTTGAAAGTGAGGGTGCCGTCGATATCCGCCATGTACATTTCGATGTTTTCGTTACCCACGCGAGGACGGCGGTCGGCCACGTTTTCAGAGCGGTAAATGAAGGTTCCGCCCAGTTTCGCCCAATCCGTTATATTCCAGTTCGCCCGCACCCCGGCGAGGGACTTGCTGGCCACTTCAAAGGCGCTGCGATACTCGTAATCGATCTCTATCTTGGCGTCCGGGTCCTTGCCGGCGGAGGTAAGGAAAGTGATGCGCCCAAAATCGTAGTCCACGATGTAGTCTACGTTTTCTTTCTGTTCAAAGCCGTTCACCTTTACGAGCACGCTGCCTTTGAGAATGCCGCCCTGGGCCAGGTCCACCGATTCCCTGCCGATCTTGCCTTTGATGGACATAAAAAGCTTGGTGTCCAGGTAACTGATGCTTTCGCCTTCGTCGGTATAGACGATCTGGTCGCCCAAGGGCCGGAAAGGTTCCAGGAAGGGCACCACCACCAGGCCGCTGGTGAGGTTCACCGTGTTGTCGTCCCCGTTGATCAGGCCGTCCCCGGTGCTGTCCATGCGCAGGTAATCCGTGTAGGTCACGATGTTGGGGGTGGAAAGCGAATCCGGCACCAGATAGTTGCGCGTGAGGTCCACGTTCACGGTATAGACGTTGAGCGTGAAGCCGTCGTTTTTGATGTTGGTCTTGTTCATGTTGTAAACGTTGCGCATCTGGTAGTGCCAAACGTTGTTCGGATCGCCTGGATCGTATTCCTGGTTGCGGCGGCGGATCACCCTGGCGTGCAGCACCCCGTCCTCGGCTTCGCTATTCAGCGGTACGGGCAGCCCATCCCGGCGAACGTAGCGGACCGCGATCGTGTAACGCCGGTCGATGGTCTTGTTCAGCCGGATAATCCCGGCGTTGTAGTCCGTAACATAGTCTGTGCCCTCGATCAGTTCGTCGTAATAAGGGGTATAGAAATCTGACTGGCTGAAATAGATGGTGTCGCCAACTGCTGCGGCCACGTTGTTGGTGGTGTTGGCGTCATCGAGGTAGACGCGGACACTGCCGTCGGCGGGCAAAAGATCGGGATTCTTGATCCTCCAGGCGCCGGTGGGATCGGTCTTGACGGCATTGTTCACCCAGCCTTGGGGAACGGTGTTGGAAACCTCGTCCTGGGTGAAAAGCTCATAGAGTTCGTAGGGGTCTTCCAGATAATACATGGTGCGGGGCGCGTAATCGCGGCTGCGGAAGACTGTGGAGTCCGCCTGGCTGGTGCCCACGTAGTTCTGGGTGTTCTTCTGCCCCTCCTCGGTGCTGGCGATCAGGGTGAGGTCGAGGTTTTTGTATTTGAGCTTTGAGGTTACCCCAAAGAGGCCTTGTGATGCGGTTGAATAGCTGATATAGCGCGATCCCGAAAGGGCGAGGGTGATGTTTCCGCCCTCGATGGTCTGGATCAGCTCGTCCTCGTCGCCGGTGTATTTGATGCTGATGTTGTTGGGGTCGAAAAGCTGTTCGTCCTGTTTGCTGTTGTACTTGAGGTTCACGCCGATCTTCTCGCCAATGGTGCCGGTGAGGCGCAGGTTAGTTTCCTGCTCCATCTTGATGTCGAACTGGCTGGCGTTGTCCGTTTCGTAGATGGCCACATTCTTGCGCTTGGTGCTTCCCACTTCCAGGGTCACTTTCTCGGTGCCGTCCAGGTTCAGCTTCCCTGCCGAGGATCCGAACACCCTTTGAACGGATTTGGGCACCGCGATGTTGGGCAGTTCCAACACATATTCCTTGATCAGGCCGGTGTTGGTGATCTCGGTTTGGGTGGCCTGGTCGCGGTACTGCTCGAAGAGGGACTTGCGGAAGGCTTTGCCTTTGAGATTGGCAAAATAGCTGTCAAAGCTCAGGGTGCGTCCCGGGATCAGTTCAAAATCCCCGACCTTGGTTACCAACACCACCTTCCGGGTGTCAAAATCAATCAGCTCATCCAGGGTGGGCGCAAACGCGGAGATAAAGTAGGGGTTTTGCTTCAGGAAGTTGTTGCCTCTGTATAGCTTGTAGATATCCACTGTATTGTAAACCAGGGGCTGATAGCCCTCGATCCAGAGCCGCGGATAAAACTCAGGCGTCCCGGCCAGTGCTGACACGATCAGCAGCAGTGATAGCAGGGCAAAGGCTTTTCTCATGGGGTGATATCAGCGGCGGTTGGTCCAGGCCCGGTGTATCCCGTCCAAGGTGAGGGATTTGTCCACGATCTCGGCGGAGGGGACCAGCGGTTTCACCAGGTCGGCAATTCCGCCGGTAAGGATCACGCGGAGGTCCCGGGGGTCGGAGTGCTGCTGTTTGATCCTCTGGATGTAGTTTTCCAGCATAAAGGCGTGACCCTGCACGATCCCGGATAACAGGGCATCCTTGGTGTTCGTGCCCAGCAGTACGGGCGGCGCGGTGAGTTCGATGGGCGATAGCAGGGCCGCTTTTTCGAAGAGTTGGTCCGCCCCGGTTTTGATTCCCGGCGCGATGGCGCTGCCTTCGAAACACCCGTCTGCGGATACCAGTTGGATCTTGGTCGCCGTCCCCAGGTCGAGGATAACGCAGTTGGCACGGTATTTTTGCCAGGCCCCGTAAGCGTTGGCCACCAGGTCTGCTCCGATGAAAGAGGGATCCGGAACCTTGTAGCTGAGGCCGGGCACGCTGAGGGCGGTGAGGTCCCACACTTCGGCCTGGAGGTATTTCTGGAAGAGGTGACCCCAGATGCGGGTGAGTTCCGGAACCACGCTGGCCAGGGCGATCGAGGTGATCTGTTGCTCGCTGATGCCGAGCAGCAGCGGCTTCAGCAGGGCGTAATACTCATCCGCGGTGCGGTTGTGCGAGCTGTAGAACCTTGCGAACCAGGTCATTTGGTCGCTTTGGTAGATTCCGCAGGTGATGTTCGTATTCCCGATGTCCACTACCAGAGTGGCTGTTTCTGCTCGATTTGGGTGCATATTCTCCACGCGTCGTTTGATTTGGAAAAACAAAAAACATAGCCTGATTCGCTTGGATAACTACAATTGACGAGTCTTGTTTTGTGTCAACAGAATTCCGGAGCCCAAGCCCTCAATCGAAACCCAATTCCTTCAAAGCTGTTGATTTTTTTCGCCAGCCCGGCTTGATCTTCACCCAGAGATGCACCTGCACCTCCGTCTGCAAAAAGGAAGTGAGCTGGGTTTCGGCGTGTTCGCGGATCCGGGCCAGGTTTTCCCCTCTTTTGCCGATGATGATGGGTTTCTGGCTTTGCCGCTCCAACCAGATCACGGCGTCGATCACCACCTTGCCTGGTTCCTCGCTGTATTTTTCGATCAATACGGCTGTCGCGTAGTGAATCTCCTGCGCGAACAAGTGGAATATCCCCTCCCGGATCACCTCTTGGGCGAAAAAGCGCAGAGGCAGGTCCGATAGCTGGTCCTCCTGATAGTAGGGCTCGTGGTAGGGAATGTACCGCAGCAGGGTTTCCAGCAGTTCCGGGACGCCTTCCCCGGTGGCGGCGGAGATGAACACTGAGGCGGCAAATGATCCCGGCAGTTGCTTGGTGAAAAGATCCCTGTCAACGCCGGGAAGGAGGTCCAGCTTGTTGAATACAGCGATCTGGGGGGTGCGAACATTCTTCAGATGGTCCAGCACCTCAGTGTCGAATTGGGTGGGGAATCTTTGCACATCGCTCATGAACAGCACCAGGTCCACGTCCCTGAAGGCATCGCTCCAGATCCTCTGCATCCGCTCCTGCATTTCGTAGCGCGGTTTCAGGTAGCCGGGCGTGTCGATGAAGATGATCTGGGTGTCCTCCCGGTTCAGGATGCCTTTGATGGCGTAGCGGGTGGTTTGGGGCTTGGGCGAGGTGATGGACAGTTTTTCACCCAAGATGCGGTTCATCAGGGTGGATTTGCCCGTATTGGGTTTGCCGATGATGGCAACGAAGCCGCTGCGGAAATCAGGTCTGTCCATTGGCAAAGCCTGAGGGTGGAGCGGATGCCCACCCTCTGCGGCTGCATATTCGCTTATAATGAGTTGAACACTTCTTCGATGATCTTCGCCACTTCGCGAAGCTGATCTTCGGTGATCACCAGAGGCGGTGCCAGACGGATGATGTGGCGGTGGGTGGGTTTGCAGAGCACGCCCTTTTCCTTGAGTTTCAGGCAGACGTCCCAGGCTTCGTAACCGTTGGTGGGTTCCACCACGATCGCGTTCAGCAGGCCTTTGCCGCGCACCAGCTTGATCATCGGATTGTCGATGGCCTCCAAGGCGGCGCGGAACTTGATTCCCAGTTCATAGGCGCGCTGGGCCATATTTTCTTCTTTCACCACTTCCAGGGCTGCTTTGGCTACCGCGCAGGCCAGCGGGAAACCGCCAAAGGTGGAGCCATGCTGTCCCGGCTTGATGGTTAGCATGATCTCGCGGTCCGCTAAAACGGCTGATACGGGCAGCACGCCGCCGGAGATCGCCTTGCCCAGGATCAGGATATCCGG
>JAJBBF010000099.1 GCA_020532215.1 Candidatus Cloacimonadota bacterium
AGGGAATTATGCCAGTCTCTTAAATGAGATACCTGTTTTCTGGAGAGCCGTATGCGGGAGAACCGCATGTACGGTTCGGAGGGAGGGGAGCCCAGTAATGGATTGCTCCCCTACCCCTATCAGGCAAGGCGGGAATAGCCAATCTGATACGTGGGCGGGGACGATGCAGGCTGCGCCTGGATCGTCACCTTATGAGGGCATTACCCGGAAGGGCTGGATTCCGGGGCCCCTGCCCCGGAATGACACTTAGGCCTGGATTCACCGAATAAAAACACAGACGCACAAAACGCGAATTTATTTAACCTGTTGTGGGACTATAAGATACGTTAATAAAGCACCAAAATCGGCTTCTCCATCCCAGCCGCCTGTGGGGCTGATTCCAGGTCCAGGAAATCCAGGTCCAGGACGGGGAGTATGGAGAAAGAGGTGCGGAAGAGGAAGGGAGTATCTATATAGTAATAATAAAATATAAAATTATATAATATATATAATATATATACTATATCTATATAGGCATATAGGATTTTAGCATGCATCCACAAGCACCCTCCTGCCAGCCAGTGGCCGGGGGGTGGCAGAGCGTGTTTTTTGTGCTTTATTAGCCTGAAACCCTTTAGCAGAGCGGGTCTAACTAATTTCGCAAAAAACACCGGTTGTGCTTTGTTAAAAGACCCATAGCTTTGAAAGAGAGCCAGGATGAAGTGCAGGCTGGCTTATTTTCCGGTGATGAAGGGGGGAAGGAAGTCTGGCTGGTAGGTCAGTTTGGCCTGGCGGAGGCCTTCGAGGCCCATGTCCTGTTCGCGGTTGATCCAGGCGAAGCGGCCCTGGAGGCGGCGCGCGGTTTCCCAGTTGATCAGCTGGGCGCTGCCCTTCATTTCGGGGTCGAACTTTTCGAAGTGGATGGTGGCCATTTCCGGGTTGATGGGCGAGAAGATGGAATAGGCGGAGATCTTGTGGCGGTGGCAGATGATGATGCCCTCCACGGGCAGGGCGTCCCACATCTCGAGGGTGTGTTGGATGGCCTGGAATTCGGTGTTCAGATAGATCCCCTCAGCGCTGCGCTGGCGTTTCCATTTTTCGGTGAAGCGCAGGATCACCTCGTGTTTGTCCGGGGTTATGGGCAGCACGTGGTATTCGGGATAGGTTCTGGCGAACTGGGAGACGAGGTTCTTTTTCTTGGCCAGTTTTTTGCCGCTAAGGGCCACCATTTTATCGGTGCCGTAGACGTAATCCGCCCAGTCGCGCTCTTCCTTGAGGGTGAAATAGTCCTCGAGGTCGGGGTTGGTTTCCCTCCAGTTTTCGGGCACGAGGATGAGCTCCGCCTCCGGGTCTTTTTCACGGAAGCCGTCCAGCAGTTCGCGCAATTGGGAGGAGGGGAGGCCGGGCCCCACGGGGAAGAAGACGTAGGCGTATTTGGGGTTGTAGAGCAGCAGATGGCCGCGCCAGAGGGCGCGCTGGTTGCCGTAGATCCGGCCCCAGGTGAGGAGGTTCACCACGGAGTAGTCGCAGTTCTGGCGGGGCCAGCGGTCCAGCCAGCGCTTCAGCAGGGGGGCGTCTTCTGGGCCAAGGGTGATAAGATCGGTCATGGCGGGGCTTTAGTCCATCTTCAGCAGCATGGGGGTGTAGTTTTCCATCCGGGCGAAGCCCAGGCGTTCGTAAAAATTCTCGTGGCCGGGTTCGGAGATGAGGCCGATCCATTGGATTTGGTGGGCTTGGAGGTGTTCCACGATCTTTCGGGTGATGGCGGCGCCGATTCCCTGGCCACGGTATTTTGTGTAGACCACCACGTCCTGGATATAGGCGTCGCTGACCCCGTCGCTGATGGCGCGGCCCATTCCGATGAGCCTGTCCTCAAGCAGGGCCACCACGAAGCAGAAGCTGTTGGCAACGATCCCGCGCACGGTGGCCAGGTATTCGGGGTTGTCGTCCGTCTGCCACCAGCCGGGATGGCGGTAGAGGGCCAGGATCTCGGCGGGGTCGGCCTCTTTGACTATTTTTATCTCGATGTCCATGGTTTTCCTTTTCCGGGGATGTTTTTTTCCGCGGGTTCAAGAGGCAACCAAATTCCGGGCGGGGCGATCCTGTCAAGCGGGAAAGCTTCCGGGGCCCTCACTCCGGGTCCTTTTGGTAAAGCAGGTCCTTGTTTTGGCAGCGGCCGCATTCGAACTGGATGGTTACGTGGTCGATCCCGTGGTTGGCGGCGAGGCGGCGGTTGATCTCGTCCACCAGCGGGGCTAGGTCGGAGAGCAGGTTGTCGTCCACGTCGATGTGGGCTTCAAAGTGGATCGAGCGGTCGTTGAGCATCCAGATATGGGCGTGGTGGACGTTTTGGACGCCGGGGAGGGCGAGGAGGTCCTTCTGCAGTTCCGGGAGGGAGGTTTCGGGGGCGCCCTGCATCATGATGTGGACGGACCTCCGGATGATCCCCGCGCTCTCTTTGGCGATGTAAAGCGCCACCAGCAGGGTGATCAGGGGGTCGATCCAATAGACCTTCCAAACGATGATGGCGATCCCGCCCAGGATCACGCCCACGGAGGAGATGGTATCGCCGAGGAGGTGGAGGTAGCTGGAGCGGACGTTGAGGCTCGCTTTGGCGCCGGAATGGAGCAGCAGCACGGAGACCAGGTTGGAGATCAGGCCGATGGCGGCCACGATCAGCATCACCTGGCCTTTGACGGGGCTGGGGTTGTAAAACCGCTTGATGGCCTCGATCACGAGAAACACGCAGATCACGGCGAGGGTGACGGCGTTGATGAAGGCGGCCAGGATCTCGGCGCGCTGATAGCCGAAGGTGTGGCTGGAATCGCGTTTGCGCCCGGCGATCCGGAAGGCGTAATAGCTGATGAGGATGGAGGCGGTGTCGCTGAGGTTGTGCACGGCGTCGGAGAGCAGGGCGAGGCTTCCGGAGACGATCCCGCCGATGAACTCGGCGATGGTGATCAGCAGGTTCAGCAGGGTCACGAACCTGAATCTGGCGGGGCTGATGGCGGCGGCGTCGGCTTGGTGGTGGCCGTGGTTGTGGTTGTGTTCGTGGCTGGTCATGGCGGTCATTTCCTTTTTGGTGGCGGCGTTGGGCAGGCATCCCGGAGGCGGGCGATCACTTTGGCCAGGATCTGCTCCCGGGTCCGGCGAAAGATCTTTAGGGCGTCCGGAGCGTTGGTGTACGGGGCGGGGTCCTCTATGCCCAGATGAAGCGTGGGCACGGGTTTGGCGAAAACGGGGCAGCTTTCTTTGGCGTGGTCGCAGACGGTGATCACCAGGTCCAGGTCGTCGCGGTTCAGAAACTCCGAGACGCTCTTTGACCTCAGGCCGGAGGTGCCGATCCCCAGCTCTTCCAGCGTTTGAAGCGCCACAGGGTTCGGCGTGGAGGGGGCCACCCCGGCCGAGTAGGCCAGATAGCGGTCTCCCAGCAGGTGGTTGACCAGGGCCTCGGCCATGAGGCTGCGGCAGGAATTACCAGTGCAGAGGATGAGGACTTTTTTCAGCTCAGATCTTTGTTTGCGGGATTCCATGGACAGCCTGGCTATTTGGCAGCCGGTTTGGTGATGCCGATCCTGGCGGCCAGCATCTTCTCGATCTCGGCCTTGGGGTAAAAACCTTCATGGCGGAAGAATTCACGGCCGTCCATATCCAGGAACACCTGGGTGGGCATCACGCGCACGTTGTATTCCTGGGCGGCGGCGCGGTCTTTGTACAGGTCGATGAATTCCACTTTCAGCAGGCCCTGGTATTCCTCCCGGAGCTCTTTTAGGATGGGCTGCATCATCTTGCAGGGGATGCAGGATTCGGCGCCCAGTTCGATGAAGGTGGCCAGGGGGAAAACCTCTTGGGGTTGTTCGGTGTTCGTTTCAGGGGCTGGCTCTGCGCTCTCCTGTGCCTTGGGTTCAGGCGCCGGGAGCCCGTTCTGCGCTTCAGATCTGGCTCCGCAGGCGGAGAGCAGCATCAGCGCGGCCAGGACGATCAGTATTTTTTTCATGGTTTTAGAGCCCTTTCTTACTCATTTTGTCCATCAGCTCTGGGATCACCTCCGGGGGAAAGTCGAACACGCCTTCCTTGCGGATGCCCAGCTGGGTCACGATCACGTGGTTGAAGTTGGTGATGCCTTTTTTCTCGAACATCTTTCTCAGGCAGGCCACCTTGCAGCCGTCGATCAGCAGGTCTTTGTTTCCGGCTTCTGTAACCGTGCCGCCGCAGCCGCAATCGCCGGCGCCGATGCAGGTGGAACAGCCCATTTCGTATTTATTGGCGAGATGCAGGGCTTTGGAGAGTTCAAAGGAGATCGCGCCCACGTTGCTGGCCCCGGCGCAGGCGTAAACCTTGGTGGGGGCGGAGTTGGACACGCAGCCCTCGCTGCAGTCGGAACTGCCGCAGGAACAGGAGCAGCCGCATTCGTTTTCAGCCATCTCAATTTCCTTTGGTAAGGTGGGATTTAATATCTTCCACGGTCAGGACCTTGCCGGAGGAGACCACTTTTTCATCGATCACCAGGGCCGGGGTCATCATTACTCCGTAGTCCATGATCTTGTTCAGATCGGTCACTTTTTCCACGGTGGCTTCGATACCAGCTTGTTCAATGGCTAACAAAGCGTTGGCCTCCAGTTTCTTGCATTTGGGACATCCCGTCCCGAGGATTTTAATGATCATTTGTTACTCCTTATCAGGGGATGAATTTCTTTGAAATGAGATAGAGGCCCGCCAGGAATACCAGGCCGGCACAGACATACTTCACGATTCTTGTGCCCTGGGAATTGCTGCTCCACTTCAGATAAGACTGTACTGATCCTGCGAAGGTTCCAGCCAGGATTATCACCAGGCAGTGTCCGATGATATAGGCCAGCACAAGGGTGAGGGCGAAGATGAATTGCGATCCCGCGGAAGTGAACACGATCCCCAAAATGGGCGCCATGAACGCGAAAGAACAAGGCCCCAGGGCTATGCCCAGCAGGAATCCCAAGCTTAGGGCTCCCCAAATCCCTTTCCGGGAAGCTTTGCCGGCTCCGCCACTGAGGAAGGACGGCATCTTCAGGATATCGGCGATTAAGAAAGCCATGATCAGGAAGATCACGCCCATCACAGGCTCCGTCCAGTTTCCCACGTCTCCCAGCATCTTGCCAAGCAGGCCGGTTATCAGGCCGATGAGCGCCATCATTGCCAGGATGCCTAGCGTGAAAAATGCTGAGAGTTTAAAGGCGTTTTTAGTCGAAAGATCTGGCTGCCCATCCAGATAGCCCACAATCATGGGTATGCTGGCCAGATGGCAGGGGCTAAGCAACACGCTCAGGATCCCCCACAAAAAGGAGGCCAGCAACGCGACCGCCGGATTTGAGGCCAGGGCCTGGGTCAGTTGGTTGAAAATGGAGATTATCACGCGAACAGCGCTCCGAAGACAAATCCGCTGAAGGTGGCAAAGACCACCACCAGGCTAACGAAGGCGAGTGTCTTTTTGGGGCCCAGGACGGTATTGATCACCAGCATGGAGGGCAGCGACAGGGCCGGACCGGCCAGAAGCAATGACAAAGCCGGCCCCTTGCCCATTCCGGAGCCAAGCAGGCCCTGGAGGATGGGCACTTCGGTGAGGGTGGCGAAATACATGAAAGCGCCGGAGATGGAGGCGAAGAAATTTGCCCAGAGCGAGTTTCCGCCCACAGCGATCTCGATCCAGCGCGAGGGCACCCAGGCTTCCTGGCCGGGACGGCCGAGCAGAGCTCCGGCGATCATCACTCCCATAAAGAGCAAAGGGATGATCAGTTTGGCAAAGTCCCAGGTGGAATCCAGCCAGTCCTTCAGTTCGCCTTTTTCAAACACCAGCCAGAGGCTGAAGAGAAAAACCGCCGCCACAAAGGCGATCAGCGGCTGGGAGGGGAAGATAAACCCGACAGCGGCGACCACAGCAGCGGTGAGGAGGGTTTTCCACAGCTTGAAGCCGTAAAAGGCCGATAGCGAAAGCCCGAACAGCAAAGCCAGCCCGGCGGTCACCAGCCATCTGGAAGCGTATATCCAGTCCATGAAGGGTGAGGCGGTGCCGGGGTTCGGCTTCGCCCAGTTAAGCACGATCAGGATCAGGATCAGCAGGCCGAAGTGGACCAGGGTCTGCCAGAGCGGGCGGCCCTGTTCCGGCTCTCCGAGGTTCAGTCCATCCTGCCGGGCCTGCTCTTCCCGGCGAAACAGCAGGTGCATCACCAAGCCGATCACAACGCTGAAGGCCACGGCTCCAACGGTTCGGGCGATGCCCATCTGCAATCCCAGGATCCGGGCGGTCATCACGATGGCCAGGATGTTGATCGCCGGTCCGGAATAGAGGAAGGCGACGGCGGGGCCAAGCCCGGCTCCACGTTTGTAGATACCGCTGAAGAGGGGCAAGATGGTGCAGGAACAGACCGCCAGGATCGCTCCCGAAACCGCGGCCACACTGTAGGCCAGCCATTTTTTGGCCTTCGCCCCCAGAAAGCGCATCACGCTGTCTTTGCTGATGAAAACGCTCACCGCCCCGGCGATGAAGAGGGCCGGGACCAAACACAAAAGCACGTGGAGGCGCGCGTATTCCTGCAGCATGAAAAAGGCCTCGTGGAGCCCGTTGAGAAACCTCGGCGCGGTGAAAGGGATGAAGTAGGCGGCGCTGAAAACAGCCAGCATGATCCCCAGGATCTTGAGTTCCTTCAGCTTTTCCTTCATTGGGGGCCGCCCTGTTTCTGTTTAAGTTCCGTGACGCATTTATACATGTCCAGCACGCAGGGGCAAAGAAGGCTGTGGATCACCTGGTTGTTGTATTTGCGGCTGGTGATGATCCCGGTGTTCTTGAGCACGCTGAGGTGTTTGGAGACCGTGGACATATCGGCCCCGATCAGTTCCTGCAGTTCGCAGACGCAGTGGTCCTGCTCTTGCAGCCGGTCCAGGATGAAGAGCCGGGTGGGGTGGGCCATGGCTTTCAGGATGGCGGCCATGGTGGTGTATCTGGCATCGTTTGGAGACATTTTCGGGTCCTTGTTTCTCTTGGTTATTGCCTACTTTGCCAAACAGGCAAATACGTCAAGGAATTTCTAAGCTGAGCAGAAAAATCTTGACAGCGGCGGGGCTTGGGCTGGTTTGATCAGAATCTGACAATAATGAAAACAAGGGGTTAGTATGAGCAAGACAGCCATAGCTTTCATCTGCCTGTTCCTGCTGGCCGCGGTGGCGGCGGAGGCTTTGCCGAAGGTTCAGCCGGCTTACTTTGGCGGCCAGGGCCGGCCCACGCTGAGCCAGATGAGCAGGATTTCCGCGGATCCTTCCGGAGACGATAAGACCGATTTCCTGGACGTGGTGGCGGACTATTTCTGCTTCTCGGACAGCAAGTTCTACGCCGCCATCCAGAACCGGGGCGGGGGCTTTCCCACCTCGGGCAAGATGGGCATGGAGTATTATTCCTACATGGTGGTGTTGGCCAGCAGCACAGACAAGAAGTACGTCTGGGTGATGAATTACATGAAGGTGCCAGTGGTTGGCTACAAACCGGGGCTCTACCGGATCGAGGTGAAGAACGACGACAAGCTCACCCGGATCGGGGACCTGGACGTTCAGATCGTGAAGGGCTCCAACCTGTTGAAAATGAGCTGCAAGATCTCCACGCTGCTGGCGGATCCGCTGTTCAAAGCCTGGTACAACAGCTCGGCACCCTCCATCGAGATGCTTTCCCAGAGCTTCCGGACCAAGGTGATCCCCTTCGGCACCAAGCTGGTGGACGGCACCAGCCCCGGCAAGGAGCTCCGGCTGGAGAAATAAGGCCGCTTCCCGCCTCCGGCAGAGCAGCCGGCGGGGCGGTTTCCCAGCATTTAGCTTGACAGCCTGACAAAGCCAAAAAAACTGGCTCGCGAACGTGCATCTCTAGCTCAGTTGGTAGAGCAACTGACTCTTAATCAGTGGGTCCGGGGTTCGAATCCCCGGAGATGTACCAAACCTTTCAGCGGTTTGTCCCCAAGGCCCGCGCGGCCGGCAGGAGCAGGCCGCTTTTTCATTGCGGCGGGATGGGGCTTCAATGGGCGTTCTCAGCAGCTGTGCCCATAATCCATCCATTTCTTTTTTGAACCCAAAATTTTCTTGACAGAATATCTGAGGCATACTTAAAGTATTTCGCCGGGCCGGAAGAGATCCGGGGTGGGGCCGGGATCCTTTCCAGACGAGGCCAAAAGGAGTTCGCAATGAAGAAAGTCACTTTGTCTTTGCTTATCGCTTTAGGGCTGGCGGGGGTTCTGGGCGCCACCACCATCACCATCGGAAATTACGCGGGTTATAACAGTTCCACCAGCTATCCCAGCCCCTACGCCAATTACAACATCGGGCACCACGAGCAGTATCTGATCACCGCCGACGAGATGCAGGCCGAGGGGGTTGACTGCGGGCAGATCAATTCCCTTTCCTTCTGGGTGGAGGATGTGAACGGCTGCGGGCCGCTGGAGCGTTACCAGATCCATCTGGGCGAAACCACCGCCAGTGAACTTACCGGTTTTATCCCGCCAGAGGACCTTGAGCCGGTGTTTTACGCCAACCCCTATCAACCGGTGGAGGATTGGAACGCCCATGTTTTTGATGATCCCTGGATCTGGGACGGCAGTTCGAACATCGTGGTGGACATCTACCACCGCACGGACGCGACTTCTTACAACGCCAGCGTTTACCATGCCAATACCTCGCCTTCGTACCGCTGCCTGTATCAGGAGGGGCTGGGCTATACGCAATCGTTACTGCGGCCTTTGATGAAGCTGGTGATCGACGGCATTCAGCTCGAGATCGGCGGGGATGTTACCGAGGAAAACATTCTTCCGGTATCCGGCCTGCACAACCACAGCTATTCGCAGTGCCTGTACCTGCAGAGCGAGATCGATATCAGCGGCCTCTACATCACCAGGATCGCCTATTTCTGGAACGGAGCCGCGGCCAATGCCAACTCCACGAACTGGACTGTCTATATGGGGCACAAGGCCGGCAATGTGTTCAGCAACACCAGCGACTGGCTGCCCCTGGCCCAGCTTACCCAGGTTTTTGAGGGCATTGTGCGCCTGCCGGCTTCACCGGGCTGGGTGGACATCATTCTGGACGCGCCTTTTGCCTACGACAACGCAAACAACCTGGTGATCGCAGTGGATGAGAACAGCCCTGGCAATGACAACCCCAGCGGCTTGTTCAGGAACACGGTCAGCGATTTCAGGGGCCTGATCGCTGTCTCGGCGAATGACATCGATCCCGCCACGCCGGGATCCTCCGTCAGTTCCAGCAGGTTTGCCGACGTGATCCTGGGCTTTCTGCCCGAACCCCTGGGCCCGCCCGCGCCGCCGCTGCCGGTGTTTCCTCCTGAGGGTTACAGCCAGGTTGCCTATGCCGGCCTCGATCTCAGCTGGGGGCCGAACGCCCAGGGCGGCCTCCCCAACAGCTATACCCTTTATCTGGCCGACGATCCGGGGCAGATATTCGCCCAGCACAGCTTTCCGGGGCTCACGGCCAATCATTTCAATCCCGTGGCGCAGGGCGGGATAAGCTTTGTCTACGGGCAGCAGTGGTATTGGGCAGTGAGGGCGGTAAACACTGAAGGGAACGCGGTTTTCTCCCCGCCTCTATCCTTCTCCGTCTTTCCCTATCCCGCCGCGGTTCCGCCCGCCGAACAGCATTTCGACAGCCCGGATTTCCCCGTGGGCTGGTCCCAAGCCCATGGCGGAGGGATCACCCAGGATTGCTGGGAAGTGAGCAACACCAGCTACGCGGGCGGATCTCCCTATGAGATGAAATTCACCGCGCCCTATGGCCAGACGGGGATCTCACGTTTGATCAGCCAACCCGTGAGCACTGGCACCAACGCCGGCTTCATGGTGACGTTCCGCTACAGAGTTCAAACCACCCAACCGGGTTTCAGCTTCAGCCTGCAATACAGCCACGATCTGCAAAACTGGCAGAATCCCCTGTGGGAGTTCGATCCCCAGAACGATCCGCTGAGCGGCACCGTAACGGTCTTCGTCGCTCCCCTCAGCTGGCCCTACACCTTTCTGGGCTTCGCCCTGGAAGGGAGTTTCAGCTCCTACATCTATTGTGCCATCGACGACTTAATCCTCAGTCCATCTTTGGATCACGACGTGGGAGTGGGGAAGATCCTGCAGGTGAATGAAGTCGCGGAGCCGGAAGCGGTCTTTGCCGGGGCCAGGATCTTCAATTACGGCAATAATGCCCAGAGCTTTGACGTGTTCATGCGTTCCGGGGTGCGATTCACGGACACCCAAACGGTGACGGATCTGGCGCCGGGGGCCTTTGTGGATGTGTATTTCGATCCCTTCATCCCGGTAGCCGGGGAA
>JAJBBF010000061.1 GCA_020532215.1 Candidatus Cloacimonadota bacterium
CCGGTGAAGGGATTCCGGCATACATCATCATGTACAATTCCCAGATACATGACATAGTGAAGCGGCAACCGAAAGCAAAGTCCGATTTTGCTGCGCTTAAGGGAATGAAGCAAAAGGGGGATAAGTATGGCGAGGCGATTATTCGTATCTTGCAGGAGGTGAAGCTTGAACAGCAAGAATAACTATCCCTTGTATGTGAAGTGGCTGGATATCGTGCCCTGGATCATGGCAAGGACGGAGCGCTTTCCGAAGAACCTGCGCTATTCGTTATCCCAGAAGATAGGCAACACCTGTCTGGAAGTTTTGGAGCTGATCGTGCAGGCTATCTACAGTCAAAACAAGCGGGAACATCTCAGCAGGATAAACTTGAGACTGGATGTATTGCGGGCACTTTTCCAGATGTCCTTCAAGATGCAGCGGCTGAGCGAGAGCCAGTATGAGTATATCAGCCGGGAACTCCTGGAAAGCGGCAAGATGGTAGGGGGTTGGCTGAAAAGTGCCTAAGCGAGTTGGCTTCCTCTATGATGACTTGAGCTCCTGGTCAAATCTTTACTTAGCATACAAGAAGGCATGTCGGCACAAGAAGAGTAAGGCTGAAACCGCGGAGTGGATGTATCACTGCGAGAAGAACCTATTCGAATTACGGGCAGAGCTGAAAGAACACTGTTATCAACCGCAGCCCTATCGATATTTCATGATCAGGGAGCCAAAGCAACGGGTCATTAGTGTGGCTGCTTTTCGGGATCGGGTGGTGCACCATGCCCTGGTGAATATCATTGAGCCCTTTTTTGAGGCGATGTTTATCAAGGATTCCTATGCCACTAGAAAGAACAAGGGTTTGCATTTGGCAGTACGCGCAGCGCAAAACTATGCCGGAAAGTATCAATGGTATATGAAACTGGATATCGAGCAGTTCTTTGCCAGCGTGGATCATGCGATCCTGCTTGGCTTGATCCGGCGCAAGATCAAAGATGAGGAAGTGCTTTCGCTGTGCGCAACGATCCTGGGCAACCAAACCGAAAGCATGAAAGGATATGGCATTTGCCCGGGCAATGGAGCAAAGGGACTGCCGGTGGGGAACCTCACTTCCCAGTTTTTTGCCAATATCTATCTTCACAAGCTTGATAGATATATCAAACAGCAGCTTGGCGTTTCCGCATATGTGCGGTACATGGATGATTTTATCCTGTTTTCAAATGAATCGGAAACACTGAAGCAAGCACTTGCTTCAATAGATGCGTTCCTATCGCAATATCTTGATCTGAAGATCAAGACCAAATCTGTGCAAATCAACCGGACACAAAATGGAATACCTTTCCTGGGATACCGGATTTTCCCGAAATTGCTGCGCTTGCGCCGCGAAAACCTTCAAAGGTGCGTCAAAGGGATCGTAAAAACTGAAATGTCTTTCACAAATGGTGAAATAGAGGCGGAAACGCTTTATCAGAGTACTCGCAGCCGTATGGGCTTCATCGGCTTTGCGAACAGCAACCATCTTGCAAGATCAATTTGGGGTGGAAATCAACAAGCGGATCAAACCGTGTGAAACGCGGCGGCAGTTGGAACAACAACGCCAACAACTGCACCGTTTCGAATCGTAACAACAACAACGCTACGAACACGAACAACAATATAGGCTTCCGCTGCCTCAGTATCTTCAAAAATTAGAACCTGTCCTGGTTTCACGGCAGGTCATAAAGGGAAATCCAGATTTCCATCCCGTTCCCCAACAAGGGACAAAAAGAAAAGATGACCCCAGCTTGGTAGGCCCAAGGGTTCGAAGGGCTGGGGTCATCACATATTCAGATTAACAAGGCATGCCACACATGTTCATGTTAGCAGTATATCCTGATGCATAGAAAACGGCCGTTTTTTGGACTCTCTCACTTGGCCTCGTCCCCAATTTTGAATTTTGGTTAATTATGTATAGAAACCCGTCCAAATATCAAGATACAGTAGTACAGAGGTTTATCGCGCAATTTAGACGGCTCCATTTTAAATCGAGTTGGTAGGATCCGGGATGTAGCAGAATTGGGGTGGAGATGCCCCCGTCGGCACAGAGGCTGGAGGCCTCTTCTACAGACTGCTTTGCCGCCTCTGCCGATCAGATTTTGACAGTCCCCGAAGCTATGTAATTCCGGTGTGGGGAATATCTGCTGTCGTCGATGCTCGTTCCTCGCTCTACGCCAGACTCGCCTGACGCCAGCTTATTATTCCGGAATGACGCGCGTTTGGGGCGATGCTTGCTAGCCTACGTAACCGCCGTTATCTCCACCTTCATACGGTCCGGGTCTTCAAAGAAAACGGCGTAATAGTCGTCTCCGCCGGCAAAGGGATGCCGGTCTTCATAGAGGATAGTGACCCCTCTGGCCCGTAGTTCGGAGGTGAGTTCATCCACGCAATCCCGGCTGTCGGCGCAAAAGGCCAGATGGTTCAAGCCCGCGCGGCAGCGGTGGTAGGGGATGTCCAGCCAGCGCTGTTCCGCCTGCACAAAAACGATGTAAGTGCCATCCAGGATGTAGCTGGCGCCGGCGTCCCATTCCTGAAAGAGCGTGTATCCGAGCCGCTCCAGCAGCCAGGACCAAAAGCTGAGGCTCGTCTTCAGATCCCTCACGTAGAGCTCCACATGGTGCAGTTTTCCAGTCATCTCGATCTCCTATGGTTTGTATCTGTCATTTATTCTGTTTTGCGCCCCCGGGTTTGGGGGCTAAAAATCCGCTTTTCTGCCAGAGGTTGCTGGCGACGATCACCACCAGTCCGGCGAGGGTGGCGGGATGGATGCTTTCGCGCAGGATAAGGGCGATGAAGACCAGCGAAATGAAGGGCGTGAGGAAGATCAGATTTGAGATGGAGGCCGTATTGTCGCTGGTTTCCAGGGCTTTTTGCCAGAGGATGAAGGTGAAGCCCATCTCGAAGATGCCCACGTAGAGAGCCCCCAGCAGGCCCCATCCGACCACAGCTTCCGGTGTGAAAAGGCCGCCAAGGTTGAGCTTTCCGCGGATCAGGGCGTAAAGCGCCGTGGCGATGGTGCCCACCAGGAAATTGAGCAGCAGTTTAGCCTTGGCGTCACGTTCGTCCTTCATGTTCAGGATCCAGTAGAAAGCCCAGACCAGCGAGGTGGAGACCGCCAGCAGCGAGCCCAGCGGATCTTCGAACTGCAGCTGGAACACCCTGCCCCGGGTTGAAATGACCACCACGCCCAGAAAACTGAGCAGCAGAGCCAGCAGGTCCTTGAGCCGGAACCGCTCTTTGAGCAGCCACACCGAAAACAGCGACAGCACGATCGCCCAGGTGTAATTGAGCACCTGCGCTTCCTGGGCGCGGAGGCGGTCGTAGGCCACAAACAGCATCAGGTAATAGATAAAGGGGTTCAGCAAGCCGGCGGGAAGCGAGCGCGCCCAGTTTGAAACCGAAAACTCCCTCCTGAGCAGGGATGGCAGATTCACGGCCGCTAAATAGAGGGTGCCTGCCCCGGAGGCGAACAGCAGCAGCCCCAGCGGAGTGAGGTGTTTGAGGCTGAGTTTGAAGGCCGTGGACACGGTGGACCAGGCCAGCACGGCGCCCAGGGCGTAAAGATAGGCTGTTTTTATTCTCATCCCGGTAAACAAAAAGCCTGCCCGGGCAGCGGACAGGCTCGTATAACCATATCGGGTTTTAGTTCATGCTTTTGAGGATGTTGCTGAATTCGGTTTCCAGGGCCTTGTCTTTTACCATCTGGGCTCCGAGGATCACCAATCTCACGGCGTCTTTGTTGGTTTCGTCGTAGTTGTGCCATTTACGGGCGTAGGTGATCATTTCCTCGTAGTTCTTCATTTCGTTGAGCAGGAAGCTGATCTCCTGATAATCCTGATCGTTGTCGCGGACGGCCAAAAGTGATTTCAGATAGCCCAGCGCGGCTTCGTTGTCTTTGAGTTTGTAAGCGATGTATTTGGCGTCGGCCAGCGCGTCCTCGTTGTTTGGCTCGATGGCGAGCACCAGCTGGTTGTTGAGCTTGGCTGCTTCATACTGTTCCAGCTCGAACTGGCAGTAGGAAAGGTTCATCAGGTTGTTCACATTCAGCGGTTCCGCCAGCTTCACTTTCTCGAAGAAGGGGATGGCTTCGGCATACTCTTGCTTGTTCAGGTAAAATATGCCCATCTGCTGCAGGACGTCTGTGTCCTCGGGGTTCACATCATAGATCTTGAGCAGGATGGCCTCGGCCTTGGCTTCGTCTTTCATATCCTTCTGATAAATGGTGGCCAGCTTGTAAAGGGGTTCGGTGCGGGCTGGGTCGAGCTCGGCAACTGTTTCGAAGATCACGATGGCCTGGGCGGTGTTGCCTTCGGCAAGCTGGGTTTCCGCGGCGTTGAAGATCCGGGTCCAGCTGCTCAGGCGGCGCTTCTTCATGTCGCGGATAGTGGCCAGTTCGTCCTCTTTGGGGTTTTCGTATTTTTCCATGATGGCGATGGCCTGGTCGTAGTTTTCAAAGGCGGTTTTGTTGTATCCAACTGCCTTGTCGGCAATCGTTTCGCCATAGTAAAGGTTGATGTCCGCCACCCTTCTCAGGGCGTGGGCGTGGTTGGGATTGTCGCTCAAAACGAGGTTGTAGAACTTGAGGGCTTCCTCGACGTTCTGCTGATTATAGGCAACATCGGCCGATTTCAGGTCGACCATGGCCCGGGGGCTTAGTTTCTCTCTGTTCGTGGCGCAGGCTGATAGCAAGAGCAGCATGGCCAGGGTCAGGATCACGAGATGTTTCATTATATATCTCCTGTGAAGTTTTTTTCTTTAACTAATACCAAAATATGGGAGGGGCATATCAGTCAAGACTTTTCCTTTCTCCACCCACAGTTGTTACCGTGACCGAGGCAAATAACTGCGGGTGGGGCGGTTCGGGGTTTGGTAAAAATAATGCTTGACCATATCAGCCGCCTTGGCAAAAAGGAACAAATTCAAACCTTTAATCCGCGCCAGTGAGCCGGAAAGGAGCCAAAAATGGAATCTACACCCCAATTCGTCGGCCGCAGCCTCTTTGACCTGGACGACTACTCTGCCGACGAGATCATGTATATCCTCGAAGCCGCCCAAGGCATGAAAGAGATCAACCTCCGCGAGTACAAAAAAATCCCCACCCTGCGCGGCAAGACCGTTTGCACCCTCTTTGTGGAGGACAGCACCCGCACCCGGATGAGCTTCGAGCTGGCCGCCAACCGCCTCAGCGCGGACGTGGTGAGCTTTCAGGCCTCGGTCTCCTCCCTCTCGAAAGGCGAGAGCCTGCAGGATACCATCTACACCCTCGGCGCCATGGGCATCGATCTTTACTGCATCCGCCACCGCAGCCCGGGCAGCCCGCAGCTGGTGAACAAATACTCCGGAAAGCCCGTCATCAACGGCGGCGACGGACGCCATGCCCATCCCACCCAGGCCCTTTTGGACATCTTTTCCATCTGGGAGCGCGTGGGCGAGCTCAAAGGCCTCAAGATCACGATCGTGGGCGATATCCTGAACAGCCGCGTGGTGCGCTCCAACCTGATCGGTATGAAGAAACTGGGCATGCAGGTAACCGTTTGCGGACCCCGGACCCTGATGCCGGGCAGCATGGAAGACATCTTCGGCTGCCGGGTGGAATACGACCTGCGCGAAGCCCTGCGCGACGCCGATATAGTGATGGGCCTGCGCATGCAGCTGGAGCGCATGACCGAAGGGCTTTTTCCCAGCCTCGAGGAATACAGCAAGCACTACGTCCTCTCCAAGGACACCATCAAATTTGCCAAAAAGGACGCCCTGATCATGCATCCGGGGCCAATGAACCGTGGGGTGGAGATCCTGCCCGAGATCGCGGACAGCAGCCAGAGCATCATCGTGGAACAGGTCGCCAACGGCGTTGCCGTGCGCATGGCGCTGATGTTCCTCATCCTCGGCGGAAAACTTTAAGGGAGGGAGACCATGACCACACTCATCAAAAACGGCACCGCGTATCTGAACGGAAAGCTGCAGCCCCGCGACATCCTGATCAAGAAAGGCAAGATCGCCAAAATCGCCAAAACCCTGCCGGAAAAGGCGGAACGGATCATCGACGCTGCCGGCAAACACGTTTTCCCAGGCTTTGTGGACCTGCACGTGCATCTGCGCGACCCCGGGCAAACCTACAAGGAAGACATCGTCTCCGGCACCCGCGCAGCCGCGCACGGCGGTTTCACCAGCCTCTGCGCCATGCCCAACACCGATCCCGTGGTGGACAACATCGCCACGGTGGACTACATCCAGCGTCGCGCCAAGGATCTGGGCTATGCCAGGGTCTATGTGATCGGGGCCATGACCAAAAAGAGCGAAGGCCTCGAGATCAGCGAAATGGCCACCATGAAATCCGACGGGATCGTGGCTGTCTCCGACGACGGCAACTGCGTTCAGAACGCCAAGCTGATGCTCAACGCCATGCGCTATGCCACCAATTTCGGACTGCCGCTGGTGATCCACGCCGAGGATTACAACCTTGCCGGCAAAGGCCAGATCCACGGTGGCCGGATCGCCTCTCAACTCGGTCTTTCGGGGCTTCCCGGCCTGGCCGAGGAGGTGATCGTTTCCCGCGACATAATGCTGGCCGAAAACACCGGCTCCAGATTGCATATAGCTCACATCAGCACCGCGCGTTCGATCGAGCTGGTGCGCCAGGCCAAGGACCGCGGCGTGAAGGTTACCTGCGAGGTTACGCCCCACCATCTGCTGCTCACCGAGGACGCCTGCCTCGGCTTTGACACCAACACCAAGATGAAACCCCCGCTGCGCACGGAAAAGGACCGCCTGGCCTGCCTCGCCGCCCTCAAAGACGGCACCATCGACTGCATCGCCACCGATCACGCTCCCCACGCGGATTTCGAGAAGGTGCGCGAGTTCGACCAGGCCCCCTTTGGCATCATCGGCCTGGAAACAGCTTTTTGCGCCCTCTACCATCATCTGGTGAAGACCGGCGAGCTTGGCCTGCAGCGCCTCGCGGAAGCCCTGACCAGCGCTCCCAGCAAGATTTTTGGACTGCCCCCGGCGGAACTGAAGGCCGGCAATCCCGCCGATCTGAACATCATCGACCTGGAGGCCTCCACCACCTTCAGCGAGGAAAACATCCTCTCCAAGGGCAAAAACACTCCCTGGCTGGGCCAAACACTGGCCGGAAGGGTGCTCTACACCTTCCTGGAGGGCAGGATCACCTGGCAGGATTGAGATGCCGGTTTTTCAGGAACTGCCCCTGCTCGGGACTGAACGGATCAACCGCGCTTATCTGCGAATCAGCGTGATGGCGCCTGAACTGGCGGAAAAATGCCGGCCGGGAATGTTCTTTGAACTCAAAGCCGGCCTGCCCTCCCAGACCCGGCGCCTCTTCAAGCCGATCAGCGTGTTCGAGGCCTCGGAAGGAAAGATCTCTTTCCTGATCAAGGTTGTGGGTCCCGGAACCCGGGCTCTGGCGGAATTGAAGCCGGGCGAGCCGCTGTTGCTGCTGGGGCCCCTGGGCAATTCATTCCACCTGGTTAAGGGCCAGAACGCCCTGCTGGTGAGCGGTGGGATCGGATATCCGCCCCTGGCCTGGCTGAAGCGGGTTTTGGAGCCCCATAACCGGGTTATTCTTGTGCACGGCGGATCCTGCGCGGAAGACCTCTTTCCCTGCGACCGCGGCTACACTCTGGACGGCAGCTCAGGCGACCGTGGCCTGGTAACCCAGGATATCATGGACATTATTAAAACCGAAAACATCGATATCGTCTATAGTTGCGGGCCGCTGCCGATGCTCAAGGCCCTGCAGGCCTGCGTTGGCGATCTGCCGCATTACGCTTCGCTGGAGGCCTATATGGCCTGCGGCCTGGGCGCCTGCCACGGCTGCGCGGTCCCGGTGGGGGAGGGCTGGCAGCGCGTTTGCAAGGACGGCCCGGTGTTCGCTGCCTCTCTGATTCGCTGGGAGGAGCTGTGAACAGGCTGGCCACAGCGCTGGGGCGCCTGCGGCTGAAAAGCCCGGTAACCGTGGCTTCCGGCACTTTCGACACCGGATATTTTGAGCTTTTCGACCAAAGCGCGCTCGGAGCCTATACCACCAAAACCATCACCCTGGCCCCCAAAGCGGGAAATCCGCCGCCCCGGCTGTATGAGACCGAAGCCGGATTGCTCAATTCCATCGGCCTCCAGAATCCCGGCCTCAAGGCCTGGTTGAATGAGGATCTGCCCCTGCTGCGGGACTTGCTCCAAATTCCGTTGATCGTCAGCTTCTCCGGCTCTTCGGAGGACGAGTTTCTGAGGGTTTTGGACGGCCTGGAACTGCAGGAGGGGATAGCCGGCTACGAGGTGAACGTTTCCTGCCCCAACGTTGCCAAAGAGGGCATCGCCTTCGGAGCCGATCCGGACGTGGTTTTCTCTCTGGCTTCATCCCTGGCCGCCCTCACCCGGCGCGAACTGATCTTCAAGCTAAGCCCCAACGTTACGGACATCGCCGCGATCGCCCAGGCCGCCGAGGCCGGAGGGGCTTCTTCCCTGGCGCTGATCAACACGCTTTACGGTTCCGCGATCGACTGGAAAACCGGCAGGTTCAGGATCTCCAGCTTCGTCTGCGGTTACAGCGGCAGCGGGATCAAACCCGTTGCCCTGGCCCTTTGCCACAAGGTTGCCCTGGCCGTCAGGATCCCCATTTTGGCCCTGGGCGGCATCCACAGCTGGCAGGACGCCCTGGAATTCTTCTGGGCCGGCGCCTCCGCCATCGCGCTCGGGACGGCTTTTTACAGCGATCCCCTGGCCGCGGTCAAGCTGCGCCAGGGTTTGGAGGATTTCCTGCGGGAAAACGACCTCTCACTGCGTGATATCATCGGCAAAGCGCGCTGATCCCAGAGCCCAACCTTAAGCCTCAAAGGTCCGCGTCCGCCACGCCTCCCGCATGCCCCTCCCCTGAAATGCGGGGATCAGGCGGGAGGCTTGGTTTAGGCATATAAGCAGGGGTTTGGGAGGAGTAAGGCGGCAACAGCCATCAAAACCCCTGACAGGGTTCCCGGATTTCATTGGCAGTGGATCTTGCAGAATTACCGCTTGACAGCAGCCCCGCTTCGGATATCTTGTCTATAAGTTCTTTACCAGCGTATAGGGGGTGACATGGTTTCGACAGGGAACCAGAGTGTGAGAGATGCATGCCGGAGATGCTGTCCCCTCCGTTATCAAGCAGCAAACAAATCTAATTGCAAACTACAATTACTCCTTAGCAGCGTAAGCAGCTAACGTTCAACCCGTTCGTGCCGCCGGGATGGGATTGGGCGTCGAAACAGTGCGGCCGCTCCGGACCCCAGAGCTCATAAGGCCCGGCTAAGACCATGAGCCCTGGCCGGGATGGGTCTGATTGTCTTTTACCACTCCGGCCGCGATCAAAGACAACTAAGCATGTAGATTCACTCATGATCGGTTCTTTGGACGCGGGTTCGATACCCGCCACCTCCACCAGTTTGTTTAAAAAAGGCTCCTCTCAGGGTGCCTTTTTTTATGGCTCATGCAAATGGAACGAAGATGACGTCATCAGACTGGAATGCGTTTCTATGACTTGCGGTTATTAAGGCATTCCCCCAAAAAAGTGAGTGTCAGGAATTGCAGTAGTCCCTATAACAAGAGAGTATGGCATTATTTTGTCCACCGATTTGTGATTTCCGGAGCTATTTGGCCATTTGTCCTCAAAGTTGGAATGAATCTGATGACTTATCCAC
>JAJBBF010000174.1 GCA_020532215.1 Candidatus Cloacimonadota bacterium
AAGACCCTTTTGATGCCGGCGGCGATGATGGCCTGGGTGCAGGGCGGGGTTTTGCCAAAGTGGGCGCAGGGCTCCAAAGTCACGTACATATCGGCGCCCCGGGCCAGTTTTCCCGCTTTGGCCAGGGCCTGCACCTCCGCGTGGTCCCCACCGCATTCCTGGGTCCAGCCTGCGGCGATCACCTTGCCGTTCTTAACGATCACCGCGCCCACAAAGGGGTTCGGGGAGCAGGTCCCGCGGGCGTTTTCCGCTGCCTTCAAGGCCCGTTTCATGAATTTGGCCGGATCAGCCGGGATAGCGCTCAAGGTTTTTCCTCGCGGGTTCATAGTTGGGCGTGGAACTGAGAATCTCCCTCCAGATCTTTTGAGCCCTGGCAACGTTGCCCAGGCCGGCTTCGCAGGCGGCCAGGTTGTTCTGCACGTTCAGGTCCTCCGGCCGTTCCCGGGCCAGGAATTCCAGCAGATCCCTGGCCGGGGCCAGTTCCGCGTCGTTCAGATACAGCGCCGAGAGGGCGAATCCGGCGGCGAAGTAGTGGTTGTCCAAAGCCAGGGCGTTCAGCAGGTCCTCCTTGGCTTTGCCGAAATCCTTGGCCAGCTGCCAGTAGAGGGCGCGGTAGTAGTAAAGGTCCGCGCAGTCGGGAAAGAGGGGCTGGTTCGTTTTGATCAGGTTCCAGGCCTCGTCGGCCCGGCCCTCTGCCAGATGCCCGGCCAGTTGGTGGAAAAGCTTGTTCTGTTCGTAGTAGAGGTGAGGTCCGCCATTGAGGTTCTGGCGGATCTTCCAGCTGCCTTCGGCTGAGGTGAGCAGCACCGCCCAGATCTTTTTGCCGTTCAGATCCAGCACCACCATGGCGCTTACGCCGTCGTCCGCGGCCCCGGCGTGCAGGATGTCGTAGCGGCGCAGCTTTTTCAGCTCCGGCAGGGCGGAGATCAAATCCAGGTAGCGCTTGGCCAGGTTTTGATCCTCGCGGTCGTTGACTGTGAAGGCTCTCAGCTTATCCCACTCCTGGGCGATCACGGCGTCGAAGAAGGAGAAGGCCACCGTTTCCGGGGTTTCGGGTTCCTCGATCTGAGCGTGGGGCAGCTGGAGTTTTTGCAGCAGATACTGCATGGGGAAATTGGCCGGAAACTGGTATTTGCCCAGCCAGGCCAGCAGTTTGGCGCTGTCTTTGGCAGCAAAGTCAGCGGGGCTGAGGCCGTCCAGATCATCCAGCGGTTGATACACCCAAAGGTCGATGTGGCGTTTGGCGGTGCGGGTGAATTCAGTGTTGGAATCGGCCCGGAAAGCGGGGAAGGGGCTGGCGGCGTCTTTTACCGCGCTGTAAGGACATTCAGCGGGACAGCGCAGGTCTATCCTCAGTTCCAAACAGCAGGTCCAGCCGATCAGTTTTCCGCCGTATCGGGGACACTGGCGCACGCTCCGTTCGGCTTTGCATTTGAAGCAGCGTTCGCGGTTCAGCAGCATTGTCAGTCCTCCAGAACAGGCGGCAGTTTGCGCTTGAAGGCGGAGTTGGTGATCATGCGGTCCACTTTTTGGTAAAGTTCGGCGGGATGGTCCAGGTTTTCGGAGGCCCCCGCGTTCACGTCAAGCTCCGTGAGGGCATAGAGGATATCGTCCAGAACCGGGTAGCTGAGGCCCAGGTCCGTTTCGTCGGATTGTCCGCTCCAGAGATCGGCGGTGGGGGTTTTGTTGATTATCTTGTCCGGAATGCCCAGCAGGCGGGCCAGTTCCCAGACCTCGGTCTTGTAGAGGTGTCCGATCGGTTCGAAGGCGCAGGCGGAATCTCCGTATTGGGTGAAATAACCCACCAGCAGTTCGCTGCGGTTGCTGGTTCCCAAAACCAGGGCCCGGTGCCTGGCGCTGAGGTCGTAAAGCACGCACATCCGGGTGCGGGCCAGCCAGTTGCCCCGGCGCAGGGCGTCGGCTGCCGGTTCGTAGGTGTTAAAATAGGCGTCCGCCATCGGCGTGATCTCGATCACATGATGCTCAATACCCAGCTGCCGGGCCAGATCAGCGGCGTCCGCCAGGGAATCCGGATGGCTGCTTTTATAGGGCAGCAGCGCCGCGATCACGTTTTCCTTGCCCAGGGCCTCCACCGCCAAAGCGGCGCAGACGGCGGAATCCACCCCGCCGGAAAGGCCGAGGACCACCTTGGCGAAGCCGGCGCCGTTCAAATAATCACGGATAAACGCTATGATCCGTTTTTTTTCTGGTTGCAGGTCCAGTTTACGCAAGTTTACCTCCAGAAGCTTGTTCTGTGTTCAAACATTATTTTGCGGCGGTTGATTTCGGTCAAGCACAAATCAATCTGAGCCCCCGCTGGTTCAAGCCATATACGCCTCCCGCATAATCCCCGCCTGAAACGCGGGCATCAGGCGAGAGGCAGGGTGGAGGCGCAGATCCGCGCGTTAGGGACTAAGCAGCGCTGCGTTCAGCGCAAAGGCAGATAGCGGAAGGCGATCATAAAGGAGCGGCCCCTTTGGGGGATATCGCCGAAATCCTGATGGGGCGTATGGAAGATGTTGGCCAGGCTGGCAGTGAGGGCAAGGCCGGGACGCAGGGGGTAGCGCAACTCCAGGCTGAGGTCGAAGACGGGGGGCAGCTGCGCCTCGAATTCATCGCGCTGCCAATACCGCTGGTCGAGGGTGGCCAGGATGTCCAGTTCGCCAAGTTTGCGGCTTGCCGTGGTGACAGCGCTGAGCAGAGGGGAAAAGGGACGGCGGCGCCAGCGGTCGTCGGGCAGGTATTCCAGATTGAGGCTCAGGTCCTGGGCTATCTCCCAGCCCAGGTAGTGAAGGCGCAGATCGCCGCCCAGGCGGCAGGAAAAAACGTCTTCCTGGCGCAGCCAGGTTTGGCCCGAAACGTCGCGGACGTAGAGCTGGGGCTGGTTGTAGGAATAGCTGAGGTTCTGGCGCAGCCCGGCCAGGCGAAGCGGGGAAGCTTCCGCTCCGAAGCTTTGCCAGCCGCCCAGGGAGAGGTTCAAAGGCGTCATCACCAGCCGTTCGCGCTGTGGCAGAACCGACCAGGGATACAGCTCCCTCAGGCTCTGAAAGGATCTGCTGGCGAGCTCCGTGCGGTTGTTGAGTTCCAGGTATCTGCCGTTGCCCAGGGGAAACCTCTTGTGCAGGTCGAGGGCGGGCAAAACATGGATAAAATCCGTCATCAGCCCCAGATCGAGCTCGGGCAGCCGCTTGCCCAGCCAGGGAACCCGGTATTGGGCAGCCAGGCCCAAAGCGGTGTCCTGCAGCACCAGCCGGTTTTTGAGATCCAGCTCCCGCCAGCTGAGAAGATGGGAATGCCTGATCCCCAAGGCGAAATCGGAGCTTCGGGTGCCGGCCAGGTCCTGCTCCAGGCCTTCCAGCGAAAGGCCGGTTTGCAGCGCTGACAAGCGGAATCCGGCCAGCTCCAGTTCGGACTGGCGGTGCGAGACGCTGTAGGAAAGTGCTCCGGCGCTGAAAGAGCGGAATTTTGACTGCTGCCAGGACAGCAGGTGGTTGAGGCTGAGGTTTTCGGAAAATATGGACTGGACACTGCCGCTGAGGGCGGATCGGGAAATACCGGCAGCCGGAACCCGGAGATCGGCGTCCAGCCTGAGCAAAGGCAGCGATCCCGAAGCTGAGTACCAGGAGGTGGTGAGCTTGGTTTCGGCCGTTGTGCCGGTGGAAAAATCCAGCTTGAGGGGCCGGATGTTACCGGAGGGGGGAGGCGCAAACTCATGCCGCCCCGAGAAAACCGGCGGGATCCGCGGTGGAATGCTGTCGGCGGGGACCTCAAGGGGGAAAACGACCGGTTTTTTGATCAGGGGCGCTTTGATCGGGGTTCCGGAGCGGATCTCCACCGAAGGCAGCACCTGAGGCTGCGCCAGCAGGGGCAGGGCGAAGCCAAACAGCAACAGCGGAAGGAGCCTGGGCTTTAGCTTTGGCATCAAAGGGCGCTTATTCCCGGTTGTCCAGCAGGATCTCGATGTCCCGGATCTGTTTTTCAGTCAGCAAATGCCGGTATTCGATCAGGGTCAGCCGGGCTTCCTGGAGCTCGCCCAGATTGGCAAGGCTGAGGATATAAAAATAAGATGCTTCCGCGTGGATTTCCGGAAAGTCAAGGTATAGGAGGCGGATCTTCTGGAAACTGCGGCGGGCGGACTGATAATCTCCCTGGGCGAAGAGGACCTTGCCCAGCCAGGTCTCGGCGCCGGCCCGGATCCAGGGATTGGTCTCGGTTTCAAGCAGGGAATCCGCCAGAGCCGTGGCGGCCGCGAGATCGCCAATGTGGTAAAAGTAGCCGATCCGCCGCAGCCGGGATTGGGGATAAGCCTCGGCAAACTGGCTGCCCGAGGCCCAGATCGTCTCGAAATCCTGCCAGCCGCCGTCCGGGGCCAGCTCCACCAACCGCAGCCAGACCTCCGCATCCTGCTCCAGGGCGTAGGCCCTCTGATAGCGCTGCAGGGCCAGGTTCGGATCGCCACTCAGTTCTGCCAGTTCGGCCCATTGGATGAGGACCTCCCGGCTGGGATCGCTCTGCTGGATCCGCGTGGCCAGGCTGTCCGCCTCCTCCAGCCGGTTCAGTTTGATCAGGGAACGCAGGAGCAGCTGGTCGAATTCGTTTTGCCGCTGGCGGGGCAGATCCAGGCTGGCCCGAAGCTCGGAGGCCTCACGTAGCAGGGCTTCCCAGAGCTCAGCATTGGCGTAAAGCTTCACCAGGATGTATTCGAGCTCGAACTTAACGTAGTCGCTTTTAAAGCTGTCGATCATCCCGGCGATCTCCTCGATGTGATCTACTCCCCGCAGCTTGCGGGCCGAGGTCTCGATGCCGCTGAAAACCTCTGCCAGCAAGGGCCGGTCCTCCTCAGCGATAAAGCTGTTGGAGCTGAAGCGGCGGAGGATGTTCAGCCAGTCGGCCAAAGCTTCGGAGTGGCGGCCGAGGTTGAAATTGGTGTTGGCGATATCCGCCAGAACGTTCAGGTAATGGCTGGAATCCGGAAATTCATCCAGCCAGCGGTCATATAGCTCGAGGGCGCGGATCCAGTTTCTGCCCGCGGCGGCTGATTTGGCAGCCTGGTAGAGGTAGGTGTCCGCGTTCAGGCTGTCGCGGCTGAGTTCCAGATAGAGGCCGGCGGCCTCGTCGTAGCGGCCCAGATAGAAGAGGGTGTAGGCACTGTAGGAAAGGGCTTCGGTCTTTTGTTCCAAAGTAGCGGCCAGGCTGTCTGCCCGGGTGAAGATATCCAGGGCGCGTTCCAGCTCCTTTTGGCTGAAGCTGATCGCCGCCTCCAGCAGAGCCGCTTCGAAATCCTGGCCGGGGTCAAGCACTCCACTGAGGATCTGGCTGGCGGCATCGTATTCATCCTGGTAATAATGGGCCTGGGCCAGGCGCAGGTACAGGCTGGGGTAGTTTTTCCCCGTGGCGGCAACGCTTTTGTAGAGCTCTTCCGCGGCGGCGTAATCGGAAGCCTGGAAATACAGCTCAGCCAGTTCGAAGCGGGCCTCGTCCGCCCAGGGCGAGTCCGGATGCTCTTTGAGCAGCTTTTCCCAGGTCAGGCGCGCCAGCCTGGCATCGTTGAGGATGGCCTGGCTTTTTCCGCCGTAATAAAGGGCCATGTCGCGGTAACGCCCCTGGGGGTAGCGGTTCAAATAGCGGTCGCAGGCGGCGGCGCAGAGTTCCGGCTGGCCAATTTCATAGTAGCAACGGGCGGACAGGATCTGGATCCGCTCCGCCGTGGGGTGGTCCAGGCGATAATTGGTGGCCTCGATGAAGTTACGAAGCGCGCCCAGATAGTCTCCCTCGGCCATTTTGAACTCCGCCAGCCAATAATGGGTGTCCCCGCGCCGGAAGCGGGGTTCTTCCATGAAGCTTTCCAGTTGGTCGATGGCGGAGGCGGGGTCCGTCATCCTCAGGATCTTCAAACGTTCCAGATAGGCCTGCACGGCAAGATCCCCTTCCGGGGAATGCAGCAGGGATTTGAACAGGGAATCGGACCGGGACAAGTAACCGTTCCTCTGCATCAGCAGCGCGCGGTAGAAAGTGGCCAAATCCGAAGGCTCCGTTTGCAGTTCCCGCCAGGTTTTGTCATCCGGAGATTTCCCCAATTCCAGGGCTTTGCGCGTTCTGAGCAGCGCCAGCACAGGCGCAGCGTCCTGAAGGCTGTCCAAGGTGGCGGCGTGATCTTCGAATTCAGCATAGCGGCCCTGGGAGAGCAACTGGTCCAGCCAGGCGCCGTGATACTGGATATAGTCCGGATCGCTTGCTGCAAGGGAATCCAGGATGGCGGTCACCCGCTCATCGAGCTCTAGGGCCAGCAGCACTTCGAAATAATCAAAGCGAACCTCGGCGGGATCGTAAGCCAAGGCTTTCTGATACTCATCCGCGGCGGAAAACCAGAGTTCCTGCCGGGCCTTGATCCGGCCGCGCCAGACGTTTATCTGGTACTGATACCAGGGATGGACGGCTGTTCGCTCCAGCTCCAGCAGCAGCTCCTGGCCCCGGCTCAGATCGCCCAGATAGTAGCTGGCGATGGCGTGGTTGAGCAGGATGTCGGCCAGAATGTCCGGATGAAGCTCCTGTTCCAGCAGAGCGCTGTAGATAAGCGCGCTGAGCTCAAAATCGCCTTGTTTGAGGGCGATGTTTCCCCTCAGGTATTCGATGTACTGGCCGTAGGTTGAATCCGGATAGCGGTTGCAGAAAGCGGCAAGCTCGGTTGCCACCTCGTCCAGGAAGGCGTCGCCGCTGTAATACAGCTCAACGATGTAGGCAAAATCCTCCTCTTCCCGGATCGATTGGGCTCCCAGCGCCGCCGTGAGCAGCAGCAGACAGGCCAAAACCAGACCGATCCGCGGCAGGGCGGGGAAGTGGCTGAAGCTGTGTTTTATCTTGCGCATAGGTTTGCTTGGTCTTTGTTTATTTGAAGGGGATGATGATGAACACGGAGGTCCCTTCGTTTTCCTTGCTCTTGATCACGATCTGGCCGCCATGCAGTTCCGCGATGCGTTTGGAGATGGAGAGCCCCAGGCCCAGGCCGCTGCTGCGGTATTCAACTATCCCGCTCTTGTGGGCCAGAATGGCGTTGAGCTCGTAAAACTTGCGGAACACATCATTGATCAGGTGTTTGGGCATGCCCATTCCGTTGTCCGTGACAAAGATCACCAGGCTTTCCTTGTTGTCGATCTTTTCCTGGACAAAGGCGGAACGCCGCGCCCCGATCGTGATCAGGCCGGATTCCCGGGTAAAACGGACCGAGTTCAGAACGATATTGTAGATCATGCGGTGGAGATCGGTCCAGTTTGAATGCACCGGCGGCAGGGCGGGTTCGATCTCCAGCCGGATGTGCATTTTGCGCTCGCGGGAGAGGATCTCCACCTGCTGATGAACCAGCTCCAGAACTTCAGCCACCTGCAACGGCGATTTGTCCAGCGTTTTTACCAGGTTGTAGTGGTTCATCGTCTGGATATCCGAAACGGTGAGGGTAAGCTTGTTCACGGCCCCCTCGAGCTCGGCGAAGAGCTGCTGGCGCTGTTTGTCATCGAGTTTGGCGCTGCGCTTCAGTTTGGTAACGGCTCCCTGCATCAGGAACAGCGGAGTGTTCAGTTCGTGGGTGACAATGCCGATGAATTCGTCCTTCAGCTGCTCCAGATTGTTGAGTTCGGTGCTTTTCTGAACCAGGCTGGAATACTGGAGCACGTTTTTTACCGCGTTCACAAAGAGATTCATCAGCAGCACCATGATGTCTTCGTTTAGATACATATCGCGGGTGCTGTCGCCCAGATTGTCCAGGTAGAGATAGCCCGCGTAGCTTTCCGATACGGCGATAGGGCTGCAGAATATGGACTGGATGGCGTAGTCGTGAACGCTTACGGAATCCTCGAAGCTTTTGTCCAGCCGGGCATTGAAGGTGGAAACTGTTTTGCGGCCTGTCTGGCAAAGGTTCAGGGCGGTTTTGCTTACTCCGAAGGCGGCGCTGAGGATCTGGCCGTTTTGGCCCAGCTGCACCTGGAAGAGGTTGTTGCCGTCGGCGTCCTTCTTGATCAGGAAGCCCCGGGTGGCGTTGGTGAGGTCAATGGCAGCCGCCACGATCGCGGTTTCCAGGTCGCCCAGTTCCAAGGTTCCCATCAATTCGTGGGAGATCTCGATCAGCCGGTTCATTTTTTCCATGCGCAGGTTGATCTCCTGGTAGTCCCAGGTGCGGATCAGCATGGCAGTGAGGTGGGATTTGATGTTGCGCAGCAAGGCTTGTTCGCTGGTGGTGTATTTTAGCTCGCCGTTGTCGCTGATCACCAGATAGCCGATCTTCCTGCTGCCGGAAATCAGGGGCAGGACCGCGATGTTCCTCTCAGCGTGGCTGAAGGTGGCCAGGTTGTTCGTTTCAAAGGCTTTATCGATATGGGGGGAATACTCCGCCGGGAGGATGGTCTCCGGGTCTGCGTTGTAGCTGTGGAACATATAGTAGCTGCCGAGTTTTTCGGACCAGACCAGCAGCATAAACCGCCAGGGGGCGATGATCTGGGCGATGCCTTTTTCGATCAGGAATTTCATCCGGGGCACGCTGGTCACGTTCGAGATATCGAAGAGCATGTCGTTCCAGCGGCTGCGGGCGTCCTTTCTGCGTGAGGCAACAGGCACCAGTTTGAACTTGCCGAGGTCTTTCAGGCCGTGGAGGTTAACCTCCAAAAAGTTCGCCCGGTCATCTTCGCTGATATCCCTGGTAATGGCTTCCAGATACTTTTTATAGCCGCCGAATTCTTCCTCGGCGTCTGGCATGGCGCTCAGTTCCACCAACAGCTGGATCTTCAGCTGCATCAGTTCCAACACCAATTGGTAGTATTTCAGGTTCCGGCAGTTTTCCAGTTGCCGGTTGATCTTTCTCAGCACCTGCCTCAGGGGGATGGCAGGTTCGGCGAGTTCCAGCTTCAGCTCCAGCAGGTCCAGGCTCAGCTCCCAGTAGCGGTATTGGTATTCCACTATCGCCGGCCTGGCCTTGGCGATCAGCTCTGCCGCACGTTCCGTTTCGCCGAGGCCATAGTGGCAATTGGCCTGCAGGACGTTGAATACCGCCATGGCATAGTGGTTGTTGATCTCGCCGGCAAATTGCAGGGCCAGTTTCAGCTCGTTCAGGGCGGTGGCGTGGTCCTTTTCCTGCATGGCCAGCAGGCTGAGGATGTTGTGGAAAAATTCCTGTTCCTGGATCTGGATGAAATCGATGTGGGCGTTTTTGCGGATCAGGCGGCGCAGTTTTTTGGGGTTGGACATTTCGCTGAGATAATAGAAATAGGTTTTCACCAGCGGATTGATCTCCGGGACTGTGCCCTCGATCAGCTTGGGTTCGTGTTTGCTGATGAATTTGTAGTAATGCCCGAAATTGTTGATCTTGCTTTTGGCCAGGGCCAGATTCCGTTCAATGGAGATCAGGTATTTATCCGCCCGGACCTCTTTGATGAGCTCGCGAGCTTCCAGTAGCCTGGCTTCCGCCTCTTCGAAGCGGCCCATTTTGATCATGGCCTCGCCCTGGTTCAGAAGAGCCCGGCCTTCGGCCAGCAGATTGCCGCGGTCTTTGGCGAAAATCAGCGCTTTTTGCGCGTGTTCCAGCCCCTGGATGGTGAAGCCCTGCTTGAGGTTCAGGTCCGCGAGGTTGTTGTGGATCCAGCCCAGGTGGCGGCGGATATTGTAGCTGTTCCAGATATTCAGGGCGATGCTGAAATG
>JAJBBF010000096.1 GCA_020532215.1 Candidatus Cloacimonadota bacterium
CCGTTCAGCAGGATGCCGGTGCCGTGGTAGCCGTAGGCGGTGTAGGCCACCTTGCCGCCGCCTGAGGTTACACGCTGACGCAGGCTGGCTGTGCCGTCCAACAGGTAGCGGAAGGTGTCGGCGGTCACTTCATTGAAGCTGGCGTCGCACAGCTGGCCAACACCACTCTGCCAGAACGGCTCCGAAGGCAGGTACTTGTCGCCGGTGCCCTTGAATACGCGGTTCAACAGGGGCATGAAGAAGCGGGCCCGGGGGATGCCGCCGGCCATGGTGTGGGCAAACAGCAGGTTGGCCCCGGCCGGTATGCGGCGTTCAAGTTCAGTGGCCAGTTGGGCCACGTTGGCGGTGAAGCGTGCCTGGCCGGCAGCCTGGGCCTTGGCGATGAACTCGGCGGAAAAGCTGACCTGTTGCCACTCGTCCGGCTTGGCCTTTTTGAGTTGCTCGGCTATCGAAGGCTGGCCGTCCGGGGTCTCCATATCAAAACCGGCCTCCAGCGAGATGTTGATGATGCTGGCTCCCAGCAGCGCTTCGGCCTCAGCCAGTTCTTCGGCGGTCAGCGGGCGCAGGGTGCCGTCGCTGTCACGGCGGCCTACGGTGGTGCCGATGACGGTCATACCCAGCCGTTTGGCCTCTTCCACCAGGCCGTTGGCATAGCCCCGTCCGAACAGTTCACCGAACAGCACCAGGACATCGCCGGTGGTGTAACCGGGTACGGGCGGCAGGGCGGTCAAGGGGCGGTAATCAGACATGGAATCCTCCAGCAAACAGATTTCTGAGATGTGAAAATAAAGCGTTTTTGTAGCATGAAGCAGGGTGGCTTGGGAACAGAAAACAGGGGTGGGCGATCAGGAGATGACACCCCGCTACCTACGTGCTAGTCTGCGTCAGCAGGGAGCGAGAGCTATGGATACCGATCTGATCATGTTGGGCCACGGCAGTGGGGGCACCTTAAGTCATCAGTTGCTGGATGAACTGGTGGTGCCGACCATTTCGGGGTTGACGGCTAATCAGCAGAACGATGCCGCCCTGCTGCAGGCCGGTAGCAGCCGGCTGGCCTTCACCACCGACGGCTACGTGGTGGACCCGTTACGTTTCCCCGGTGGCAGCATCGGTTCGCTGGCGGTGCATGGCACGGTTAACGACCTGGCCATGATCGGCGCCCGTCCGTTGTGGCTCTCCTGTGGGCTGATCATCGAGGAAGGGTTCAGTCGCCGGGAGTTGGCTGACCTGCTGGCTGACCTGCGGCGGGCAGCTGATCGGGCCTGTGTGCAGGTGGTGACCGGTGACACCAAGGTGGTCCCCCGCGGCAAGGCTGACCGGCTGTTCATCACCACCAGCGGGGTGGGGCTGCTGGAGCATGGCCTGGAGATCCACGGCGCCAGTGCCAGGCCGGGTGATTGCATCATCCTGTCCGGCAGTGCCGGCGATCACGGCATGGCGGTGCTGGCTGCCCGGGAAGGGTTGGATGCCGGGGGATTGCAGAGCGATTCGGCCCCGTTGTGGGGATTGGTGGCGGCGCTGCTGAAAACGGCCGGGGACGGGCTGCATGTGTTGCGCGACCCGACCCGGGGTGGTATTGCCACCACCCTCAAGGAGATCGCCATCCAATCGGGTGTGCTGCTGACCATCGAAGAGGCCGCCATTCCGGTCAAATCCCAGGTACGGGGATTGTGCGACATGCTGGGGCTTGATCCGCTGTATGTGGCCAACGAAGGCAAGTTGCTGGCCTTTGTGGCGCCGGAGGTTGCAGAGACGGCGCTGGAGGCGCTGCAGCGGCTGCCGTTGGGGCGCGATGCTGCGATTATCGGTCGGGTGGAGCAGGGTGAGCCGGGCCGGGTGCGGATGCGGACCAGTGTTGGCGGGATGCGGATGATTGAGATGCTGGCGGGGGAGCAACTTCCCCGCATCTGTTGAGAGGTTTCGACTATGGCCAAGGAAAAGACACCGGTCACTGCGGCGGTGCGAGCCCTGCGGGCAGCCGGGGTGAGCTTCAGCGATCACCTGTACAACTATGAGGAGAAGGGCGGCACGGCGGTCTCGTCGCGGGAGCTGGGGGTTGATGAGCACTGCGTGATCAAGACCCTGGTGATGGAGAATGACGCCAAACAACCGCTGATTGTGCTGATGCACGGCGATCGTCAGGTCTCAACCAAGGAGCTGGCCCGTCAGATCGGCGCCCGTTCGGTGGAGCCCTGCCGACCTGAGGCGGCCCAGAAACATACCGGCTACCTGGTGGGCGGCACCTCGCCCTTTGGCGTCCGGCGTCAGATGCCGGTCTATGTGGAAGAGTCCATTTTGTCGCTGCCGCTGATCTATCTTAACGGCGGCAAGCGGGGCTATCTGGTGGGGCTCACCCCGGCAGAACTGCAGCGCGTCTTGCAGCCAACCCCGGTGCGGGTTGCTAGTGTATGAAACAGGAGGGGAGCCGTCGATGCCGTTAATGACCCTTGATAAGGAGATGGTTGAGCAGCTACGCCGGGTGTTGAACGCGGTGGAGCAGATCCTGCCCCGGCCGGTGCCGGAGGTGGACTGGTCCGTGACCCACGCCGCCAACTGGCGTCGCCGGGCCGCCAGCGGGTACCTGGACCCGGTGCCGGAGATCGAATCGATGCA
>JAJBBF010000046.1 GCA_020532215.1 Candidatus Cloacimonadota bacterium
AAAACCTCCATCACTCCGTCCGGCCGCAGCTGGCAGAGCGCGGTTTCCGGCTCCATGTAGGCGTGCTCGATGCGCTGGGTGGAAAACTCCTCTTCGATGATGATATCCGCTTCCCGCTCAGCGGCGGCCACGTCTCCGCGCCGCACCCGGTGGTGGTTGGTGATGTTCGAGCCGTGGAAAAGGTGCAGGATCTCCGCCTCCGGTTTCAGCGCTGCTTCGGGATCGAAGATCGGGGTTCGGGGCTCCAAATCGACCTTCACAAAGGGAATGGCGGCGATCGCCTGGTCCCGGGTTTCCGCTACGATCAGGGCCAGCACGTCGCCGGTGGAATTGATGTCCTCGCCGGCCAGGGTGGGATAGTCGGGGATGATCTGGCCGAAATGCTGGTTGCCGGGAATGTCCTTGGCGGTAAAAACCGCCATTACGCCAGGCTGGGTAAGGGCTTCAGCGGCATCGACGGAGAGCAGCCGGGCCCGCGGCAGTTCGCTGTAAACCGGCACCGCGTGCAGCAGGCCCGGCAGTTTAAGGTCGTCGGTATAGCGCGCCCGGCCGGTAACCTTGGCGTGGGCGTCGTTGCGCCAAGCGGGTTTATTCATGGTCGGTCCTTCCTAAAAGTTCTTCCAGCCTGTATCGCGCTGGATTGTTACAAGCCATTAGTTCTGCCGGACGCCGGCAACTGAGTTCAACCAGAGTTTCCAGCCCGATCAAACCCCGCTCCACCAGGTTTTCAAATATTGACGGGAACAGGCTGGCCAGCCCCGGAAGGCCCATTGGCACTTTCGCCGGAGTATCTTTATAGCGGTCTTTGTCGGCCGGTTTAAAGGGGCAGTGGTCGCTGGCAATGATATCGAAAACTCCGTCCTGCAGCAGTTCCACCAGCAGGCCGCGGCTTTCCTTTGAACGCAGCGGCGGCGTGCAGAGCCAGCGGTGCCCGTCTGGTTCCTTAAGCTTGTCCTCATCATACAACAGATAATGCGGCGCGGTTTCGCAGGTGATGAGGGGGTTGTGCTGCCTGGCTTCGGCGATCAGCAGGGCCGCGCCGGGGGTGGAAACGTGAACTATGTGAACGGGATGATTGTGCCGCACAGCCAGGTCCAGAACCCGCTCCACGGCGATGGCCTCGGCCAGTTCGGGGCGCCGCAGCGTGTGGTCCCAGGCTGTTTTGAAAGGATGCGCCGCGCTGGTTTGGGCGATCACAGCATCGTCTTCGCAGTGGACCAGGATGCGGGGCTTCAGCCCTGCCAGCTCTTCCATCCAGCGGCCTATTTCCTTGTAGGACTTATAGATGCCCGACTGTCTGTAGGTGGTGTAAAATTTAAGGTCCCAGCCTTCCTCCAGCAGGGGATAGACTTCTTCGACCGTTGCTTTCACCGGGGTAAGGTGCCAGTGCACAAAGCCTTCAAAGTGTTGCCGCGCGTCAGCTTGCATGCGCCGGAGCTTGCCGGTGAGGGAAATCCCCGGCTCTTCGGTCACGAAAGCCCCGATTGCCGCGATCCCCTGCCTCCGGGCCAGTTCGCCCAAGGCGGCAAAATCGTCGCGCAGCTCGTAGCCGCCGATCTTTTCGCCCACGTGGACGTGAAAATCGCAGATCCCGGGAAGCAGTTTATCTGACCGCATTGATATCCTTCAAACCGTGCCCGGTGATCAGCAGCACAGCCCTGTCGCCAGGGGCGATCCAGCTTTGTTCGATAGCGCTCTGGAGACCGGCCAACGCTGCCGCGGAAGAGGGTTCCGCGAAGATCCCGGCCTGCCGGGCCAGCTCTTGCTGAGCCTTAAGGATCTGGTTGTCGCTCACGCGGATGGCCTGGCCGCGGGTTTCCTTCAGGGCGCGAACGGCCCAGCGGGCGTTTGATGGTGTCTTTACGGAGATCGAATCCGCTATGGACATAGGATTGGCGGCGTCTCGGTAAACCCCACTCTCCCAATAGCTTGTGACGGCATCAGAACTGGCGGCCTGCACCGCCAGCAGCCGGGGTAACTTGTCGGAGAGGCCGGCCCGCAGAAGATCGACGAAGGCTTTGTGGATACCGGCCAAGATCACGCCGTCACCCACCGGGACCACTATCCAATCCGGCACCGCGCCCAGCTGGAGGAAGATCTCCAGTCCGGCACTCTTCTTTCCTTCGATGGTGAGCGGATTGTAGGCCGTGTTGCGGTTCAGGCAGGCGTGGCTGGCTGAATACTCCAGCGCCGCCGCGAAAGCGGCGTCGTAAGTGCCTGCCACGCTGTGCAAATCAGCTCCGTGGATCCTGATCTGGGCCAGCTTGGCTGCCGGGGCTTTGGCGGGAGCGAAGATCACGGCTTTTTTGCCCGCCGCCGCGCAGAGGCAGGCCAGCGAGGAAGCCGCGTTGCCGGTGGAGGCACACACTATCTCATTTATTCCCAGGCGGATGGCGTCCGCCACCACCAGTTCGGAAGCCCGGTCTTTAAAGGAGCCGCTGGGGTTGAGACTGTCGTTCTTGATGTAAAGCTCTGGCAGATTCAGGTTTGCGGCCAGCCGCTGAGGCCGGAAAAAGGGTGTGTCCCCCACCGGCAGAGTTGGATAGAAGCCGGGATCGAGCACGCTGAACAGCCTCGGGTCCGGCTGGGCCTGCCAGGCCTCTCGCAGCGCGGGATAATCGAAGACAGCCTCCAGCACTCCCGGCAAAGGGACACCCGGCGCGTAGCCCTGTGCGCAATCCGGACAAAGGTAGCGGACCTCGTCGAGAGCGAATTCTTTGCCACAATCCGTGCAGCGCCAGTTGTTAAAATAACTCATTGGTTAAGTCTATGCACCAGAGCGGCATAGAACGCCGCGGCTTGGGTGAGATGCTCGATGGGGGTGGCTTCATTGGGCGCGTGGGCATAGATCTCGTTGCCCGGACCCAGCCCGATACAGGGGATTCCGTGCAAGCCGCAGATGGCCACACCGTTGGTGGAAAAGGTCCATTTATCCACCCTGGGAGCGCGTCCAAGGGTGTTTGCATAGGCTTCCTCCGCGGCTTGCAGCCAGGGCGATTCCGGCGGCGTGACCCAGGTGGGGTAGTATTTTTCGGTGGGATAGACCAGACCGGTGAAGGCCGCCTCGTTGTAAGTGAGCACCTCGATATCGGCGTCCGCGACCCCGGCCAGTTTGCAGGCCTCGCGAACTTCCGCGACCGCGCTGTCTTTCGTTTCGCCCCAGGTGAGACGACGGTCCAGATGGATGCGGGCGCTGTCCGGCACCGCGCACTGTGAGGGTCCGGTGAAGTAAACTTCTGTAACGCAGACGCTTCCCTTACCCAAAAACTCGTCGAAACGCAGCCGCTCGTGCAGCTTTTCGATCTCCAGGGCCACGCGGCTGATCTTGTAGATGGCGTTGTCGCCCCGCTCCGGCGCGGAACCGTGGCAGGAAAGGCCTTTCACCTGCACCTGCATTTCCATGCGGCCGCGGTGGCCGCGATAGATATTAAGATTCGTAGGTTCCGTGATCACAACCATTTCCGGCACGATCTTGTCCTCGCCGATGATGTATTGCCAGCAAAGGCCGTCGCAGTCTTCCTCCATCACGGTGCCGGTGAACCAGATGCTGAATTTCTCGTTCAAGCCCAGGTCCTTGATGATCCGCGCGGCGGTTAGCATCGAGGCCATGCCGCCTTCCTGGTCCACCGAGCCGCGGCCCCAAACCTTGCCGTCTTTCACGTGGGCGTCAAAGGGATCGAAATCCCAGAGCTCAAGGTCGCCGGGATAGACGGTGTCGATATGGGCGTCGAAGGCCAACACCCTGTCTCCATTGCCGATACGGCCCAAAACGTTGCCCAGTGGATCGATGAAAGCCTCGTCAAAACCGGCTTTTTTCATCTCCGCCAGTATGTATTCCACCACTTCCTTTTCCTTGGTGGAAAAAGCCGGAATGCGCACCATGTCCAGCAGGTAGCGCACGCTTTCGGATTCATAGGCCCGGGCCTGGCTTAATATCTTGTCATACATTGTCTAATCTCCTCGTGATCATCGCTTGATCATCTTTGACACCAGGGTTCCGCTGTACCTTGGGATATATTGTGTCGCCCCTGCGGGGCTTTTTGTCTTCTTCATCGCCGTGTGGCCCCAGGGTTTCGCTACGCTCCACCCTGGGCTAAATTGTGCCGCCCCTGCGGGGCTTTCATCTTCTTTATTGTCGATCCAAGAGGGCACATCGCAATCTTTGGGCACAGCAAGGTCGGTTGAGGTCCATCCCGCAGGGATGAAACATCTTAGCCCAGAGTGAAGCGCAGCGGAACTCTGGGTTCGGGTAAACATGAGATTCATAAAACCCCGCAGGGGTGGCACATCTTATTATTCCTGGAACCACTCGTCATTGACATGAGATTGTCCCAGTTTCTCAAAATATTTCTTCATTTCAGACTCGAAGGTCTTCATCTTATGATGCTCTTTCTGGTTGTCAATATACTTTTTCACGATGGGAATATTGGTGTGGCTCACGCTGAAAGCCGCGTAGCCTTCCTGCCACTGCATCCTGCCTCTGCCTTGCGCGTTGAACCACTTGGAGGAATTGCTTTTAATGGTCCTCACAAAGTCCGCGATGGACATATCGCGGGGCAGAAAACAAAGGATATGGATATGATCCTCTGTGCCGTTGATGGTCACAGATTGGCCTTTGTGATTGGTTATGATGCCGTTTATGTATGGATAAAAGGAATCGTTCAAATATCTCCCGTGTCTCTTCAAACCGAAGATTATGTGCACGGCCAGTTGACATAATGAGTGCGCCATGTTAGTTCAAGGTGTCGCCCCTGCAGGGCTTTTTTCCTTTTTCATCGTCGTGAGATCCCAAGGTTTCGCTACGCTCCACCCTGGGCTAAATTGTGCCGCCCCTTCGGGGCTTTCATCTTCTTTATTGTCGATCCAAGAGGGCACATCGAAATTTTTGGGCACAGCAAGGTCGGTTGAGGTCCATCCCGCAGGGATGGAACAAGTTAGCCCAGGGTGAAGCGCAGCGGAACCCTGGGTACAGGGATACACTTGATACATATAACCCCGAAGGGGTGACACATTTTCAACCTTTGAACCAAACGAGGTCCATCCCGCAGGGATGGAAAAACTTAGCCCAGGGTTCAGCGCGGCGGAAACCTGTGGTAGGGAACCCTGGGTCCAAGGACCCCGCGAAAACCCGGAAACCCCGCTGGCATGGCACATTTTAAAACCTGTCCCAGAGGGCTTTCGCCAATTCGCGGGCCTTGCTCCGGACCTCGCTTTCGTCCAGGTCCAGAGTCAGTTGGCCATTCCACATCAGCGTGGCGCCGCCGCAGATGGTGGTTTCCACCCGGGCCTGGGAAATGCCGTAGATCAGGTGTCCGATCCAGCTTTCCGCGTTCAGCGGGGTGTGCGGTTCGTAATCCACCCAGATGAGGTCCGCGGGGCTGCCGTCGGCGATCACTCCGTGGCCCGGGCCCCAGTATTTCTGCGCGATGCGGGGGTTGTTGAAAAGCAGCGTGGAAGCGATCTCCATGAAGCCCGCGCCGGGGTTCGCCTGCTTCAGATGTTGGGCCCATAGACCCACCCGCAGTTCCTCCAGCAGGTTCACGGTCATGGCGTCCGTGCCCAGGCCCACCGTAACGCCCAGTTCCGCCATTTTGCAGACATCGGCGATGCCCACGGCGTTGTTCAGGTTGGATTGCGGATTGGTGACGATCGCGGCTCCGGACTCGGCCACCAGCATCATTTCCCGGGCGTTCAGATGCACCCCGTGGGCCAGGATGCTGTCTTTGTTGATCAGACCGAAATCGCAAAGCCGCTCCACCACACGCTTGCCATGGTGCTGGATATTGTAAAGCTCGTCTGATTCTGCCTCCGCGGCGTGGATGTGGATGCCGCAGCCGAGTTTTTCCGCCCACTGCGCGACCTGCGCCAAGGTCTTGTCGCCCAGCGTGAAAGCCGCGTGCAGGCCAAACAAGCCCTTGAAGTTGGGCTCCGGATCGGCCTGCATCCGCATCAGCCAATCCACGTTTTCCTGGATCCCCTCCTGGCAGCGCCGCTCGCCGTCGCGATCCGAGACTTCATAGCAAAGCGAACCGCGGATGCCGCATTGCCTCAAGGCTTTGGCGATCAGGGCCAGCGAACCCGGGATGACGTGGGGGCTGGCATGGTGGTCGAAAATAGTGGTGCAGCCGTGCCGGATGGCGGAAAGGGCCGAAACCAGCGCGCTGTAATAGACATCCTCCGCCAGCAGCTTTTTGTCCAGCCGCCACCAAAGATTGGCCAGCACGGCGTTGAAATCCCCGGCCGGCGCGGCTTTGCCCAAGCCGGTCACCAGGGTACTGTAAAAATGGTGATGCGCGTTGATCAAGCCCGGCATCACGATCTTGCCACTGGCGTCCACCCGCTCGCAGCGCAGCAGGGAAAGTTCGGCGTCCGGCGCCACGCGGATGATCCTGCCATCCTGAACCAGAATGGCTTCATTTTCCAGAACTGGGCGCGCGGGATCGAAAGTGAGAATGGTCCCGCCGGTAATGATATATGGTTTCATCGGCTTCAACCTCTTGAAAATTTTATAGCAAGTAATGAAAAAAGCCTTGTGGTTTCTGTCAATCAGAAATCTCTTTACCCCGGGTTGGCCCCTGTTATCATTACGGGATAAATACGGGATCAATACGGATGAAATCCGTATTGATCCCGTATTTATCCCGTAATGATAACAAGAGCGGCGGTAAAAAACGATTCACACAAATATCTTGACATTATCTGGGCTTTCGCTCGCGTTGGAATTACGTACTTTATTCAGCTACTGTTCTTCAAAGCACTGCAAGGAGCCAAATATGCGCAATTTGTTGTTGATCATCCTTTTGTGTCTGCCTGTACTGATACTTTTCGCGGAAAGCGGAACCGCCCCCAACAAAGTTTTTTCCCCACAGTTGATGCTCGCTGAGGTTTCTCCAGCGCTTGCTCCCGTGATCTTGGACAGTAAAGAAACCAAAGAAAAGGTTCAGGTTCACATTCCGGAGCCAACCCCCTACCAGCCGGTGATCATCGACCGCAACAAACCAAAGGTGCCAGATGCCGAGCCCTCGCCTTTCAGCGTGCCCCCGGAACTTATACCCCAGATCAGGGACCGCAACCAGCCGAAAGAAACCGCGGCTGAAACCGGCGGACGCCTTCCCGCTTACGATCCAGACATGTACGAACCGGACAACTCGGCCACGCAGTACACCGCTCTAAACGTGTATTCCTATGAACAGAGCCAGGGGCATACTTTCCACGTTGATGGCGATCAGGACTGGTTCCGTTTTCAGGGCATCCCCGGACGGATTTACACCTTCAATTCCATTGGCGCAAGCGACACCCGGATCTTCCTCTACGCTGATGACGGCGTCACCTATCTTGACGGGGATGACGATGACGGCGAGGGCAATAACTTCTTCCTGCAGTTTGCCCCCACCACAAACGCTTTCTACAAGCTGAAAGTGGATAACTACTTCAATATCCAGGGCTCCTACAACTTCTATTATAGCTTTGGCGCCGTTTTGGACATCTACGAACCGGATAATTCGGCTGACCAAAGCACCCTGATCGATATTTACCCGGTGCTGGCCAGCCAGAACCACACCTTGCACAGCAACATCGACCAGGATTGGTTCCTGTTTTACGGCTACACTGGCAGAATCTACACCTTTGAGTCCAGCGGCTCCACCGATACCCGGATCTACCTCTATCAGGACGATGGCATCACCCAACTTGGCTTCGACGACGATGACGGCGATGGCAATAACTTCTTCCTGCAGTTTGCCCCCACCACAAACGCTTTCTACAAGATCCAGATAGTGCCCTACAGCGGATCCGGGGGTGTGTACATCTTCCATTACAGCTATGGTGCCAACCCGGATAGCTACGAACCTGACGATTCCGCAACGGATTATACCATCACCACCGTTTACTCTTACGAGCTGGTCCAAAGCCATACCCTGCACAACACCACTGACCAGGATTGGTACCGCTTCTACGCCACTGCGGGCAACGTTTACAAATTCAGCTCAATGGGTAATACCGACGTCCGCGTTTATCTCTACAACGACGCCGGAACAACCATCCTGGCTGAAGACGATGATAGCGGCGAAGGCTACAACTTCAGCCTCTCCCATCAACTCTTTACCAGCGGCTATTATAAGCTGAAAGTTGATGGCTACGGCGCCACTGTGGGAGCCTACGATCTCCATTACCTGTGGGAACTGATTTCAGACTATTATGAGCCAGACAATTCAGCTGATCAGGCGACCAGCATAACTCCCACCTGGGTGTTCCAGAATCAGGACCATAATCTGCATAACACCACGGACGAGGACTGGTTCGTTTTTCAGGGCGTACCCGGCCGCCTTTATACCTTCTATTCATCCGGACAAACCGACAACGTTGTTTATATTTACGAAGAAGACGGGACCACGCAGTTGGCCATGGACGACGATTCTGGCGCCGATATGAACTTTTACCTGCAGTTCTGGCCATCAGTTTTAGGCACCTACAAGCTGAAAGTTTGTGTTTACCACACTTGGTCCCCAATAGGCCAGTACTACTTCCATTTCAACCAATCCTCCGTTCCCGACGCTTACGAACCAGACGAGTCGGTGGCCGACCCCACCGCCCTGACCGTATTGGCGAACCTGCAGACGCAAGACCATACCCTGCACACCGACATCGACCAGGACTGGTATCGCTTCCAGGGCCTGGCGGGAAGGACCTACCACTTCTATTCCACTAGCGGGACAGACACCCAGATCTTCCTCTACGCAGATAACGGCACCACCCTGCTGGACTGGGATGACGACAGCTGGGGCTATCCAGCATTCTTTTTGGTGTTTACTCCCACGGCCACAGCGTATTACACCTTGAAAGTTATTGGTAGCGGTGGCGATGTGGGCGCTTACGACTTCAACTATTACTACAGCATTGGCCTGGATGTGCCGCAGAACGTGGCCATAACTAGATCCGGCGGCAATGTGACCGTAAGCTGGACCACCGTTCCCGGAGCGTGGAGTTACGTGATCGAAGTATCCAGCGATCCCTACACCGGTTTCTCTCCAATCTTTATGACCGTATCAAACTACCATACTGAACCTGCAACCGAAGCCCGTTTGTTTTACCGGATCAGAGCCTCGGAATATCTGCCCTGAAATTCTTACTGCACTGAGGGAGCTGGAACAACCGTCCCCTTTTGAAGGCAGCTCGCAGTTCTGCCGAGCATTTAACCCATACCCTGTTACTCTGTCCCTCTATGGCATAAATCTGCTTTGGTGTTTTCAGGCCTCCTCTTCTTCCATGATGCTGAATACCTCCTCCACGTTCTTGCCGAAGACGCGGGCGATCTTCACCGCCAAAAGCAAGGAGGGCAGGTATTTGCCTGCTTCCAGGGCGATTATGGTTTGGCGGGTGACGCCCACTTTTTGGGCCAATTCTTCCTGGGTCATCTCGCCCTGTTCAAAGCGCAGCCGGCGGATCTCGTTGCTGAAGCGGTGTTTCTGCTCAAACATCGATCACGCCCCGTTTGTAGAGTAGCAGGATGGAGGCGGTCCAGAAGAGGTAGAGCGAGATCCAGCTGTAATAGGCCAGGTTCAGCACC
>JAJBBF010000170.1 GCA_020532215.1 Candidatus Cloacimonadota bacterium
AAAGTGCAGATCTCCTGGCAGGGCGGCAGAAAACTCCTGAAGATCAACGATAATCCCGTGCGCCAGTTGAGCAGCGTCTATGAAAACGTGAAAGTGATCTATGCCGCCCCGGAGGACATGAATCTGGTGGGTGGATATCCCCGCTTCCGGCGTCAATACTTCGATCTGGCCATTGCCCAGATCTATCCGCCCTACATCACCACTCTGCGCAACTATCTCCATGTGGTGGAACAGCGCAACAGCCTGCTCAAAAACCCCTATACCCAGGAGGAAAAACGAGCCTGGGACCTCAAGTTCAGCACCCTGCTGCTGGAAGTGCTGGATTACCGCAAACGCTATCTGGGGCTGGTAAACCAGGCTTTCGCGAAGCAGTATCCCGCCATCTCGGAACAGGTGAAGGACATCCACGTGGCCTATCTGCCCCATCACCACGAGCAGTATCCCGCCAGCGTGGAAGGGATGCTGAAACTGCTGGCGGGGCTGGAAGAGCGGGAAAAACGCTATCAGCGCAGCCTGGCCGGAGCGCATATCGACGACTTTGAATTTCACCTGGGCGGTCACAACCTGAAAACTTATGGCTCCCAAGGCCAGAAACGCATCACCGTGATCATCCTGAAGCTGATCCAGGCCGCTTTGATCCAAAACCTCACCGGGATCAGGCCCATCCTGCTCTTTGATGATGTTTTCGCCGAGCTGGACAAAGAGCACGCCCACCGCATCGCGGAATACGTGGATTACCGCTACCAGATCTTCATAGCCAGCCCCCGGGAGGAACTCGCGGCTGAATGGCCGGATCTGCAGCGCCTTGATATCTTGGAGGTCCCCGCTTGAAACTGAACCGCAGCTCCGTCGGCTGGATGTTTTACGACTTTGCCAATTCCGCCTTCACCACGGTGATGGTAACCGTAGTGTTCAGCGTCTTTTACGTGAAGAGCATCGCCGCTGGGCGACCGGAGGGGGGTGAATGGTATTGGTCGCTGGCCGTGTCGCTTTCCATGACCCTGGCCGCGATCGCCGCTCCCATCCTGGGCGCGATGGCGGATTATTCGCGCACCAAAAAGAGATTCCTCTTCGGCTTCACCTATCTCACGATCGCCTCCACGGCCCTGCTTTACTTTGCCGGCCCCGGTGATTATCTGCTGGGCATGGTCCTTTTCATCATCGCCAATTTTTCCTTCAACAGCGCGCTGGTCTTTTACGACGCCTTTTTACCCGAGGTCAGCACTCCGGATACCATCGGCAAGGTTTCCGGATTCGGCTGGGGCCTGGGATATCTGGGCGGATTGGTTTCCCTGGTGGTGTCGCTGGCGCTGGTGAAAAACCACATCCGCTGGGTCTGGCCGATGATCGCCGCGCATATCTTCCTCTTTTCGCTGATCACCTTCATCCTGCTCAAGGAAAAAAAGGCGGCCACGGCCAAGAAGGCCAATTACCTGAAGGTGGCGGTGGACAGGATCGCGTTTTCGCTGAAGCACATCCGGAAAATGCCGGACCTGCTTAGCTATCTGCTCAGCTATTTCCTCTACAATGTGGGGATCTACACGGTGATCGCCTTCGCCGCCATCTACGGCGAAAAACGCTTCGCCATGAGCGAGCAGAGCCTGATCATCTTTTTCATCATCGCGCAGGTTACCTCCGTGATCGGCGCTGTGGCCTTCGGCTGGCTTTCGGACAGATTCAACGTTCGCCTCTCCATCAGCGTTTCCCTGCTGGTTTGGATCGCCGTGGTCACCTGGGCTTTTTTCTGCCGTTCCGCGATGGAGTATTACGCGCTGGGCCTGGTGGCCGGTCTGGCCATCGGCAGCAGCCAGGCAAACAGCCGCACCATGCTTTCCATCCTCACTCCTCTGGACCGGCAGGCGGAATTCTTCGGTTTTTACACCCTGGTGGGCAGGATCTCCGCGGTCATCGGCCCCTTTGTTTATGGAAATTTAACCCGGGTCACCGGGGACCAGCGCTACGCCATCATCTCCCTGGGTGCCTTCTTCATCCTGGGCTGGTTCATGCTGCAGCGGGTGCATCTGGCCCGCGGCAAGAACCTAAGCAAGACTTACATCTTCAACTAACTTTATAAAGTGGATATCATTATGCTCGACAACTTAGGAAACCTCACCCGAACCCACTATTGTGGAGAACTGACCGCCGCCAACGTGGGCAGCCAGGTCACCCTGATGGGCTGGGTGAATAAGCGCCGCGACCTCGGCGGCCTGATCTTCATCGATCTGCGTGACCTCAAAGGCCTGGTGCAGGTGGTCATCCGCCCCGAAACCGCAGGCGTTTTCCAGAAAGCCGAAAAGCTGCGCAACGAATATGTAGCGGCAGTTACCGGAACCGTTTCCGCCCGCGATCCGCAAAACCTGAACCCCAACCTGCCCACTGGCGCCATCGAGGTCATTGCCGGCGGAATCCAGATCCTTAACGACTGCCAGCCGCTGCCGATCCAGTTGAACGAAGCCGCCATGGCCGAAGAGGACCTGCGCCTCACTTACCGCTACCTGGACCTGCGCCGCCCCGCGCTGCAGCAGGTGATCCTCACCCGGCACCGGATCATCAAAAGCATCCGCGACTTCCTCTGCGCCGAGGGTTTTTACGAGATCGAGACCCC
>JAJBBF010000063.1 GCA_020532215.1 Candidatus Cloacimonadota bacterium
GCCGTAACCCAGCTGGGCCATGTATTCGTTCATCACGGGGGTGTTCTGATAGCAGGCGCGGGTGGGGGTTTCGTGGTAGCCTTCGAAGATGAAGCCTTCGGGATCTTCTTCGGTGAAGCCCATGGGGCCCACCACCTTGGTCATGCCGCGTTCCTTGGCCCATTGTTCCACAAATCCGGTCAGGGCGCGCACCACCTCGATGTCGTCGATGGCATCGAAGAAACCGAAGCGGGCCGTCTTGACCTTGGCATATTCGTTGTACTTGCGGTTGATGATGGCGGCTACGCGGCCCACGCATTTATCGCCGTCCCAGGCCAGCATGTAAACGGTTTCGCAATAGCTGAGGGCGGGGTTCTTTTTGGGGTTGAGCACGGCTTTGTCGTCGTCGTAAAGCGGCGGCACCCAGCCGGGGCGTCCGGCGTTGATCACATCGGGCAGGAAAACGAAACGTTTCATATCCTTGGGGGTCTTGACTTCGGTGAGTTTTATAGGCATGGTCCATCCTTGTTGTTCAAAGACAAATTTTCATGGCGAGCACTTTGCCCCAAAAGGGCCCATCCTGTCAAGCGGAAATCCGCGCAAGAAAATCCTTGCCAAAAAGGCGGGGCTGAAATTTTTGGATTATCCGAGATAAATCTTTAAGGAATAAACAATATGGCTACCATGTCCGACATCCGCAACGGGATGATCATAGAATTCAAAGACGACCTCTGGGAAGTGGTCGAATTTTTGCACGTGAAACCAGGCAAAGGCCCGGCTTTCATGCGCAGCAAGCTGAAAAACTTCCGTACCGGCAAAGTTGTGGAAAACACCTGGCGTGAAAGCGACAGCTTCAACGAAGTGCGCGTCGAGCGCCGCAAGATGGAATATCTTTACCGCGACGGCGAATTCTTCGTGATGATGGATACCCAGACTTACGAACAGCTTCCCGTGGACAGCCATGTGATCGGCGATCTGGCACAAATGATGATGGAAAACATGGAACTGACCATCATGTTTGCCCCCGGTGGTGAGATCCTGGGCATCGAACTGCCCGTGAACGTGGTCCAGACCATCGCCGAATGCGAACCCAACGTCAAAGGCAACACCGCTTCCGGCAGCGGCAAGACCGCTTTCACGGAAACCGGCCTGCGGCTCACCGTTCCCTTCTTTGTGGAAACAGGTGACAAGGTGAAGGTCGACACCCGCAGCGGCCAATACATCGAAAGAGCAAATTAATAAAACAAGATAAGCACCGCAAGGCGCAAAAGAGGAACCAATGGGAAAAGTTAAAAGCTTCGCCGCCAAACTGGCACACGAGCTCTCCAACGAAGGCAAGCTGATCTGCCCGGTCTGCAACACCGAGATCAAGCAGATCAAAGTGATCGGCAATCGCAAGAAGGGCACGAAAGGCTGGACTCCGCGCTACGATTTCGTGAAGGTCTGCAAGTGTAACGAGGCGGACTTCCTGGCCGGGAAAACACTGTAAGACAACATCTAAGGCGATGCCGCCAGATTCAGGACCCGCTGCCCGCCGGGGTGACCATTCCGGTATAGCGGGTTTTTTTTGTTGACAGGCTTTCGCAGGCCGGATTTATGGCTTCTGTGCTTTTTATATTTGGCGCGGCAGCGCGGTGGCATGGGTTTACGTCTTTATCAATCTAGCAGCCAGGGAGAGCTTGCAATGCTTTCAAGATCAAAACAGGCCTTGTGCCTGGCCACAGCGCTCGCTTTGGCGGGCCTGCTCTGCGCCATGGTGCCGCCGCATCCGCTGAACAGCCAGCTTCCATCCGGCTTCCGGCCCACGCGGCTGGAACTGCCCGGCGGCAGCTTGGCTGAAGCGAGCGCCAAGACGCTTCCCAACAACATTCTGGTGCTGCGGGTGCAGTTCAGCGATGTCCAATTCGTGGACAGCCCCCAGTATCCGGATGATCTGGCTCACGATCAGGCTTTTTTCGACCGCTGGATGCTCCATCTGGGCGATTTTTTCAACGACGCCTCGCACGGAGCTTATCAGCTTGAATATACGCTACATCCCACCGTCTTCACCCTGCCCGATCAAATGGGCCATTACGGCCAGGATGTGGCCGACACCACGGACGTCAACCTCAAGGAATTCACAACAGCCCTGATCCAGGCGGCCGACCCGGAGATCGATTTCAGCCAGTACGGAGGCCTGATCGTCTTTCACGCCGGAGCCGGTCAGGAATCCGACATCAACGGCTACAACCAGGATCAGATCTGGTCCACCTTCCTCACCCGCGGCCGGCTGCAATCCTGGTTCGACGAGGAAAACGACGCCTATCCGGGCTATCCTGTGGACGGGGTGAACCTGACCAACATCGTTATTGTTCCCGAACACGAGTTTCAGGACTATTTTCCCGGCGAAGGCGAACCCGATGCCGAAGTCTATCTCTTCAGCATCTACGGCGTTCTCTGCCACCAGTTTGGCCACATTCTGGGGCTGCCCTCGCTTTTTGACAACGATTCCAGCAACGGAAGCTCCCAGGGCATAGGCAACTGGGGCCTGATGGGAACCGGTATCTGGAACGCCAGCGGCTACGTTCCCGCCCAGGTGAGCGCCTGGAGCAGGGTCTATCTGGGCTGGGAAACTCCGGTAACCATCACTGATTCCGCGGAAGATCTGCCCGTCTCCCACTTTCTAAACCATTTCCCCGTATACAACCGTGTTTATAAAATACCCATTTCCGACAGCGAGTACTTCCTGGTGGAAAACCGCCAGCAGAATCCCGACGGCAGCCTCGATCCTTACAACTATCTGCCCAGCTACAGCTTCACTCTCCTGCCCGAAGGCGAGCAGGACTATTACGAAAACTACCCGGAACTGCCATTCTTCAATTTCATGGAAAACCGCTACAAAGGCAGCGAGTGGGACTTCATGCTGCCCGGCCTGGGCGGCCCCATTCCCGTGGGGATGAGCGCTCCGGTTGACGGCTCCGGGCTTCTGATCTGGCATATCGACGAGAATGTGATCGCCCAGAACTTCACCGGCAATTTCGACCTGAACACGATCAACGCCTACGCCCAGCACAAAGGGATCGACCTGGAGGAAGCCGACGGCATCCAGCATCTGGACGTCGCCGTGGCCGACCAGTACAAATACGGCAGCCCCTACGACAGCTTCCGCGCCGGCAACAACGACTACTTCGGGATGCAATCCCACAACGGGGTGCTTTCACTGCCCACTGCTGCCAGCTATTATGGCGGGATCCCCGTTGAGATCCACTCTGTAAGCGCCAGCGGCAAGGACATGACCTTCTCGGTCAGCTTCGGCTGGAGGCTTTCCACCGGCTACAGCGGGCCGAATCCCATCAACGCCTGCAGCGTGGATTTCGACGGTGACGGCAGCCCGGAGCTGGTTTATCCCCAGCCCGACGGAGCGATCCACATTTTCAAGGACGAGCTGCCCTTGCCGGGATTTCCCCTCTACCGCGACCCCATCGAATACAGCTACGTCTGGGACGGCATCGATTTCTACTTTCCCATGCAGGTGGAAAACCTGGCCCGGCTTTACCGTTTGAGCTCCTCCGGAGGCGAATACTTGCACACCTTCGGAAACAAACGCTGGGCCACCCATCCCCTCAGCGACGATAACATTCTGTATCTGCCCCTGAACGACGTGAACTCCCAGGCCAGCTGGATCTACCAGTACGAGCCGGGTGAAGCCGGAGTGGACGCCCTGATTGAGTTTGAATACCCGATCATATCGAATCTGGCTTGGTTCCGCGATCACCTCTACATCCCTTCCCGGCAGGAAAGCATGTTCTGTGTCTGGCAACTGGCCCCGAATTACCCCATGATCGCGGATTGCCGCCTTCTGGACGTTCCTTCGGACTCCACCGTGGTGGCGGTTTTCGTGGCGCCGATCACTCCGCAGAACCCTTCCAGCCAGGGCGAGGTTATCGTCCAGTGCCTGAATTCCATTTACGCCTTTGACTCAAACAACAACCTCCTGCCGGGGTTTCCCTATGTTCACGATCTGCGGTCCACCGCGCCGCTGAGCATCGAGGATTGGGACATCAACGGCACCCTGGACCTGATCATATCCTCGGACCAGGGCATCGCCGTGATCGACTATGCCGGCTCGCGGATGAGCCCGATTTCGCTGAACCTGGCTGCCTCGGATTCCCTGGCCTTCAATTCCGGGATCCTGGCCGCGGATATCGACCACGACGGCAAAAACGAGCTGCTGGGCGCTTTTGGCTTCAACCGGCTGAATTGCTGGGAAGACAATTACCGTGCCAAAACCGGCTATCCGGTCTCCTTTGGCCGCCGCAGCCGCAATATGCCTGTCGTTGCTTCCGGTTCCGACGGCCTCGTTTACGCCTGGCTGGCTTCCGACGACGGTTCCATCTACCGCCAGCCGCTTCCGGATGCCGATCTGGACGATCTCGGCTCCGGCTGGAACGCTGAATACGGTTCTCTACTACGCCAGGCCAGCCGCGACGGCACCGATTTCCCAAACCAGTATCAGACCACGGAACTCTTCGTACCCGGCGAGTTCTACATTTTCCCCAACCCCCTCAAATCCATCTACGACCAAAAACTGACCCTGAACGTCATGACCAGCCGCGACACCCCTCTGGAAGTGAGGATCTTTGATATCAACGGAAGCCTGATCAGCCGGCAGTCCAGCACCGCCAAGGCTTGGCTGCGCAACCGCGACCTGATCCAGATCCCCGCGGACCGGCTGCGCAGCGGAGTCTATCTCTGCGTGGTTTCCGGAGACCGGGAATCCCGCAGCATCAAATTCGCGGTGGAAAAATAACGGAGCAAGCTCGATGAAAAATACACTCCTGATCATGATCCTGGCGCTGGCCGCCTTCTCGGCGCTGCCGGCTGGGATCCACAACAACGCCGGCCAATACGGCTACCAGTTCCTGGACGTGAGCACCAACCCGGTTTCCCTGGCCCTGGGCGGACGCGGCATCGGCAGCGGTTCCGACCTGAGCGCTTTCCTGCGCCAGCCCGCGGCTTCAGCCCTCAGCAGCCACCGCGCCCTGGGCGCCAGCCACATGCTGTGGTTGGCAGACACCGCCGCCAACAACCTCCACTATTCCTGGTCCGACCGCAAAAAGCACTTCGGCATGGCCTTGCGCACCCTGGATTATGGCGAGCTCGAGATCCGCGACGACAACGGCCTGCTGATCGGCACCTATTCCCCATTGAACGTAGATCTGCTGGGCAACTACGCCCTTCGGGTTTCACCTTCGCTTTACGCCGGGATCAACGCCGGCGTCGCCTATGAAAAACTGAATACAGATTCCAGCTATGGCCTCCACACCGATCTTGGCCTCACCTGGCTGACCCCGGTGAAAGATACCAAATTCAACCTGGCTGTGCGCAATCTGGGCATTTCCTCCGCCATGAACGAGGAACGCACAGCCTTCCCCATCAGCCTGGAGCTGGATCTCAACAAGACATTCGACCTGGGTGATAATGCGATCGAGGTGGAACTGAGCGGCATCAAAGCCATCGATGAAAACTGGAAGGGAGCCATCAGCGCGGAATTCAACCTTTACGGCCTGGCTTTCCTGCGCGCTGGCTACAAGATCAACCACGACGCCGAAGACCTTTCCGCGGGATTGGGTTTCCGCTGGAAAAGCCTGGGCATCGATTATGGCTGGGCCTCCTTTTCCAGCCACCTCAGCGATGTCCATTCCTTTGGCCTGTCCTACTATTTTTAACGGGAACCCATGAATTCGAAACGCTTTTTGCCTCTGCTGGCCCTGCTGGCGATCCCGCTCCTGTTGCCGGCTTTGAACATCACTCCCGGCCAGGTGATCGTTAAGACCAGCCAGCCCCTGGACCCCAAATCCGACCGCACGGGGCTCACAGAGTTCGATTCCTGGCTGGACACTCACGGAGCCCTGAACCTGCGCCCCATCCGGGGTATGCGCCAACCCAGGTATTTTCTGGTGAACCTGGCCTCCGATCCGGATTGGAACGCCCTGCGCGATGGTTCGCTCAGCTTTCCGGGCATAGAATATATCCAGCCGAACTACCTTTCCTCCCTGCATATAGAACCCAACGACCCCCTCTTTTCGGAGCAGTTTCACAACGTGGTGTCCAATCCCCAGGCCTGGAACTATTCCACCGGCAGTTCCCAAGTTGTAGTGGGCATCATCGACTCCGGCTGTTTGATCAACCATCCGGACCTGCAGGACAATATCTACATCAATCCCGGCGAAGACCCCGCTCTGGGTTTGCACGACAACGGCATCGACGACGACGGAAACGGCTACATTGACGACTGGTGCGGCTGGGATTTCTCCGACGCGCCGGAACTCTCGGACACCGCCGTGGGCGATTATCTGGAGCAGGACAACGACGTGGAGGACGAGAACTTCCACGGCACCCACGTGGCCGGGATAGTTGGCGCTGTGGGCAACAACGGCATCGGGGTCAGCGGCGTTTGCTGGAACGTGAAGATCATGCCGGTGCGGGCTGGTTTCCGCACCACCGCCGGCCAGGGCTATCTGCAGGATGACGACGCCGCCGCCGCCATCATCTACGCCGCGGATAACGGCTGCCACGTGCTCAACCTCAGCTGGGGCGATCCAAACTACTCCCCCATCATCGGAGACGCCTGCAACTATGCCCATTCCAAGGGTGTTACGATCGTGGCCTCCGCCGGCAACGACCCCGGCCCCATCCTCAGTTATCCGGCCAAGCTTTCCAGCGTGATCTCCGTTGGCGCCATCAACCGCAACCGCAACATCGCCGGCTTTTCCAGCTACGGCCCGGATATGGACCTGGTGGCTCCCGGTGAAATGGTGCTCAGCACTTACAAGCTGGATGTAGGCGAGCAGTTCTACCTGCAAAGCGGAACTTCGATGTCCTCGCCCTTCGTGGCCGGCGCAGCTGCTCTGCTGCTGTCTTTGCATCCCGGGCTAACTCCTGACGAGGTGCGCTCCCGGCTGCTCACAGCCACCGACGACCTCGGCACCCCCGGCTTTGACCTCTACTACGGCCACGGCCTGCTGAACACCAAAAAGCTGCTGGAAAACACCCAGCCCCCCCTGGTCTATATCGACCAGCCTCTGGACCACTCCGGCATCACCGGCAGCGTGGATATCACCGGCACCGTGGCCGGCAGCGATTTCTTCCGCTACAGCGTGATGTACACCAGCTCCGAGGTGCCCACCATCCTGGATTGGTACGACGTTCAAACCCACCAGAACTACCCCTCCCACTGCCACCAGCAGGTCCAGAACGGCCTTCTGGCCCACTTCCACATCCCGGAGGCCTTCGCGGAAGGCCAATATACCGTCAGGATCCAGTACGAAAGCACCAACGGGCAGAAGTTCAACTACTACCGCTCTTTCAATTACGACCGCACCCCACCCCTGCTGAGAGAGGAATCCGTGATGGGATTCAGCCGCTACGACGGCCAGAACCTGCGTTTCTACGCTTCCGCCGTGTTCAACGAATATGTGCGCACGGAACTCCTGATCACCGATTCAGCCGGATCGCTGCACCGCGTTTACGGCGCCCTTCTGGACAGCACCCACGTTTGGGCCATACCCCAATATCTGCCCCAGGGCCCTGTCAGCATCCAGATCTCAGCCACCAACACCAGCAACCTCAATATCCTCACCGGGGTCTATCCCGATTTCATGGACCTCAGCTATGAAGTGGTGCCCAGCTACGGCTACACCTGGCAGCAGATCTCCGAACCCCGCGTGCCGCTGAACTACAGCTACGATTACGACGGCGACGGCTACAACGAATACCTGGCGATGGACCTGCCTCAAACCGGTTACGGCGGCGTTTTCGTTTATCAGCCCCAGGCGGGAGGGCATGTGCTCAAGCATTCCTTCGACGATTCCTTCTGGCTATTGGGAGCGGGCGACACCAACGAACAGGGCCAGGAATTGCTGATGCTCAAAGGCGAAACTGCGGTGCTGATGGAAAGCCAGCTGACCAGCACTTATCCCAATCTCCCGCTCTGGGAGGATTATTCCATCACCGGCGGCGTGATCGTGGACTATTCCCGCGACGGCATCGACGACCTTCTGCTGGTGAAGATATTGCCCACCAAACGCGTCATTCAGGCCTACAAACGCTCCGGAAACACCTTCGAGGCCAAAAATCAGCTCGAAAACAAATCTGAAACGGACTTCTACAATACCTTCGTTCCCACTATCACTGTCAAGAATTTTGACAATGACAGTTATCTTGACATCCTCACCGCCGATACCGATGGCGACATCATGATCTACGAGATCCGCAACGACAATGTGGAGGAATTGGCCTGGAGCCACAGAATGCCCATCGGCAATACCTACAGTATCGCCAGCGGCGATTTCGACGGCAACGGCCGCCAGGATTTCTTCATCGGCGGATATTACAAGGACAACCTGGATCCCAACCAGAATTTCTGGTATTTTGAAGGCTTCAAAAACGTTTCCAACAACAACTATGCCAGCCTGGGCTCCATTATGTTCAACGATGTGGCTTCCCAAAACGCCATCCTCGCCCACGACCTCGATAACGACGACAGGGACGAGATCATCCTCGCCATCGCACCCAACCTCTACGTGCTCGAATATAACGAGGGTGAGTTCAAACCCAGTTTTTACGGCAACAGCTTCCGCAACTACGCTCTCATGGCCTATAAAGACGCCAACGACCGCTCCTATTTCCTTGCCAATTACCAGGTGGAGCCGGACTCCGTGATCTTTGTGGAATGGACTTCCGAAGACCCCTTCACCGGTCCCTCCACCCCGGCGAATTTCCTGGCCCGGGCCCTTGACGGCAACACGGTCCACCTTTCCTGGATCGGCACCGGCGCGCAGTTCTACCGCCTGTACCGCCGCAACGAAGAGGGACAGGTGACAGTCCTGGACGACGTTGCCGCGGAATTTTACATGGATCTGCAGGTGGAGGAGGGAAAAACCTATGCCTACGCCATCACCTCCTGCGACCCCGCTTACACGCCTATGGAGAGCACCCCCACCATCTGGCAGGACGTGATTCCCTACAGCGCTCCGCTGGTGACCAGCGTTGCGATGACCGGCTCCCATACCCTGCTGATCATGTTCGATCAGCCCATGTCCAGCCAGATCCTGAACCCCAATCTCTATCTGGTCAGCCACGGCATGGGGCGGCCTTCCTCCGTGAACAGTGTCGCCCACCATCACGGCGTGCAGCTCTTTTTCAACCGGCAATTCCCTGCCATCCAGGAAAACTTCAGCCTCCAGATGAACGATATCATCAGCTCCCGGAACATCCTACTGGACGACGGCACCCACGAATTCAGCTGGGTGCAGGACACCACCGCTCCCGGCGTGGAGGAAGCCCTGGTCCTGGAAGACAGGCAAACGGTGCGGATCCGCTTCACCGAATCCATCGCCGCCCTGAACCCCGATCCGGAACTGGTGGAAAACTACATCCTGCACAACCATTCCAACGACCCCGACAACCAGATCATCAGCGTAGCGCATGAGGACGACGCGGTGGTTATCACCCTCGAACACCAGGTTGAATACGGCTCCTCGGCATA
>JAJBBF010000098.1 GCA_020532215.1 Candidatus Cloacimonadota bacterium
ACATGCGGCGGGAGGATGAGCTGGTGGAGACGCTGGAACAGCTCAAAGGCCGGGTGGAACTGGCGGTCTGCACCAACCGGGCATCATCCATGGAGATGATCATCGAGGACTTTGGCCTGGAAGGGTTCTTTGGTTGCGTAATGACCGCCGGCAAGGTGGCTAATCCCAAGCCGCACCCCGAACCGCTGCTGAAGGTGCTGGAGCATTACGGCCTGGCGCCCCACGAGGCGCTGTTCGTGGGGGACAGCGCTGTGGACATGCAGGCCGCCGCTGCCGCCGGGGTGCCGTTCATCGCCTACAAGTCCGAGCTTGAGGCGCTGGCGGTGATCGAACGCCACAGCCAGCTGTTGCAGCACGTGTTTTAAAACAAAAAAGGCGCCGTTTCCGGCGCCCGCAGTAGCTAATCCTTCTTCAGCTGTATCCCCAAATCATTGATCTTCTTACGCAGGGTGTTGCGGTTGATGCCTAAAATATCGGCGGCCCGCACCTGGTTGCCCCTGGTCTTTTCAAGCGTAAAACGGATCAGCGGCCGCTCCACCTGTTCCAGCACCCGGTCGTAAATATCACCCTTGTCCAACTTCTCGATACCGTTCATGGAACTACGCAGCTTGGCCTCCACAATCGCCTCCAGCGACTGTTCCTCGGGTGCGGCATGGATCGTCTGCTGACGGTCGAACAGACCGCCGAAGTCGGACGGGGTCAAGAGCGGATCATTGGACAGGATCACCGCCCGCTTGATGGTGTTTTCCAGTTCCCGCACGTTACCGGGCCAGGAATGGTTACAGAGCAGTTCCATCGCCTCGTCTGAACACTGCTTGGGCTGGGTCTCCAGCTCGGCCGAGGCACGGGCCAGGAAATAGTCCACCAGGGGGCGGATATCCTCACGCCGTTCCCTGAGCGGCACCAGATGGATCGGCACCACGTTCAGCCGGTAGAATAGATCCTCACGGAACTCACGGTTGCGAACCTTCTCCAGCAGCTCCTGGTTGGTGGCCGCCACCACCCGCACATCGACCTGCAGATTCTGGGAGCCGCCGATGCGGGTAATCTCCTGTTCCTGCAGCACCCGCAGAATCTTGGCCTGCAGGTCCAGCGGCATGTCGCCGATCTCGTCCAGGAAGATGGTGCCGTGGTTGGCCTGTTCAAACTTGCCGGTCTTGCGTTCGGTGGCGCCGGTGAAGGCACCTCGCTCGCTGCCGAACAGCTCGCTCTCCAAAAGGTCCTTGGGGATGGCGGCGCAGTTGATCGCCACGAACGGCTTACCCAAACGTGACGAATTGAAGTGGATCGCCCGGGCGATCAACTCCTTGCCGGTGCCGGACTCACCCTGAATCAGCACGGTCACGTCGCTGACCGCCACCTTGCCGATGGTCTTGTAGACCTCCCGCATGGCCGGCGAATTGCCCACGATGTTCTTTTCCACCTGATAGCGGTCTTTCAGCTCCTGCTTCAAGAGCGAGACCTGGCTGCTGACGTCGCGGGCCCGGCTGACCTTCTCGATGATGGCGTCCACCACCTCCAGGTCGAACGGTTTGGTGATGTAATCGTAGGCCCCGCGCTTCATGGCCTCCACGGCGTTTTTCATGCTGGCCTCGGCGGTCATCACCACCACCAGCAGGTCGGAGCGCACCTCGCGGGCCTTGTCCAGAAAATCCAGGCCGCTCATACCGGGCATCTTGATATCCACGATCGCCAGGTCGTAGGACTGCTCGCGCACCTGACGCAACGCCTCGTTGCCGTCGGCAGCCAGGTCAACGGAATAGCCCTTTTTGCGCAACGCCTTGGAAAGGACCCAACGCATGCTCTCTTCGTCGTCAGCCACCAGGATGCGGTGCAGTGCCATTGCTTTAACCTTTCACGGGCGATTGGATCAGCGGTAACAGCACACTGATCCGGGTACCCTGGCCCGGCTGGGAATCGATCTTCAGCATGCCGCGGTGTTCAGACACGATCTTCTGGCAGATGGCCAGCCCCAGCCCGGTGCCGCCCTCCTTAGTGCTGAAGAAGGGGGTGCCCACCTTGGACAGATTTTCCGCTGCAATGCCGGGGCCGGTGTCGGCCACCTCCACCGCCACCATCCGGCTGCGTCCCTCGTCACGGCCAAGCTGATAGTCAGACAGCACCCGGCTGGTGACCGTCAAGCGCCCCCCTTCGGTCATCGCCTCCAGGGCGTTGCGAATCAGGTTCAAAAAGACCTGGGTCAGCTGGGCCTCATCGGCCATGATCGGCGGGATGCTGGGATCAAAACCGGTCACGATGGAGACCTCACGCGAACCGGCCGCCTCGCGCTGCAGCAGGATGATATCCCCCAGCACCATATGCAGGTTGACCGGGGCATAGCGCGGCCCCTTGGGAGAGGCCAGTTCCAGCAGTTGACGGATGATCTTGTCGATCCGCTCCGCCTCGCGGATCATCACCCGCGGGTATTCCAGCAGATCGTTGTCCGGGTCCAGCTCCCGCTCCAGCAGCTGGGCCGCCCCCTTGATGCCGCCCAGCGGGTTTTTCACTTCGTGGGCCAGACCGGCGGCCAGGGTGCCCAGGGTAGAGAGCCGGTCGGCCTGCCGCACCGCCGC
>JAJBBF010000159.1 GCA_020532215.1 Candidatus Cloacimonadota bacterium
CTTGACCCAGAGCGTGATCGAATTTCTGCAGGATTGGCTGATCAAACACATTAAAGGCACTGAGGAGACCGCCCGCTCCGGCTCGGCCCTGGAGGACATCCTCAACAAGATCAACGAACTTGCCATGCAGGTCAGCCAGATCGCCACTGCGGCCGAGGAGCAGACCGCCACCACCCACGAGATCACCAACAACATCCAGATGATCACTGATGTGGTGGACCGCAACGTGCAAAGCTCCCGCAGCACCACCGAGGCCACCCGCAAGCTGGAACAACAGGTGGATGAGCTGCATAAGCTGGTGGGGCACTTCCGGCTGGCCAAGGCCCTGGAATGGAATGCAAGCTTCGAGACCGGCATCGCCAGCATCGACGGCCAGCACCGCAAGCTGTTCGACATGGTCAACGACCTGCATGATGCCATGCAGCAGAAGCGAACCAAGGAGGCCATCGGCCAGATACTGGGCCGTCTGATCGAGTACACCGGTTCCCACTTCGGTCACGAAGAACAGGCCTTCCGCAGCACCGGCTATCCCGAAGAGGCCAGCCACAAGCAGGAACATGCCCGGCTGGTGGAGCAGGTGCTGGCCCTGCAGGGTAAATTCAACGCCGGTGAAGCGGTGTTAACCCAGAGCGTGATCGAATTTCTGCAGGATTGGCTGATCAAACATATTAAAGGCACTGACATGCGTTATGCGCCGCACCTCAAAAAGAACGGTATCAAATGATCGCTATCATCGACTACGGCATGGGCAACCTGCGCTCGGTCCAGAAAGGCTTCGAGCGGGTTGGCTGTAAGGCGCTGGTTACCAATGACCCGCAACAGATTTTGCAGGCCGAACGGATCGTGCTGCCCGGTGTAGGCGCCTTCCGCGACTGCATCCGCAACCTGGAACAGGGTGGTTTTGTGGAGCCGATCCTCAAGGTAATCGCCGAGGGCCGCCCCTTTCTGGGGATCTGCCTGGGCCTGCAGCTCTTATTTTCCGAAAGTGAGGAGTTCGGCCTGCATAAGGGGCTGGGAGTGATCCCCGGCCGGGTAGTCCGTTTTCCGGAAGCGATGCGCGAGGCCGGCGAGAAGCTGCCGGTACCGCACATGGGCTGGAACCAGATCCACCTGCAGGGCGATTCGCCGCTCTTTAACGGCATTGCCGATGGCAGCAACGTCTACTTCGTGCACTCCTATTATGTGAAGCCGGATGAACCGACGGTGGTGGCGGCAACCTGCACCTACGGGCTGGAGTTCTGCGCTGCCATCCGCAAGGACAACCTGGTGGCCACCCAGTTTCACCCCGAAAAATCGCAAACAATCGGCCTGCAGATGCTGAAGAATTTTGCCGAGATGAAAGGCTAGTATGATCGTCATTCCCGCCATTGACCTGAAAGAAGGCGCCTGCGTCCGCCTGGAACAGGGTGAGATGCACCGCGATACCGTCTTTTCCGACAACCCTGGCGAGCAGGCCCTGAAGTGGCAGCAGGCCGGGGCCGAACTGCTGCACCTGGTGGACCTGGACGGCGCCTTTGCCGGTAAGCCCAAAAACACAGAGGCCATCAGCGCCATCCTCAAGGCGATCAGCATCCCGGCCCAGCTGGGGGGAGGCATCCGCGACATCGCCACCATCGAGGCCTACCTCTCCCTAGGCCTGTCGCGGGTGATCATCGGCACCGCTGCCCAGCGCAACCCCGCACTGGTGGTTGAGGCCTGCCAAAAGTTTCCCGGCCAGATCGTGGTGGGAATCGATGCCAAGAACGGCATGGTGGCGGTGCAGGGCTGGGCCGAGCTGACCGACATCACCGCCGTTGATCTGGCCAAAAAATTCGAGGACTGCGGCGTGTCCGCCATCATCTACACCGATATCAGCCGCGACGGCATGATGGGCGGCCCCAACCTGGAGGCCACCAAATCATTAGCCGAGGCGATCTCAATCCCGGTGATCGCCTCCGGCGGCGTTTCATCGCTCAAGGATATCGAAAACCTGATGGCCATTGAGGCCAGCGGTGTGACCGGCGCCATCACCGGCAAGGCGATCTACACCGGCGCTATCAATCTGGCTGAAGCTATCGCCCTCACTAAACGAGGTCTGCAATGCTGACCCGCCGTATCATCCCCTGCCTGGACGTGACTGGTGGCCGGGTGGTCAAGGGGGTCCAATTCCTTGAGCTGCGCGATGCCGGCGATCCGGTGGAGATAGCCGAGGCCTACGACCTGCAGGGGGCCGACGAGCTGACCTTTCTCGATATCACCGCCTCCAGTGACGGACGTGACACCATGGTGGACGTGGTGCGCCGTACCGCCGAGCGGGTCTTCATGCCACTGACCGTTGGTGGCGGCATCCGGGTGGTTGAGGATATCCGCCGCATGCTGAATGCCGGTGCCGACAAGGTCTCGATCAACACCGCCGCGGTGCAACGCCCCGAGTTCGTACAGGAGGCGGCCGAACGGTTCGGCTCCCAGTGTACGGTGGTGGCGATTGACGCCCGCCAGGTGCCGGGGGAACAGCGCTGGGAGATCTACACCCATGGTGGACGCAAGCCAACCGGCATCGACGTGGTGGAATGGGCCGCCCGGATGGAGC
>JAJBBF010000147.1 GCA_020532215.1 Candidatus Cloacimonadota bacterium
ATCCTGGCAGAGGCGGAAAAAATAGTGCTGGCGGCAGAAGGCAGGATAGATTACATCAAGATCGTTGATGCCGGGACCCTGGCGGACACGGACAGGGTTGACGAAAATTCGCGGATGCTGCTGGCTGTGTTCATCGGCAAGACCCGCCTGATAGACAATTCGGCACTCATTGCTTGACAGCCGGACAGGCTTCAAAAACTTGACCATCTACATTATTCACTTAGCTTATAGAGACAATGCCCGCGCGAAAGTGGCGGAATTGGCAGACGCGCTGGACTTAGGATCCAGTGGGATTATCTCGTAGGGGTTCGAGTCCCCTCTTTCGCACCACCAAATTCAGGAGATACAGTGCAAACAGAATTCAAGCAGATCAACCCGACCACCCAAGAGATCATCCTCACCGTGGAAACGGAGAGGGTGGACGCCTCTTATCAAAAATACCTCGCCAAACAGGCCAAGCAGCTGGAGGTTCCCGGTTTCCGCAAAGGCAAGGCCCCGCTGCACATGGTTACCCGGCTCTACAGCGATAAGCTGAAGGATTATTTTGAGAAAGACTTCGTGGACGAAGTTTTCGCGGAAGCGATGAAGGAGCACGACATCCATTTCCTGCTTTATCCGGAAGTGAAGGAGATCGACTGGCAGCAAGGTTCCGAGATGAAGATCACCCTCGAGATCGAGCACGAGCCCAAGGTGGAGCTGAAACAGCTGGATAACCTGCGGGTTCCTTTCCATCCGCTCGATCTGGAGCAGGAGGTGGGAAAATTCATCCAGAACCTGGCCCGGGAAAACTCCACCATCCAAGATGTGGATACAGCCGGGGATGGAGACACGGTCAACGGCCATTTGCAATTTGAGAGCGAAGGCATCCCCCACTCCCTGGGGGTCCGGCTTGAGGCTGGTTCAGACGGTGCCAAGGACTTTCCCCAGAAGCTCGTCGGCGTCCATACCGGAGATAAGTTTGAGCGCGAGCTGACCGGCGCCATCATCAAAGACATCAACAGCTCCGAGATGCCGGTGGATTTGGAGGATGAACAGGTCTACCCCTGCGGCCTGGAGGTTAGTTCCATCACCCGCAACGCGGTTCCGGCCATCGACGACGAATTCGCCAAGGACATGGATTTCGCCGATCTGGCGGAAATGCGGGCCAAGATCGCCCAGGAAATGAAAGTTCAGGTCGAGCACAGAAACATCGAAGGGCAAAACTCCGCCATCCTGGCCAAGCTATTCACGGACAATCCTTTCCAGCTGCCCGCCAAGACAGTTCGCTACATGGTGGGCAAAGAGCTGGAGCACTTTGAAGAGAAATTCCGCCCGATGCTGCAGCAGTATGTGATCGAACAGGTGGTTCAGGATACCACCAGCATGTACCTGCTGGCGGCTCTGCAGAAACAGAGCGGCTTGGAGTACAGCGACGAGATGGCGGACGTTTACGTGGAGCACAAAGCCATCCTGAGAGATATCAACGTGGCCGCCTACCGCGAGGAGAATCAGGAGATCATCGCCGGAGAGGATTTCAAGGAAAGCTCGCTGAACTACCACATCCTGCGCGGGATCGCCGCCACCAGCGAGTTCGTGGAACCCGAACCGGAACCCCAAACCCCGGAAGAGACAGAGTTCGAGACGGTTGAATCCGACCCGGACCAGGAGGAACAGGCATGAGTTACATTCCCATAGTGATCGAACAGGTGGGCCGCGCGGAACGGGCCTACGACATCTATTCCCGGCTGCTGAAAGACAGGATCGTCTTTGTGAGCGGGGTCATCGAGGACAATCTGGCCAATTCGATCGTGGCGCAGCTGCTGCATCTGGAAGGCGAAGACCCTGAACGCGACATATACATGTATATCAACAGCCCCGGTGGGATCATCTCCTCCGGCCTGGCCATCTACGACACGATGCAGTACATCAAGCCGAACGTTAGCACCATCTGCATCGGCCAGGCTGCCAGCATGGCAGCCCTGCTGCTGGCTGCGGGGCATCCCGGCAAACGCACGGCTTTGCCGAACAGCCGCATCATGATCCACCAGCCCCTCGGCGGCGCGCAAGGCCAGGCCAGCGACATCGAGATCCAAGCCCGTGAGATCCTCTATCTGCGCGAAAGGATGAACGAGATCCTGCACAAACACACCGGCCAGGACCTGAAAAAGCTGCTGGACGACACCGACCGCAATTTCTACATGGACGCGCTCCAGGCCAAAGAATACGGCATCATCGACGAGATGATCGCCACCCGGAAATAACTTGACGGGATTTGAGGCAATACAATAATTGAAACAAATGGCAGCAACCACGACCCATAAACGAGGAGGATTTCTTGGATAAGTTCAAGAACCTGAGCTGTTCTTTCTGCGGCAGAAACGAGCTCGAAGTGAAAACCCTGATCCGCGGGATCGCTGGAAACATCTGCGACGAATGCATCACCATGTGCCACAACATCGTTGCCACCAGCGTTCCTGAACCCACGGAAGAGATACCCGAACTGCCTAAGCCCAGCGAAATCAAAGGCTATCTGGACCAATACGTGATCGGCCAGGAACAGGCCAAAATGATCATATCGGTAGCGGTCTACAACCATTACAAGCGCATTTTCCGCCAGGTCAAGGACGACCAGATCGACCTGGAGAAAAGCAATATCATGATGATCGGCCCCACAGGCTGCGGCAAAACCCTGATCGCGCAGACCCTGGCCAGTTATCTGCAGGTGCCCTTTGCCATCTCGGACGCCACCACACTCACGGAAGCCGGCTACGTTGGCGAAGACGTGGAAAACATCCTGGTGCGTTTGCTGCAGGCGGCGGATTACGACGTGGCCAAGGCCGAGCGCGGCATCGTCTATATCGACGAGATCGACAAGATCAGCCGCAAATCCGAAACGCCATCCATCACCCGCGACGTTTCCGGCGAAGGCGTGCAGCAGGCCCTGCTGAAGATCCTGGAAGGCACCAAGGTGAACGTTCCCCCCAAAGGCGGACGCAAACACCCACAGCAGGACTTCATTGAGATGGACACCAGAAACATCCTCTTCATCGCCGGCGGAGCTTTCTTCGGCCTGGAAAAGATCATCAAGGAACGCCTGGATACCAAGGCCATCGGCTTCGACGTCAAGCTGGGGCGCAACACCGAGGACTACAACATCTTCGATAACACCGTGTCCCATGATCTGCTGAAATACGGGCTGATCCCCGAATTGATCGGCCGCATGCCGGTGATCTGCACCCTGCACGAGCTCAGCGAGGAAGCTCTGGTGGATATCCTCACCCAGCCCAAAAACGCCATCTGCAACCAATACAAGAAATACTTTGCTATGGACGGCGTGGACCTGGAATTCGAGGAAGCGGCGCTGCGCGAGATCGCCAGCGTGGCCATCAAGCAAAAAGCCGGAGCCCGGGGATTGCGTGCCATCATGGAAAAATTCATGCTTCGGATCATGTATAACATTCCGGACATGGAAAAGGTGCGGGGCTGCAGGATCAGCGCCGATGTGGTGACCAAAGGCAGCGAGCCGGATTACACCATGGCCGGCACCACCGCCCGCAGGAAGGCGGCCGGAACGAACTAAGGGAATTTGGCGGTGAAACGCGGGCCGCTGCTGCTGCTCATGCTGTTGACGGCGTTTCAGGCTCTGGCCTGCGTCGCACAAGAAGGCGAGCTGAGGGTCCGCAACCGCAGCGCCGGCGAGATCTGGGTGAGCGTGGACAACTCGGAGCCGCGCCGGATCAGCGGCTGGTCGAACTGGTCCCTCTTCTACAAAGAAAGCAGGGTGCTGAGCGTAAGCTACATCGGCAACTACGTGTTTCCGGAAATAGTGGAGCAAACCGTTCGGGCCGGCCTGATAGCCACCGTTGATGTGATCCCCTCCGGAGGCGCCATCACCTTCGACAACACTGGTTCCCTCTCCATCGTGGAAGTTTACATCTCCCCCACCACAGAACTGGACTGGGGCCCGAATGACCTGGCCGGCAGCCTGGAACCAGGCCAGAATACGCTCTGGACGGTTACCGAAGGGACCTGGGACCTCAAGCTGGTGGACGCGGAATACCACGAATACTATAAATACGGGATCGCCGTAACGGCAAATCAGACCCAGAGCCTGGACTTTTCGGAGTTCGGCAAGGACGGCGACACCAAGAACCCATCCCCGGGCCAGCCCACAGGCAATTAACAAAAGGAAGAACCATGACAGCTGAAATCACAGCGCCGCGCCGGGAACGCCTGGCTGAACTCCTTTCCGACGGCGAAAACCTGATCGTCTTTGCCAACTCCCAGGGCAAACTGCAAAAGTTTAGCCAGGACAAAAATTTCCTCTACCTCACCGGGCTCAACCATCCAGAACTGATCTACGTGGCAGGCAAATTCGGCGGCCGCTTCAACGACATGCTCTTCATCGAACGCAGCGATCCGGAACGCATCGTCTGGGAAGGCGAAAAACTCAGCCCGGAGGAGGCCACCCGGATCAGCGGGATCAAGCGGGTGCGCTATCTGGATGAATTTTACACCACCCTTTCTGCCATGTGCCCCATGATGAAAGTGATCCACGCCAATCTCGGTTTCGCCGCGCTGAATCAGCCACCCACCCTGGCCATGCACATGCTCCAGCCCGTTCGCGACCGCCATCCGCAGATCGAGATCAGACAGCTGAACGACCTGATCGCCCCGCTGCGCAAGCTCAAGGACGCCTGGGAGATCCAGCAGCTGCAAAAGGCCATCGACGTAACCGGCCAGGGCATCCTGGACATCATGGGCTCGGCCCGGCCAGGGATGATGGAATACCAGCTGGAGGCCACCCTCTTTTACCGGATGCAGGACAGCGGGCTCCACACCTGGGGTTTCGCCCCCATCATCGCCGCCGGCATCAACGCCGCCACACTTCATTACGATAAGAACAACTGCCAGATTGGGAAGAACGAACTGGTACTGATGGATGTGGGGGCGGACTGCAACGGCTACAGCGCCGACATCACCCGCTGCTTCCCGATCGGCACCAAGTTCACGGCGCGCCAGAAGCAGATCTACCAGGCCGTTCTGGACGCGCAGAAAAAGGTGATCGCCAGCGTCAAACCAGGGATCAAGCTCTCTGAACTCAATGAGATCACCAAAAAGGGCCTGGCCCAAGCTGCGATCTCGCTTGGTTTGATCGATTCCGAGGACCAGATCGGCAGATATTACATGCACGGCGTCAGCCACTTTTTGGGCCTGGACACCCACGATCTCGGCGGCCGCGAAGCCGCTCTGGAAGCGGGCAACGTTATCACCGTCGAACCCGGGCTCTACATTCCGGAAGAGAGGATAGGCGTGCGCATCGAGGACGACGTGCTGGTAACCAAAACCGGGCATAAAGTGCTTTCCGCCAAGATTCCCAAGGAGATCAAAGACATCGAAAAGATCCGCCGGCAGGTTACGTAAAATGAGTAGCAAAGCCATCTATCCCGGCACCTTCGATCCTATCACCCTGGGGCACGTGAACATCCTGGAAAAAGCCTCGAAGCTTTTCGACACCATCATCCTGGCCGTAGCGGACTACACCGGCAAGCAGAACCTCTTCAGCCTCGAGGAGCGCGAACGGCTTTGCGCCGAAGCCGTCAGCCACTTGCCCAACGTGGAGGTTGCCACATTCGAAGGGCTATCCGTCGATTTTGCCCGCTCGCGCGATTGCCGGGTGATGATCCGCGGCCTGCGCGCCGTTTCCGATTTTGAATACGAGCTTTCCCTGGCCCTCACGAACACCAAGCTCGACCCCGGCATCGAGACCATCTTCCTGGTGCCCAGCCTGCGTTACATGTATCTTTCCTCCTCGCTGATCCGGCAATTGGCGGAACTGGGTTCCGAGCTCAAGGATTTCGTGCCGGAAACCGTAGCCAAAGCGCTGTTGGAGAAACTGAAAGATGGCTAAAAAAACCGACCCCGCCCCCAAAGAGATCACCCAGATCTCGGACCGCGCCCTGCCCACGGACGTGAATGCCGAGGCCGGCGTGCTTTCGGCCATGATCATCGATTCCGGCATCGTTAGCAAAGGCATCGAAACCATCAAGGAAGAATACTTTTCCCGCGCGGCGAACAAACTGGTCTTCCGCACCATCTGCGAGCTCTTCAACGAAGGCAAGGAGGTTGACCCCGTGATCCTGGCCGACAGGATGGGCCGCAACAACACCCTCGAAAAGGCCGGCGGCATCCCCTACATCAACGACCTGGCCGATTTTGTGATCTCCAGCGCCAATTTCGACTACCACTTGAACATCATGACCGAAAAGGCGCTGCTGCGGCATCTGATCGTGGCCTGCAACGGCATCATCGAATCCTGCTACAGCTCGCCCAAACCGGTCAAGACCGTGGTGGACGAAGCGGAGCAGGCGATCTTCCAGATAGCTGAACTCCCCAAGCACCAAGGCTTCCAGCGCTTCGATGAGATCAGCCCCGAGGTGCTCAAGACCATAGACACCATCGCCTCTACCAAGGTTCCCGTGATCGGCGTCCCCAGCGGATTTGGCGATCTGGACCGCCTCACCGGCGGATTCCGGCCCGGGCAGTTCATCATCATCGCGGCCCGCCCCGCCATGGGTAAAACCTCTCTGGCTTTGAACATCGCCTCCCACGCCGCGGTGAATCTGGGCAAAAAAGTGGCCATCTTCACCATGGAAATGGCAGCTGACGAAGTGATCATGCGCATGTTCAGCAGCGCCTCCGAAGTAAACATGGACGCCATGCTCAAGGGTTACGGAATGAACGAGGAAAAGCTGATCCGCATCATGCAGGCTTCGGAAGTGCTTTCCTCCAAACCCATATACATAGATGAATCCGGCACCAACACCCCGCTGGAGATCCAGGCCAAGACCCGGCGCCTCGCCGCGGATCTCGACGGCCTGGACCTCATAATCATCGACTATTTGCAGTTGATGACCCTGCCCAAGGACCGCGACAGCCGCCAGCAGGAGATCTCTGAGATATCCCGCTCCCTGAAGATTTTGGCCAAGGACTTGAAGATCCCCGTGGTGGCGCTCTCCCAGCTCAACCGCATGCTGGAAACCCGCGAGGAAAAACGCCCCCGCCTGGCCGACCTGCGGGAATCCGGCGCCATCGAACAGGACGCGGACCTGGTGATGTTCATCTACCGCGACGAGTATTATTATCCCGAAAAAACGGATAAACCAGGCATAGCCGAAGTGATCGTGGGCAAAAACCGCCACGGCGCCACCGGTTTTGTGGAGCTCGGCTTTGTAAAGGAATTCACCCTCTTCCGCAGCATCGACACTGCGCATGAAATCTGATTTTCTAACCGGCGTAGGCGCTTTCACCATCTTTGTGGGCAAGCTGCTGAAATGCTTTCCCCGCTTGGGAAAGCGTTTTCCCGAATTTGTGATCCAGCTCAAACGCATAGGTGTGGATTCCCTGCCGCTGATCGCCCTCACCTCTTCTTTTACCGGGCTGGTGACAGCGCTGCAGCTGGTCTATCAGGGCCGCGGCTACATTCCGGAACACCTCTTCAGCGTGCTGATCAGCAAATCCACCATGATCGAGCTGGCGCCGGTGCTCACGGCTTTGGTGATGACTGGCAAGGTGGGAGCGGCCATTGCCGCCGAGATCGGCACCATGAGGGTTAGCGAGCAGCTGGACGCCCTGAAGAGCATGAGCATCGAACCCGAGGAATTTCTCTATCTGCCTCGCGTCGCGGCTGGAGTTGTGGCCTTTCCCCTGCTCACCATTTTCGCGAACGTGGTCGGGATCGGCAGCGCCTGGTTTTTCAACTGGCTGCGCCATGGCATCCACTACCACACCTTTTTCCACAACATCCGCAGCTATTTCGAGCCCTTCGACCTGATCAGCGGCATCGTTAAATCCATAGTTTTTGGCTTTGTGATCACCTCCCTGGCCTGTTTTTTCGGAGACCGCACCACCGGCGGCGCCGAGGGAGTGGGACGCAGCACCATGCTGACAGTGGTTTACAGCGCGGTGTGGGTGCTGGTTATGGATTTCATCGTGGCCTATATCATTTTGGGAAGCGTATGAGATCCAGCCGGGAAACTCCGCGCAGAAATAACCTGCTGCCCAAGCGGCCAGCCTGTTTGGCAGCCCTGATCCTGGCCCTGGCCCTCACGGCCTGCCATCAACCGGAGCCTGAGCAGCAAAAACCGGAGCCAACCTCCTCGCTGACCATCTTCGCCCTGCGGCATATCCGCAGTTCCGGATTTGAGAGAGTGGTCCTCAAAGATTTTGCCGCCCAAAACAAGACCGCCCTCGAGGTCGTGATCTTCCCGGATCTTCCCTCGCTGCTGGATTCCCTCAGCGTTTCCGACAGCCTGGCCAACGCGGATATCGTGCTCGGATTGGACAATTCTTTCACCCTGGCGGACACCATCCTGGAACCCTTCGAGGCCTTGCCGGAGCTTTCACTGGCCAGGATCAGCCACGAAGTGCCCCGCGATCCCGACCGGCGCCTCATCCCCTACGCCACGGCGAATCTGGCTTTCATTTACGATTCGCGCAAATTCCCCGATCCGCCCAAGTCCTTCGGCGAACTTCAGGACGACCGCTACCTCAGCCAGCTGGCGCTCTGCGATCCAGCCACATCCGGGCTGGGGCGCGGCTCGCTGCTCTGGACCATAGCCCTGTTCGGGGACCGCGGCTATGAGCAGCTTTGGGGCAGTTTGCGCAAAAACGTGCGTAAGCTTTACCCCGACCACTCCGAATGCCTCAGCGCCCTCCGCCGCGGAGATTGCGGCCTGATGATCGGCTACAATTCCGTGCCGGCCTGGATCAACGAATTCTATCCTTCCGAAAGCCACATCCGGGCTGTGATCCCGGAGGAAGGGTCCTGGCGCTATACTGAATACGCCGCCCTCTGCGCCGGCGCCCCCAACCGCGCCACCGCCCTGAAATTCCTCGAACGGCTGATCTCAGCCGAAGCCCAGCAATTCGTGATGTACAAGCTGGCCATGATGCCCGTGAACGGACGCACCATCCTTTCCCGTGGTTTTGCCCGCGTGCCCTGGAGCGTTTACACTGTCAACGACCGCTTGAACAGATACGAGGTGAAGCAAAACCTGCCTCTCTGGCTGCAAAACTGGGATCGTCTGATCAACGGCCTGCCCCTGCTCTGAAGATGCTGCCCCTGCCCCAAACTGATCTGCATGTGGTTCTCTATGAACCGGAAATCCCGGCCAATACAGGCAACATCGGCCGCCCCTGTGTGGGAACAGGCTCCACCCTGCATCTGATCCAGCCCTGTAGATTCCTGCTTACCGATAAAGCGCTCAAACGCGCCGGACTGGATTATTGGGAATACCTGAAGCTGGAACTGCACAAGAAGACCTTTGCGTAATACCAAAGTGTCCAGCTTTCCAGGATCTACTTTGTAGTTATCCACAATTTTTTCATAATTTCTCAACATGAACCCTGAAAAAGCTCAGTTATCCACATATTCTGC
>JAJBBF010000173.1 GCA_020532215.1 Candidatus Cloacimonadota bacterium
GATCTCAGGTATGCGTTGCCTGCCTTGCTTAAGCGGGCTGGGCGATTGACGCTGCTACCTGACTGCGTCAGGCGTATGTCCAGCCCAGCGTAACGACTGACTTGCGGCGCCTTGAGGCTGTCGGGCAACACCATCAGCTCTGCCAGTACGGCAATAGCCGTAGCCTGTCCCACGCCCTTGGCAGCACACAGGTTCTGCATGTGCCGGGAGAGTGTCTGATCCTGTTCAATCAGCTCCAGGGCTGCCTGGGTCAGCCTGTCGATTCGGCGATCCAGCATGGTGATCGCTTCTTGCTCATCCTCAATCAACAGCGCAAGGGTCATGCGGGTAGAGGTCAGGGCGTGCAGGCGATTCTTGGCTTGAGTGCGACTATGGGTCAGGCGGTTAATCTGGCGACCTACATCGCGCAGTTTGAGGTAGAGGTCGCGCGGCGGAGTCCACAGGCGAGGAGCCATGCGCTCCCCATACTCGGCCAGCAAGGCAGCATCTACACCATCGGTTTTGGTGCCATTGAGCTTGAGTGCGCAGAAATGGCGGAAGCTCTTCGGATTGATGACGCTGACCGGCAACCCCGCTTCAGCGATGGCTACCGCCAGATCAAGGTAGTAGATACCCGTAGCCTCCATCACAATGCTCCGGGGCTTGAGCTTCTTCAGCTGCTTGATCACGGCGGCATGACCTGCCGGGGTTTGTTTGAAAGTGCTCGGCTTGCTCGGCTTTCCGGAACGGCGGATGACCATGTCGAATGTCTTGGCAGCAATATCGATTCCAACAGCAATGGTCACGTGAGTTCTCCCTCGGCAGATTTTCGGTCACAATAGTTACCGGTTCCCCGACCTCGTACTTGATGCCGCCTCGACCTTGTCATGCGAAGTCTGGCCAAGCCAGCTTCCGGATACTCTTCGAGGTTGGTAATGAGGCGGGGAGCCACTCTACACACGAGGTCAGTCCAAGCTGCCTCCAGGAGCATACGGCCTCCCCGATAACTGGTGAGCAACCTTATCAGTTGATCTCTGCGTAACATACAAGGAGCACCGCCGGATCGCCGGACCGCCCGGCGCGAAAGCGGGCTAGAAGGGAAACACCAAAGGTACCAGCACTACTGTGACCAGCAGCACCAGCAGGGTGAAAGGCACGCCTATCTTGAGGAAATCGGCGAACCGATAGCCCCCCGGGTCCAGCACCAGGGTGTTGACCGGGGACGACACCGGGGTCATGAAGGCCGCCGAGGCAGCCAGGGCCACTGCCATGACGAAGGGATAGGGCGACACTCCCATGGCCTGGGCGGTGGCCAGCGCCACCGGCGCCATGAGTACCGCCGTAGCGGTATTGGAGATGAACAGACCGGTCACCGCCGTGGCGATGAACAGGGTCGCCAGCAGCACCCGTGGCCCGGTATCGCCGAACAGCTCCAGCAGGCCGCCCACGGCCAGGTCTATGCCGCCGGTCTTCTGTAGCGCCAGGGCAAAGGGCAGCATGCCCACGATCAGGATCAGACTCGGCCAGTGGATAGACCTGTAGGCGGAGTCCATGGTGATGCACTTGAAGGAGCCCATCAGCAGGCAGCCAATCAGCGCCGCCATCAGGTTGGACACCACGCCACTGACCATCAGGCCGATCATCACCGCCAGGCTCAGCAGGGCATAGGGCGCCTTGCGGGCGGCCGGGACCACTTCCCTGATCTCGCTGGGCAGACTCAGCAGCACAAAATCCCGGGTCAGCAGGTGCAGGCGGTCGATGTCCTTCCAGCTGCCGGCCACCAGCAGGGTATCCCCGGCCCGCAGCTTCTCGTCGACCAGCACGCCGGGCAGAGCCTGACCGTTGCGCCGCAGCCCCACCACATTGAGTCGGTGACGGCTGCGGAAGGCCACTTCCTGAATGGTCTTGCCGGCCAATCGCGACTCCGGCGGCAACGCCACCTCGGCCAGCCCCAGCTGATGGGAATGCACGCTGTAGTAGGAGCTTTCCAGGCTCACTGGCGTGACACCGATCTCCTGATAGGCGCCCATGAGGGCGATCGCCGGGCTGGCCAGGTCCACCAACAGAATATCCCCGGGCTGGGGTACGGTATTGCCGGTAGCCACCTGCAGCAGGTTGCCGAAGCGGCGCTGGCGCTCCACGGCAATCACGTTGATGCCGTATTCGCTGCGCAGCTCCAGTTCGTTCAGCGGCCGGCCGATCAGCGGTGAGTTGTCGTTCAGCCGCAGGCGTCGTTCCCGCTCGGGCAGCCGATACAGCGCGGCGAGATCCTGCATGCTCTGTCGCTCTGGCTCCTTGCGGTCGCTTGCACCGCGGCCCAGCCAGCGGCGTGCTACCAGCATGTAGCCGATACCCAGCAGCAGTATCACCAGGCCTATCGGTGTGAAGCTGAAGAAGGAGAAGCCGTCCAGACCGTTGCGCACCAGCTCGCTGTGCACCACCAGGTTGGGCGGCGTGGCGACCAGGGTCAGCATGCCGCTGATCAGCCCGGCGAAGCTCAGCGGCATCATCAGTCGGGACGGTGCAATCTTGGTCCGCACTGCCACGCTCATGACCACCGGGATGAAGATGGCCACCACCC
>JAJBBF010000141.1 GCA_020532215.1 Candidatus Cloacimonadota bacterium
CCCAACCTTTGCCAGATCATCAACGTGGGCACCACCGTGAACGGCCGCGCCATCCTGGTGGCCAAGATCTCGGACAACGTGGCAGTGGAGGAAAAAGAGCCGGAAGTGCTGCTCACCAGCACCATCCACGGCGATGAAACCACCGGCTGGATGCTGATGCTGCGCCTCATCGAAACCCTGCTCAGCCAGTATGGGACTGATCCGCGCCTGGCCAATATCGTGAACTCAATGGAACTCTACATCGGGCCCAACACCAATCCCGACGGGACCTACTACGGCGGCGACAACACCGTCGCCAGCGCCCGGCGCTACAACGCCAACGGGATTGACCTGAACCGCAACTACCCGAACTACGACGGCAGCCTGAACAGCGGCGCTATCCAGCCCGAAACCCAGGCCCTGATGGACTTTGCCAACGCCCACAGCTTCGTCTTTGGCATCAACTACCACGGCGGGGCTGAAGTGGTTAACTATCCCTGGGATTACACCTACACCCTGCATCCGGACGACGCCTGGTTCATATCCTCCAGCCTGGTTTATGCCTCCAATGCCCAGGCGGACGGCCCCAGCGGCTACTTCACCAGCGTAAGCTCCAACGGCATCACCAACGGGGCCGATTGGTATGTGATTGCCGGCGGACGTCAGGACTGGATGAATTACACCCGCAACGGCCGCGAGGTCACCATAGAATGCTCACTCACTAAACTGCCGGACGCCTCCACCATGCCCGACTACTGGAACTACAACTACGAGGCCATGCTCAGCTATCTGGAACAGTCGCTATACGGCATCAACGGAACGGTGGTGGACGCCTGGGGAAACCCGCTGGCAGCGGAGATCAGCATCTCTGGCTACGACAGCACCTACTCCAGTGTGGAAACGGACCCCAGCCACGGGGATTTCTACCGCTACCTCCAGCCGGGAACTTACACCCTCACCGTCACCACCTCTGGCTACGATCCCCAGTATGTGCAGGTGACCGTATCCGGCAACGTTCAAACCCCTGTCATCATAGTATTTGGCGAAACGCCTCAAAGCATTTCCCTCAACGCCGGCTGGAACCTGATCAGCCTGAACAAAGTCCCTGCCTCCATGGCTGTCGCGGATGTATTCGCCAGCGTCCCCGGACTGATACAGATCAAGAACGAGACCCGCAGTTACATGCCCTCCATGGCCCCGTATTTCAACACTTTGCAAAACCTGGCCGTGAACGAGGGCTACTGGGTGAACGTTTCCAGCCCCGCCACCCTCACGGTGACAGGGACCCAGGTGGAGGCCTCTGCCATCCCCATCAGCCTCAAAGCCGGATGGAACCTGGTTTCCTACCTGCCCGAGGCGGCCAAACCCACCGCCACCGCCCTGGCTTCCATTTCTTCATATTTGCTGGAAGTGGATTACCTGGGCGCCAACCCCAGCACCATGGAACCCGGCAAAGGTTACTGGATTAGGGTCTCACAGGACTGCACTCTTACCTACCCGGATTGAACCATTCCCCTTAAAATGGCCAGCTTCGATCAATAGATGAAAAACACCGATCCAGTTTTCTTTGTGAACTCCTTCGCGGATGACTATTTTGGGGGCAATCCCGCCGCCGTGGTGATCCTGGATGATTATCCAGAAGACAGCCGGATGTTGGGCCTGGCCAGGGAGTTCGGTTTCTCCGAGACCGCTTTCCTGAAAAAGCTTGGCCCCGGCCATTACAACATCCGCTGGTTCACACCGGAGGTGGAGGTTTCCCTTTGCGGCCATGGCACACTTGCCGCCGCCAAAGCCCTGTTTGCCACCTCTGAAAGCGGCCGGATCAGCTTTGCCAGTCTCTCCGGAGAACTCGCCGTAAGCGCGAAAGGCGAAATGCTGGAGCTGGATTTTCCCATCGAGGAACCCGAACCCTGCCCGGCGCCTGATGAGCTGTTGAAAGCCCTGGGTCCCGATACACCCGACGAAACCCTCTGTGCCAGGCGCAGCCGCAACTTGATCCTGGTTTATCCGGAGCATCGGCAGATTGCGCAAATGAAGCCGGATTTTACCCGTCTGGCGAGCCTTGAAGGCTTTCCCTGGCTGGGGATCGCGGTCACTGCACCTTGCCCGGAAGGCTATATCTGCCGCTATTTCGCGCCCTGGGAGGGCATACCCGAAGATCCCGTCACCGGCTCCGCCCAAACCTTTCTGGCACCCTATTGGTCGGCCCGGCTGGGGCTCAGGACGCTCAAAGGGCTCCAGGCCTCAGAGCGGCAGGGAACCTTCGAAGCGGAGGTAGCCAGCGGCCGTGTTCTGATCCGAGGCCGGGCCCTTCTCTGGCTGCGGGGCGGGGTAGATCCCGGCTGGCGGAAGGTTTCCGGCTAAAGCTCCCGAGGCAGATAAAACTTGACAGGGAAAGGGAGATCGAATAGTAATATAGATGATAGGCAATGAAGGAGCATAGATGAAAATACCAACCCTAACGTTCATACTGCTGGCGCTGGCCACCCTGACCCTGGCGCAGACTGCCCCGCGCAGCCATCCCCTCCCCGGTGCGCCTTATGTGGAACGCCACA
>JAJBBF010000077.1 GCA_020532215.1 Candidatus Cloacimonadota bacterium
CAGATACTGGATCAGCTCGATATCGTGAATCATCAGATCCAGCACTACGTTGACATCGGTCCCACGCGGACAAAACGGCGCAACACGGACTGACTCCACAAACAGCGGCCTGTCCACCTTGGCCACGGCGGCCAGCAGCACCGGATTGAACCGCTCAAGGTGCCCAACCTGCAGTACCAACCGCTGTGCTTCGGCAAGGCCGATCAACGCATCGGCCTGCTCGATGGTCGTCGTTATCGGCTTCTCAACCAGCACGTGCACGTTGTTCGCCAAGAACTCACGGGCGATCTCAAAGTGGTGACTGGTAGGCACCACCACGCTGACCGCATCCACCTGGCCGAGCAGCACACGGTAGTCTGTAAAGGCACGGCAGCCGCAGGTTGTAGCCACCTCGGCGGCCCGTGCCGGATTACTGTCCGCTACGCCAACTAGCTCTACTCCTGGCAGTGACGCGTACTTCTGGGCATGAAAGGCACCCAGGTAGCCAACGCCGATCACTGCCGTCCGCAGTGGCGTCATCCCCGGCAGATGCCTCGTTCTGATTTTTCAATAAAGTTGAGCAGCGTATCCACCTCGGCGCAACCGACGATTTCAGCCTTGATTTTGGCAATCGCATCAACCTGCTTCAAATCAGACATAAACAGGATCTTGTACGCATTTTTAAGATTGCGTATCACCTCGTCGCTGAAGCCGCGCCGCTTGAGGCCGATCAGATTCAGGCCCCGGAGTTTGGCCTCACGCCTGTCACCGAAGGATGCAATCATATAGGGCGGCACATCCGATCCTGCCAGGGTGCCACCGCCCAGCATGGCGTACGAGCCGATATGGACAAACTGGTGAACAGCCACCAGACCGCCCAGGATGATGTTGTCCTCAACGGTCACATGGCCGGCCAGGGTGGCGGCATTGGCCATCACGTTGCCACTGCCCACCCGGCAGTCGTGAGCCACATGGGAATAGGCCATCAGCAGGTTGTTGTTGCCCAGCACCGTCTCGCTGATGCCGGTTACGGTACCGCGATGCACCGTGGCAAACTCACGGATCGTATTACCGTTGCCGATGCGGGTCCAGCACTCCTCGCCCCTGTACTTCAGATCCTGGGGCGCCACACCCACTGAGGCCATGTGGTAAATCTGATTGTTTTCGCCCAATTCAGTCCATTTGCCGATCACGGCATGGGGGCCGATGCTAGTCCCCTTGCCGATAATGACCTGCTCCTCGATAATGGCGTAGGGACCGATCTCGGCCCCTTCAGCGATCTGGGCCGATGGATGGATGATTGCCGTCGGATGCACTGCCATAGCTCCCCCTTAGGTTGCTGCTGCTGCAAAGGTAGCCTTTAGAGACGCCTCGGTCACCAGGGTTCCGTCCACATACGCCTTGCCATCAACCCCCCAGATACCGCGTCGGTTCAGGGTGGTGGTGATCTCGATCCGCAGCTGGTCGCCCGGCATCACCGGCTTGCGGAACTTGGCATTTTCAATGGCGATGAAGTAGCTGACCTTCTTCTGGGTCTCTTCATCAGAGGCCAGATAGGCCATGATACCGGCAACCTGGGCCATGGCCTCCACGATCAAGACCCCCGGCATCACCGGATGGCCGGGGAAATGCCCCGGAAAAAATGGTTCGTTGATGGTCACGTTTTTGATACCCACGCAGCGGGTACCGTGCTCCAGCTCCACAATCCGGTCCACCAGCAGGAATGGATAGCGGTGGGGCAGAATCTTCATGATGGCGTTCACATCCATCGGCAGGGTCGGTTGCATCACTTACTCCTTTGCCAGCCGGGCCTCAAGGGCGGCTATTTTTTTCTCCAACTCGCTTACTTTTTTTCGCATATCAGGCAGCCTGGGCAGCACACCCATCACCCGCAGCCAGTCTTTGTGGGGCATGGCCGGCGATCCGCTATAGTAGGCATTGGGGGCCAAGGCGCTGGGCACGCCGGCCTGGGCGCCTACGATCACATTGTCACCGATACTGACATGGCCCACCACCCCCACCTGACCGGCCAGAGTCACGTGGTTGCCGATCTTGCTGCTGCCGGCAATCCCCACCTGGGAGACGATCATGCAATCCTCGCCGATCTGGCAGTTGTGGGCCACCTGCACCAGGTTGTCCAGCTTGGTGCCGCGCTTGATCAGGGTTACCTCCAGGGCCGCCCGGTCAACCGTGCTGTTGGCACCGATTTCGACATCGTCTTCCAGTACCACAATGCCGATCTGGGGAATTGGATAATAGGAAGGCCCATCCGGGGCATAGCCGAAACCGTCGCTGCCGATCACGGCCCCCGGCTGCAGTTTGCAGCGCTTGCCCAGGCGGCAACGCTCCCGCACCACGGCGTTAGCGTGGATCACGCTGTCATCACCAATGGTCGCGCCATCGTAGATCACCGCACCAGGATGGATCACCACCCGGTCACCGATGGTGACATTGTTGCCGACCACCGCGCCAGGATAGATACTGATCCCCTCGCCCAGGGTGACATTGGTGCCGATCACCGCCTCGGGCATCACTC
>JAJBBF010000153.1 GCA_020532215.1 Candidatus Cloacimonadota bacterium
GGGTGAAAGGGTGAAAGGGTGAAAGGGTGAAAGGGTGAAAGGGTGAAAGGGTGAAAGGGTGAAAGGGTGAAAGGGTGAAAGGGTGAAAGGGTGAAAGGGTGAAAGGGTGAAAGATAAGGCTCTCTTTCAAACCGGGCGGGTTAGCCCGGATGAACCCCTCGCTAGAGGGGTGCAGCACTATAGGCGGGGTGTTTCAACCCCCGTAAAAGCAGCCGCGCAAATTCCTGAAAAACCCCTCACCAGAGGGGTGCAGGACTTAGGTTCGTGATTTATCGCGGATCAGAGATGCGTTGTTTTAACCCTGATCATTATGGCGAAGCGATTAATCGCTCCGCAAATTCCTCCACCCCGCGAGCGGGGTTTGCTTGCTTTCGATCGAGGCTTTCTGCCACGGGGGTTGAAACACCCCGCCTATAGTCCTGCACCCCGCGTAGGGCGGGGTTGTGTGTCCGGATTGAGTTTCTGCTGCTATGCAGAGTCAGCACAGGGATTTGGCAACCCAGGATGAGTTGGCATGGTTCATAACGGGTTGCCTCAGTCACCCGCTTGGTTTGAAAGAGAGCCAAACATAAGCTTCAGCTGGTTGGGTGGTCCATCCCGCGGCAAGAGGCAGCAGAGAAACAACTCACCACAGAGCAGCAGAGTTGGGCAGAGAAGAAGCAAGCGGAGTGACGGCAAAAAAAGAGACGCGGGCCTCCGGGTGTTCCGGATATCCCGCATCTCTATATCAGCCGATCTGCCGATCAGGGTGTATTGGCTTCGATATAGTTCACCAAACGGGAGAGGGAATTGGTGTAGGAGCCAAGTTCGTTGTCGTACCAGCCGAAGATCTTGGCGTGGGTTACCGGCATGGTGACCTCGCGGCCGGCTTCCACTCCCAGGGCGGCGAGGGTTTGGGGCGGAACCGGGATAAAGCTGGTGCGGGTGTGGGTTTCATGGGCTTCCACGGTGGCGGCGGCCAGGGTGCCGATCAGGTCCGCGGAAACGTTTTGGCGTTCGGAATAGACCAGCAATCCCTGCTGCGGGCCCTGGGCGGCTTTCTGGTAGATCTGGTTGATCAGGCGGCGGTTGACCAGCGGCTGGCCCAGTTCGTTGAGTTTGGTGTGGAAGGTCACGTTGAGGTTGATCAGCGACACGGTTGAGGTGGGGATGCGCACGGAATCGGCCATGAAGCCGATCGACCGGATGGAGGGCATCACCAGTTCCAGGGCTTTGGCAGCGCCGGTGGTGGAAAGGATGATGTTGTTGAGCACACTGCGGGATTTGCGCAGGTCGGTGGCGCCGGCCTTGGGCACGGAATCGAGGATGCTCTGGGTATTGGTGGCGGCGTGGATGGTGCTCATGGAGGCGGTCATGATGTTGGCGGTTTCCTCGTTTTCCAGCAGGGGCTTGATCAGATGGGCGAGGCCGGTGGTGGTGCAGCTGGCGGCGGAGACCACGTGGTGTTCGGCGGGTTTGTAGTTCAGATGGTTGATGCCGTAGATCATGGTGATGGCGTCCGCGTGGCTGGTGACGCCGGCGGTTTTGCTCTTGAAGGGGGCGGAGCAGACCACTTTCAGGGCTCCGGCTTCCAGATGCCCGCGCAGGCAAGGTTTGCCCTGCTCAGGGGTGACGTTCGGATCCACGAAGTTGCCGGTGCAATCCACCACGATGCGCACGCCTTCGTTCAGCCAGTTGATGTCCTTGGGATCCCGGGCGCTGCGAAGGATCTTCACGGGAATGCCTTCGATCGCCAGCAGAGGCTTGTCCGCGTCCAGAACCTTGATCTCTGCCTGGCGGCCCGCCATGCCGAAGAGGAATTTGTGGATGCTGCCGTAGGTGGAGTCGGTCTCGATCACCTGGATGAGGTCGTCCAGGTGTTTGCCCACTTCGCGGCCGACATTGACGATGATCCCATCGAAATGGCGGAGGTTGATCTGATTCCAGAGCAGCAACTTGCCGATCCGGCCCAGTCCGTTGATCCCGAGCAGTTTCTTGTTTCTCAGGTCGAGGTTCATACGATACTCCTTGTCTGTATGTTTTTTGGAAATTTTCAGCTGTGGATGAGCTCCACCGGGTAGTGGCCCAGATAGATGGCGCCGCTGCTGGCGTCGATGGCGATGGGATCTCCGGGCTTGAAGGCCTTGTCCCCGATGCGGCAGATGTTTTCGTCCTCGATCACCTTGAGCTGGCGGCAGTTGACGATGCCCACCAGGCCCAGGCGGATGGCGGTTACCGCGGCGTGGGAGGTTACGCCCCCGCGGGAGGTTAGCAGGCCCTGGCAGTCGAAAAGCAGCTCCATGTCTTCCGGAACGGTGTCCGGACGCACCAGGATCAGCGGCTGGCCGCGATCTTTGAGGTGCTCGATGTCTTGCCGCGAAATGGCGATGAGGCCGTTGATCACGCCCTTGCCGATGCCGATGCCGTTGCCCAGCAGCTTCAGATCGCGCTTGGGGACGTTGAAAACGGTGTAGTCGCGGGCTTTGGTGATCACCTGGTTGCGGGTCTGGAGGATATAAAGCTGGTCGCGGCTGGGGCCTTCGAAGGTGAATTCGATCTCCTGATGGGGATAATCGCGCTCGTCCAGAAGCTGGTGGGCGAGGCTCAGCAGGCGGGTGTGGATCTGGGGAAAATCCTTTTCCAGAGAGAGTTCCACCTGTTGTTTGGCCTGTTTGCGTTCCTGCTCCGAGATCGGCAGCGTGTGCACCAGGCCGGCCACCACGTCCTCGCCCTGGCTGCAGAGGGTGAAATCGCCGTTGAGCGTGATCCCCGGGGCCTTGCTCCAGGGCGCGTGGGTGAACAGCACCCCGGTTCCGGAATCCAGGCTGATATTGCCCAGCACCATCTTCTGGATGGTTACCGCCGTGCCCCAGTCGTCGGCGATCTGCAGTTTCTGGCGGTAGAGCCGGGCGCGGTCCGTGTTCCAGGAATCCAGCACGTGCAGCACGGCCTGTTTCACCTGCAGAAAGACGTTCTGCTCGAACTTCAGCTGGTGGCGGGCCAGCACTTTTTTGTAAGCTTGGGACATCCGGCGCATCTGGGCGTCCGTGAATTGGGTTTTCAGCTTCACCTTGTGGCGGCGCTTGTAGGCGATCATCACGGCGTCAAATTCGTCGCGGTCGATGCCGTAGGCCATGCCCCAGCTTTGGATCAGGCGGCGGTAGCAATCCCAAGCTGTCCAGCCATAATTTTTCCTGCCGCTGAGCTTCAGGGTGATCTCGTCGTTGAGGCCGATATTGAGGAAAGTGGTCATGGCGCCGGGCAGGCTCATGGGGGCTCCGGAGCGCACGGAAAAGAGCAGCGGCGCCTCCGGATCGCCGTAGCGGAGGCCGGTCTGGCTTTCCAGGCGGGCGATATTGAAGCGGAGCAGCTCGTCCATCTCGCGTTCGATGCCGGGATGGGAGCGCACGATCTGGCTGTAGCGATGCAGTTCGGTGGTGATCACAAAGCCGGGCGGGATGGGGAAGTCGTATTGGTGCATCTTCTTGAGGAAAAAGGCTTTGGAACCCAGCAGCACCTGATTGTCCAGCCGCCCGTTGCTGGTTTGCAGGGGAATGAACATCAGGTCCGGATCGTAGCTCATCACCCGGCTGAGTTCGGCAAAGCCGAAGACCTGCTTCATGGCTTCGAGGGAAACGAGGATCTGGGCGATGAAGTTATCCATCTGCTGCACCAGGAAGGAGGAGGCCAGCAGCTTGCGGAAAAACTCCTCGGCGAACATCTGCTGCGCGGTCTGGCGCTTGTATTTGCCGGCCACCCCCTTCACCGGGGCGTGGCTGAGTTCCTGCTCGTAGAAGCGGTAGAAGTATTCGTTGATCAGCTCGGTGATGCTGTCCTTGACCTGTTTGAAGAGGTCCAGGTACTGGTCCAGGGAAAGGTTCACGATCCTCTGGCCGGATTTCAGCATCTCCAGCGCGCTGGAAAAAGCTTCGCTGGTGAGGCCTTCGCGGGCCAGTCCGAGCTCGAAAAGCTCGAGGATGCGGATGATGCGCTTGAGGGTTTTGGCGGTGATGTAATCCAGGTTCAGCTGCTTGATGTTCTGCTCGATCAGGCGTTCCACCAGGTTTTCCAGGCGGAAGATCATGCCCATCGCCTCCAGCTTCGGCTCCCGGTACTGGCCGTACATGGAAGGGATCCCAGCCGCGATGTGGCGTTTGTAATAGATGTTTTCCCAGGCCTGGCTGGGGTTGGGGTCCAGGATCACCTGGCTCAGGCGGCCGATGTAATCCAGCATCTGGCGGATGCCGCTGTCGTAATCCTTGCGGGCCAGGCTCTGTTTCAGGCGGATCTGCTCTTTGGTGTCGAACCAGTTGAAGCGGGCCAGGAATTTGGCGATGTCGTAGGGATCGAGCTCATACTTGTCCCGCAGCATATAGTATATGCGCACCAGCAGTTCCAGCCTGCGCAGGGAAAAATCCTCCTTGCGGACCTGTTTGAACAGCGGCGCCACCGCCGGCCAGGATTGGCCCAGGAGCCCGTCCAGATCGGTGCTGTGTTCCCGGAAGAACCTTACAAGCGCCTGTTGCTGAGCTTTGGCGCGCTCATCCGGGCGCTGGATGAAGAGATCCACGTCCTCGGGCAGCAGGCCGTGCAGATGGCTGGGATCGAGATCCGCCCAGTAATTGAGGATCTGGCGCAGCAAATTTATGTGGGTGTTGTTGCTTTCGGTGTGCACCTGCTTGCGCACAAAGTGGATGAGCCGGTCCTTGCGGGAGCTCATTTCGTCGATCTCGGTGCTGAGGTCGCGGATCTCGCCCTCGGCGCCGATCTCGTGGTAAAAAACCGGGAACAGCCGCAGCAACTGCTTCACCTGCACATACAGCGGCTTGATCTCGCTGTTCAGAAACTGGGAGACGTCTTTCTGGAAGAGGTCGGTATCCGAGATGAAGATCCCGCCTTGGGTGAGGTTGATGATCAGCGCCGCCAGCAGATCCTTCCCCAGGATGGGGTTGCCGCCGATCAGTTCCAGCCAGGCGCGGATGTTTTTGATGTGGTTCTTGTCCGCCACGATCTGCCAGTCCTGGTTGATCCTGATCTCGCCGGGCGGGATGAAACCGAGGTCGATGATCTTGCGCAGGCAGCGCCGGCTGAGTTCCGGCTCGGAGGGGTCCAGCACCGCCCTGCCGATGGTGAGCACGCAGTCCAGAACAATGCTGCCGTGCTGGTCGCGGAATTCGGCGAGGTTATTGAAAATGCTGTCTATCAACAGGTTGGTCTCCCGGGCGGACAGCGATTCGTGCAGGTCTGCCAGCAGCCGGTTGAGGTCCCAGAGCAGATGGTCGCTGAGGGCGTTCATGGTGGGCAGGCTCAAAAGGTAAAAAAGGTAATGGATCTTTTCCGGAAGCTGCTGGAACGAAGCCAGCAGATCGCGGTGCCGGGCGGCAATGTTGGAGAAGGAGGGGATGGCGGCAAAATCCTGCAGGGTCCGGGCTTCTTTCAGTTGCCTGAGGCAGCTGGCAAAGAATTTTTTGCCCACGGCCTTATCCAGTTGGGCTTTGTCCAGGGAAACCAATTCGGCGTACTTATCCCGCCAGTCCGCGATCCTGGCCTGAGCGCTCCACAGCTTCACGGAGGCCTCATACACAGAGCGCAGCAGCGTTACGGCTTCTTCCTGCCGGTCCAGGCGCTGGGTGAGCTTCAGCAGGGTCTTGTGGCACTGCCCGGAGGCGGCGATGAAGAGCTCCGGCGCCTGCTGATGCCAGGCCTGCAAAAGGCCGAAAGCCTCGCCAAGGATGCCTGGGGGCGCGGACTGCTGTTCCGCCAGGGCAGCCAGGAAAGCCAGATATTCGTTCAGGGCCCGCTGTTTCACCGGCTCCGTTTCAGCCCGGCCAAAGATGTTGCCGAAGATGCCCAGGATCAGCCGCAGGGCCTGTTCGCTTTCCTCCAGCTGCACATAGAACCAGAGGTCGCCCATGAAGCTTTGGCGCAGCAGATCCAGGGCGGAATCGAGATTCGCGTAGGGGTGGTGCAGTTCTTCCAGGAAAAGTTTGGCGCGCTGCTGGATGCCGTAGTAACTGGCGCTGCGTTCCAGCAGCCACAGGCTTTCCGGCGACAGCACTATCTGCTTCACCTGGGTCTGGGCAAGGTTGTCCGCCAGGGCCTGGGATTCGATCTTATCCAATTAATCCTCTGTTGCTGATGCTCTTTGCAGCCGCGCGGGCCCATTCCGGATCAGAGCCCCTGAACCTCCGCGGCCTTTATGGCTCCATAAAATATCCGCCTCTAAATGTCAAGCCGGATTTTTTTAGTGGGCTTCAAACCAGTTGGCGCCGCTGGAGATCTCGGTCCTCAGCGCCACCACCTGCCGATACTGCTCTGGCAGTGCGTCTTCCATCTCTGTGCGGACCAGCTGCTCAGCCTCAGCCAGATAGTCTTTGCGAACTTCGAAAACCAGTTCGTCGTGCACCTGCAAGACCATGCGGACGCGATCGTTGTCCCTGATCCGGGCGTGGATGGCGATCATGGCGATCTTGATCAGGTCCGCGGCGGTTCCCTGGATGGGCATGTTCACCGCCACGCGCTCAGCTTCCGCGCGCAGGCCGGCGTTGGAACTGCTGATGTTTTTCAGGTAGAGTTTGCGCCCGAAGATGGTCTGGCTGTAGCGGTGCAGCCTGGCTTCGGCTTTGCAGTCGTTGATGTAGGCGCTGATGGAGGGGAAACGCTCAAAGTAATGCTTGATCATCTCTTTGGCCTCGTCCGGCGTGATGCCCAGTTCCCGGGAAAGCTTCTTCTGGCCCATGCCGTAGAGGAGGCCGAAATTGATCAACTTGGCGCGGCGGCGTTCCTCGCTGCTTACTGCTTCCAGCGCTTTTCCGGTGATCAGCGAGGCGGTCTGGCGATGGATGTCCAGGCCGTCTTTAAAAGCCTCGAGCAGAGCGGCATCGCGGGAAAAAAGGGCCAACAGGCGCAGCTCGATCTGGGAATAATCGGCGCTCATGATCGCCCAATCCGGGTCCGAGGCGGTGAAAGCCTTGCGGATGGAGCGTCCCAGCTTGGTGCGGATGGGGATGTTTTGCAGGTTGGGATTGGAGGAGGACAAACGTCCGGTGGAGGCCACGGTCTGGTTGAAAGATGAATGGATGCGCCCGGTGACGGGGTTGATCAGTTTCGGCAGGGCGCCCACATAGGTGGATTCCAGCTTGGTGAGGCTGCGGTATTGGATCAGTTTTTCCGCGATCTCGTGGTCCTCGGCCAGCTCCTCCAACACCGTGATATCGGTGGAGTAGCCGCTTTTGGTCTTCTTTTTCGCGGGGAGCTTCAAGTCCTCGAAGAGCAGCTTGGCCAGTTGCTGGGTGGAATTGAGGTTGAATTCATAGCCCGCCGCCCGGTAGAGCTCTTCCGTGAGTTCCTTCAGTTCCAGGTTGATGGCCCGGGAGATCTCCCGCAACACCGGAGTATCGATCATCACGCCGTTTTCCTCCATGCGCTGCAGCACCGGCACCAGGGGCAGTTCGATTTTCTGGTAAAGCTCTTCCAGGCCCGTGTCCGCGAGGCGCTTTGCATAGATAGGCTGCAGCAGGAAAACCGCCCAGGCGTCTTCGGCTGAGTAGGCGCAGGCGGCCTCCACATCCACGAGGTCGAAGCTGGTTTTATTCTTTTTGTCCAGCAGGCTCGAGATGGGGATCATGCTGTGGCCCAGCTCCGCGGCGGCGCAGGCGTCCAGGGAATACTGGTTGGTGCCGGGATCCAGGATATAGGCGGCCAGCATCGTGTCCCAGATCGGGTTGGCCAGGTCCCAGCCGTGCGCGCGCAAAACGATCAGGTCATATTTGAGGTTGTGGCCCAGGATCGTCTTTCCCGCCGTGGCCTCTTTCAGGGTTTCCAGAGTAGCTTCCAGCGGCAGATTGTCGTACATTTGGTGTCCCAGGGGCAGGTACCAGGCCTCCTCAGCTTTCACGCAAAGCGAGATCCCCACCAGTTTCGCCCCCACGGGGTCCAGCGAGTCGGTTTCCGTGTCCAGGCTGATCCTGTCCGCCTGCCGCAGTTCCTCCAAAAGTTGGGGCAGCTTCTCCGCCGTGGCCAGCACCGCGCTGAAGGCTGGGGCTTTGGGCTCCGATGGTCCCGAGGCTGCCGACTCTTGGGCAAAAATATCGCCCTGGGTGAGTTTTTCCTCTTGGAGAGGGGGTTTCTCCTCCTCTTTAGCCGCGAAACGGTTCTCGATCCTGCGTTTGAGCTGCTGCAGTTCATAGCGGTCCAGGAAACCAGTGGCGCGGGCGAGGCTGGCGCTTTCGAAAACCAGCTCCTCCGTCTGAGGCAGGGGGATGGGTACATCGCGCACGATCCGGGCCAACTGCCTGGAAAGGTAGGCGTTGTCGCGGTTGTCGCTGAGTTTTTGGCGCAGCTTTTCGGGAAGTTCATCCAAATTATCGTAGATCGAATCCAGATCTTTATACTGCTTCAGCAGCTTTTCCGCCCCCACCGGCCCGATCCCTTTCACGCCGGGAATGTTGTCTGAAGCGTCGCCCACCAGGGCCAGGTAATCCACGAATTGCTCCGGATAGACGCCATATTTGGCGAAGACCCCCTCGCGGTCGTAGCAGATGTCCTTGCCCGGATCGAAGATGCTTACCCGCTCTTCCACCAATTGCGAATAATCCTTGTCCGAGGTCACGAAAACCACGTCGTAGCCGTCCTTGAAACGTTCCGCCAGAGTGGCCAGCACGTCGTCGGCCTCATAGCCGTCCAGCGATATCTCCGGCAAGCCGATCAGGCGGAAAAACTGCTGCACCGGCTCGATCTGCGAGACCAGCTCATCCGGCATCGGCGGACGGTTCGCCTTGTAGTCCTCGCTCAGTTCATGCCTGAAAGTGGGCGCTTTGCGGTCGAAGCTGATCAGGATGTTGGCGGCCTGCTTCTGCTCCAGAATATGCAGAAAGGAATTCACCACGCCAAAGATGGCGCTGGTGTGTTCCCCGCGGGAATTAACCAGGGGATTCTTGATGAAGGCGAAGTGCGAGCGGTACAGCAAAGCCGTGCCGTCGATCAGATAAAGCGTCTGGCGCATAAGCAAGCTCCTGGCTGGATTTGGCACATGGCCGCAGATTATAAACAGCCGGGATTATTGTCAACTTTTTCCTCTTTCCCCGCGCCGCCGCTTTTCAGCTTGACAAAATTGCCTGCCTGAAAATAAACTGAAAGGTTATATTGAAGATTACCCAACACAGGAGTTCACATGGCACTGGTGCTGAAAACCACCAAGTTCGTGGAGTCGCAGATCGACACCTTTCTGGACGTGGTCAGCGATTCCGCGCTGCTCTTCCAACTGGGCGTGGAGGA
>JAJBBF010000007.1 GCA_020532215.1 Candidatus Cloacimonadota bacterium
GCCTCCATCAGCTCCTGTTCGGTGATCACGCCCATCTCTTCCAGCACCTGCCCCAGGCGTTTGTCAGTGCCGGCCTGGCGTTCCAGTGCACGCTGCAGCGTCTTTTTGCTGATCAGTTCGGTCTCTACCAGTATGTCGCCCAGCTGTTTTGCCATACCCGCCCCCGGCTCAGTTGATTGCTACTTCGGCACCTTTTCCCAGTCTTCCAGAAACTTCTTGATGCCGGCATCGGTCAGCGGGTGCTTGGAGAGCTGCAGCATGACCGAGTAGGGGATGGTGCAGATGTCGGCGCCGATCAGGGCCGAATTGAGCACATGGATCGGGTTGCGGATGCTGGCCACGATGATCTCGCTGGTGTAGCCATAGTTGTCAAAGATGGTGCGGATCTCTTCGATGATCCCCATGCCGTCCTGGGAGATGTCGTCCAGACGGCCCACAAAGGGGGAAACGTAGGTGGCGCCAGCCTTGGCAGCCAGCAGCGCCTGCAGCGGGGAGAAGATCAGGGTCACGTTGGTCTTGATCTTGAGCTTGGTCAGCTCCTTGGTGGCCTTGAGCCCTTCGGGCGTCATCGGCAGCTTGATCACGATGTTCTTGTGGATCTTGACCAGCTCTTTGGCCTCCTTGACCATCCCCTTGGCCTCCAGGGAGATCACCTCGGCCGAGATCGGGCCGTCCACGATGGCGGTGATCTCCTTGATCACATCCTTGAACTTGCGGCCAGACTTGGCGATCAGGGACGGGTTGGTGGTGACGCCGTCCACCAGGCCCAGCTCATGGGCTTCGCGGATCTCTTTCACATCTGCGGTGTCGATAAAGAACTTCATGGGTAAACCTCCAGGTTTGGATTAGGGTGTATGGTCAAGTTGTTCGCGAAATTTTTCCAGACAGGCCATGGAGCAGAAGTAGTGACGTTTGCCCTCCAGGGTGCCCACCACCGCGTCGTCACGGGAGAGGTAGACCCCGCAGACCGGATCTTGCACGGCATCTTCGCCTTTGATCCGTTGCGGCGGAGCCTCGGCCTTCGGTTTGGGCGCCAGTAACGCCTTGACCACGCGGTAGCCGATGTAGAACAAAAGTCCCATGAACAGCAGGCGCATTAAACCCATGACTTACTCCAGCGGGGCAACCCGCTCCTCCGATTGCAGCCCTGCCAGCAGGCTGCTGATGGTCTTCCCGCTCAACGGCTCCACCAGGTCCGGCGCGATTTCGGCCAACGGCTGCAGCACAAAACGGCGCAGTGCCAGCCGGGGGTGGGGCACGACCAGATCAGGCATGTGCAGAACCTGGTCACCGTACAGCAGCAGATCCAGATCCATGCGGCGTGATACCGGCGTGGTCGAGGCCGTGCGAGCGAATACCTGCTGCTCGATCCGTTGCAGTTCAGCTAACAGAGCGTGTGGCTCCAGTTCGGTCGTCAGTCTGAGCGCCCCGTTCAGAAAGGCGGGGGTGTCGTCCGGCATACCCACCGGGCTGGTCTCAAAAAAACGGGAAAGGGCCGTGACACGGCAACCGGGCAGACGGCCCAGTTCCGAAACGGCCCGCAACAGGTTCAGTTCCCGATCCCCCAGGTTGGAGCCAAGGGCGATGTAGGCGTCGGTTTCCACAGGGCAGAATTAAACCACACTACGCCAGGGGCGTCAACCGCCGGGCTGCCTGTTTTGTTGCCGCAGCTGGTTGCACTGTGCAGCCAGACAGCAGCCTTCGCACCGGGGGCGGGGCCGGCAGTGCTGTTTGCCGTGTTCCACGATCAGGGCGTGAAACTCATTGAACAGGGTCGGGTCCTCCGGCAGCTGCTGCATGCAGAAGGAGCGCAGCGGTTCATAGGCGATGGTCTCATCCACCAGGCCCAGGCGACTGAAGATGCGGCGGGTGTAGGCATCCACCACAAAACTGGGCTGGTTGGCGGCGTATAACAGTATCGAGTCGGCGGTCTCCGGACCGATGCCGTTGACGGCCAGCAGCCACGGGCGCAGCTGCCGCCAATCCTGCGCAAACAGTTGTTCAAGGTCGCCCTGGCATGCTTCCAGGACACAGCTGCAGAAGGACTGCAGGCGGCGGGCCTTGACGTTGAAGTAGCCGGCCGGACGGATCAGCGCGGCCAGCTGCTGCGACGGCAGCGCTGCGATGCCGGACAGGGTCAGGCAGTCGGCGGCCTTCAGGTTGGCAATCGCCTTTTCCACGTTGCCCCAGTTGGTGTTCTGGGTCAGGATCGCGCCGACGCAGACCTCGAAGGGGCTTTCGGCAGGCCACCAATCGCGATGGCCGTAGCGTTCCAGCAGCCGATCAAAGATCGTGGTCAGCATAGCATGGTCATGGGCTGGGCAGGCTGGCGCGCAGGCCGTCCGCCAGGCTGGGATAGCGCAGCGTGATGTCCAGCTCCGCCAGCATGCGTCGGTTGTCCACCACCCGCGATTCGACGAAGTAGGTAAACAGCAGGGGCGGCATCATCCGTTGGGCCTCTGCTAGGTCCACCTGGGGCTGGCGGGGCAGCCCCAAGGCATCAGCACAGGCGTTGAAGTAGGCGGTCATGCTGTAGGGCGCGCCGTCGCTGACGTTGTAGATCCCCTGGCCACGCTGGAGCGTTGCCAGGCAGACCTGCACCAGGTCGTCGACATGGATCCGGTTGGAGGGCTTGGCCAGTTCTTCCCGCAGCAGCGGCTGGCCCTGGGAGATCTGCATCAACGGCAGGCGGCCCGGTCCGTAGATGCCGGAGACCCGCAGGATCACCAGCGGGATGCCGTGGCGCTCGGCAAAGGCGCTGAACTGCTGCTCCGCATCCAGCCGCCGTTTACCCATGGCGGCGGTCGGTTGGGCCGGGCTGGTTTCATCGACCAGGGCCCCGGCGGTATCGCCGTAGACGCTGCTGGCGCTCAGGTAGATGATCCGTTCGGGCACCTGCTGGTCGCGCTCCAGTGCGGCCAGAAAGGTGCGGGTCCGCAGGTCGCTGCTGCCGCCTCCCTGAGGAGGGACGCTGTAGAGCAGGGTCTGTCCGGCCAGCGCCAAGGGGGGAATCTCATCCAGCTGGTCCATGTTGGCCAGAACGATGGTGCAGCCGGCCTGCGCCAGCGGGCCGGACTTGGCCTCGTCACGCAGCTGTGCGGTTACCTGCCAGCCCTGCTGCCGGGCCGCCAGGGCCACCCGTTGGCCGGTGTAGCCGCAACCGGCGATGAACAGTTGTTTCATGATGCGTTCTCCTGCGTCAGGCGTTGTTGTGTTGTCCGGCCTCCTTCCGTCAGCGGAATGATGCGGACCTTGATCAGCCCCTTGCCCCACAGGCCGATCTGCTGGGCAGCCTTGCGGGAGAGGTCGATCAGGTTTTTGGGGGCATGGCGGGGGTGGCAGCGGTCATTGATCCGCACTACCACATCCTGGCCGGTCCTGGGGTTCAGCACCCGCACCACCGTCCCCAGCGGCAGCGTGGCGTGGGCCGCAGTCAGCTTGTCGGGTTGGTAGCGTTCGCCGGAACTGGTGCGGCGGCCGATGAAGCGCGCGGCATAGTAGGTGGCCACGCCATCTCGGGGGTCCCGTGGGCTGCCCTGACGCACCAGCTGCTCCAGCTGTTCGTCGATGGAACCGGCCTCTGGCAGGGCGGCAAAACTATAACCGCCTGGCAAAAGCAGTGTCAGCACAGCCAGCAGGCAGACAGCGCGCTGCAGGCAAGAGGTCGTCGAGCGCATGTCAGCCTTTCAGGTAGGCGCGGATGCCATCCCGGAAGCGGATCGGCTCAAAACGGAAGGTGTCGCGCCAGGCACCGTCGCAGATGTTTTCCTCCAGCAGCATCTGCAGCTGGTCGCTGGTGATCGGGAAGGCGCTGAACCCTTGCAGGGCCTTGATCACCGGCTGCATCACAGCCAGCGGCAGGGCCGGCTTCCAGGGATGCCCTTTGCCCAGGGCTTCGGCAATGGCGTCCAGCAACTCCCGGTAGCTGAGTCGGTCCGCGCCGCACAGCTCATAGGTCTGTCCGGCGGTCTCCGGCCGCTCCAAGGCCTCGGCATAGCAGCGGGCCACGTCGTCGCCATGGATCGGTTGCAGCCGGTAGGCACCGTTCCCCATGGTGGGCATCAGCGGCGCCAGCCGCAGCTGGTCGGACAGCATGTTGACAAAGGCATCCCGGGGCCCGAAGATCAACGATGGCCGGAAGATGGTCCAGGCCAGGCCGCTGTCCCGTACCAGCTGCTCACCCCGCCATTTGGTACGGTGGTAGCCTGATACCGCCTCGGCACGGGTGCCCAGGGCCGACATCTGCAGGTAGCGCTGCACACCGCTGCGCTGCGCCGCGGCCACCATGCAGGCGGTGGCCTCCACGTGCAGTCGTTCGAAGGTGATCCCTCTAGCCGGAAACTCGCGGATGATCCCCACCAGGTTGATCACCGCATCGCAGCCGCTGACCGCTGGCTGGTAGCTTGCGGGATCGGTAACATCGCCCCTGACATAGCTGACGCCGGGCCGCTCAGCCGCAGGCGCCCCATGGGACAGCAGCACCAACTGGTGGCCGCGACGCAGCAGTTCGGCGGTCAGATGGCCGCCCACAAATCCGGTTGCCCCGGCGATGAAGATCTTCATGGTTGTTCCTCCGTATCCTCAGCAATCTCCTTGGGAAGAAAATTCTGCTTGCTGACTATACTTCTGCCCAGTTCCTTCTCTGTTTCCAGGCGGGCCGTACCAGCCACCCGGCCGCCCCGTTTGGCCACTTTTTTGTTGGCTTCAAAGCTCTCAGGTTTTTCAGTTTGAGAAATTTCCGTGGTTACCTTTTCACCCAACATGGTGAAGATCAGTTCCAGATCGGTCATGTGATCGCGCAGGTTGTCCTGGGGGCGGGTAAGTCGCTTGAACTGCTTATGCTCGGACAGTGTCATCCCAAAAGTGGCCTTGGCAATCTCGGCAGTCAGAATACTGAACTCCCGCTCGGTTGTGATACCCCGCTCCTGCCATTCATCGGTCAGGTTCTGGCGGATGGCAATGCCGCGCAGACGTTTATCAATCCAATCCTTGGGGTAGCCTTTCTGTTCGTACAGCTCTTTCATTCGCTGCTGGGCCAGCTCCGGGTTCTCGATCTCCTGTATCCGTTCATAGCCCACCTGAGCCAGCCAGCGTTTGAACGGCTCAGCCTTGGGGGACGGGATCGACTGGACGATGCGGAACATCCCCTCGGTGTTGGCGCAGTCGGTGGCGTATTTTTTCCCATCAGTAGCGGGTAGCTTCAGTTGTCGACAAATTGTCGATAACTCAACTCCTGATAATTTTTCGCGTTTTTTGATACGATACCAATAGTCTTTCGGATCAGCGCTGTCCGTCAAAACACCTACCACATCCACCACCGAAAACCACCATTCGCCGTTGTGGATGATTTTCCGAATCTGTTTGCCCTCAAAGACAGCCAACTTGACGAGCTGCTGTGCAGTCATGGCGTGCCTCCTTTTGCAGAAGCGCCCTCCACCAGAGCGATCTCTTCATCCGTCAGGCCGTAGAGGGCATAGACCAGGCGATTGATCTCGGCCTCAAGCCGGGGGACTTCCGGGCTGTCGGGGGCATCCAAAATCTGCTGCACCCGTTCAATGATCGGAGCCTGCTGCTCTTCTGCTGCCTCTGGCACAGGAAACTGCTGGATATCGCTAATCATAATTTGCGGGAAGGTGTCTTCAGCAGAAATCTGGAATCTGCTTTTGAAATACCAGCCGATAAAGCGGGAATTGAGAATCCCCAAAAGGTACAAGTAGGATAGTTGCCGTTCTGGCTTGATTTTTAGAACATACAACAAAGTATTGCAGTAAGAGGTCTCCGGCACATAGCTGGCGATAAGCGTGTCAGCCACGATCTTACGAATCAGAATTTTTTCACCGATAAATTTCTGAGGATTTCTTGGCTCAGCTAGCCACGGTCCGTAGTGAAGCCAGTTGTCCTTTTGCCAAAACATCCGGTAACGGCCAAAATGCTTACCGTCGTAAAACGGTAAGAAACTTTCATCTTTTTGGATGTTAGAGGTAAACGGCTTGCTGATACGAATCTCTTCAGTCTGAGGTGGTTTACCTTTGCCAACCTGATACGCTTTAATGCCATAAAACATTTCTGCCAGTTCGGCTATGCTGGGTAGCGTGGTTGCTAAGCGGTTCAACAGTGCATCAGCAGGGCCGCCAAGCTGGACATTGAAACTAGCTTGGGTATGCCATGAAACCGTATCAACAGCCGTAGCGTACTCAGGCAAATTAAGGTCTATCTGGCTGGCTTGTTTGGAAAAACTTTTAACCCGTACAGAGGTCTGATGAAACGCCTCAGTTGAAGCGGCTTTTTCGGAAAAAAGCAGGGTGGTGTCAACCGTGGCATCTTCAAAAACGCGGGACGGCAGTAACACCAGTTCTTGCAGTAATGAATGTTGCAACAGATGGCTTCGTAACGGTGCCGTAAAGCTCAGGTTCAAATAGGTGTCAGGAATGATAAAGCTGAACTGCCCTTGATGCTTCAATAGTGATAACGCTTTTTCGACAAAGAGAACATAGCTTTCTCCCCGTAGCGTGTAGGTCTGGTACCACTGCTTCAACTCTTTTGCCATGGCAACGCCATACGGCGGGTTACCGATCACTGCATCAAAGCCGATAAACTCTCCGGCATCGTCCAGCACTTCCGGGAACTCAAAGCGCCATTCAAAGGCGTTGCTGTACAACAACCGCTCTTTTTCCGCAAAGCGGGACTGCAGCACCTCCACCTCTTTCATCAATTTTTGCCGGACTTCCGTCCCCTTTTTATCAAAGGCAAAACCAAGCTGGGCCACTTCGTTTTCCTTTTTACGCAGGGCGATCAGATCCTTGTCGTTGGGTAGGCCGAAGTTCTCCAAGGAATGTTTCAGGTTCTCAATCTGCTTGCGTACTTCTGCCTTATTGCTGGGGGCATGTTTGTAGAAGAAGACCAGTTCACGGTATTTGTCGGCCAGCTCTTTCTGCTTCTTGCGTCCTGCTGCGGGGAGCGACGGCATACCGGCCAAGGCAAAACGGCTGACCAGCGAGTTGCCGCACTTGATGTTGATATCGATGTTGGGCAGGGTCTCTAACTGGTCGCTGTTGCGGTGGTAGTAGGCGTTTTTCAGCAGCTCGATCCAGAGCCGCAGACGGCAGATGGCCGCCGATTTGGGGTTGATATCCACCCCGAACAGGCAGTTTTCGATGATGGTCTCTTTTTCGTGAAACAGTGTCTCTTGTATCCGCTGCGATTCACTGTCCTCATACTGGTACTCAAAAATTTGATCATCAACCGTGACTATCAGTTCATCATTTTCAATGGTCAGGTCACAGCGCAGCAGCTTGCCGTCTCTGTCGGCCAGTATCCGCAGTTCGTTCTTGATGGCAATGATCTCGTTTAAGGCCGAAACCAGAAAATGGCCTGAACCCACAGCCGGGTCACAGATCTTTAAGGAGTTGACCAGGGTATTGGCCTCTTTGATCGACAGGCGCTGGCGAATGATCTCATTGTGCAGCTCCGCTAGATCGGCACAATTCAAACCATAGGCATCGTTGAATTTGTGCAGCACTGCCCGCCGCAGGGTCTCGCGGCAGATGTACATGGTGATGAAGCCGGGGGTAAAGAAGGAACCGTCGCGGTAACCGTTGATCTTTTCAAAGATCAGGCCCAGCACCGAGGCGTTGATGATGCTCTTGTTTTGCTCCTGAATATCGGCGTTGCCTTCTGCGCCGAAATCATAGGCATCCAGAAACTCAAACAGGTACGCCAGGGTGCTCATGCTGCCGCTTAATCGTTTGCCGTTACTTGCCTTGAGTACGGTTGAGCCGGACAATGGCAACTCCAGGCGGTTTTTCAGTTCGTTAATCCGGATGGTGCTGCGCTCAAGTTCACTCTCTTCAAACAGCGAGCTGTTCAGGTAGGGAATGGCACCAAACTTTTCCAGCACCGATTGGCTGCGCTCGTCAACCCGTACTGCCAGCACCTCAAAAAACAGCTCATTCAGCTCATCAAAATCAGTGATCCGGCTGCTATTAAGAAAGGCCTGGCTGCGGTCCCCTTTGTGATAGGTGATTAACTGGCCTTCCAGTAGCTTCAGAAACAGCAGGCGGTTCAGCCAGGTAATGCAGAGCTCAAGGGCAACGCTGAACTGCTGTTCGTCTGCATCAGCTCCGTACTGTTGCAGGTTGGTAAGGCCAGAGAGCCGCCCGCGGGTTTTAAGAATGTTACAGGCGTTTTCCAACAGAGAGCCATCGTCACGCTTGCCTTCCGGCTTGCGTTGAATCAGCTTTTTGCCCTTTTCCTTTACCTCTTCCAGGCCGATGATATGCAGCAGTTCACTGTAGAACTCTTTGTTCAGGGAGTTACTGTCGTTGGCAAAGGACTGTTTCAGCAGGTGTGGTGGTGAGAGTACCTTGTAGAGGGCGATCAGCTTGTTGTCTTCAGCCTTGGCTGGATTACGGACAATCCGCTCGTACTCTTTCAGATTGAAGTAAGTGCAGGAGAGATTCTCCAGTTCGCCTTCAACAAACGGCTTGAGGATTTCTTTGTAGAGCCACTCGGTTTTGTCACCGCTAAAGAGGCCGTTGCTCCACTTTTGATAACTTTCAACGAACTTCTTGTTCTGGAAGAACAGGCGCTCAAAATCAGCGGCATCAAAGATGTACCATTCATAGATATTGCAGACGATCAGACGCCGGACTTCCAGATTGCCCTTTGTGTAGCGTTCCTGCATGTAGTAATGCAGCAGTTCATGCAGCGCCTTGGTATTGGGCTTGTCGTGGGAGATCATTTCTGCGCTGTTGCCGGGTCGCTTTACCTCCAGCAGCACGCCAACATTGTCTTTAGAGCTTGTGCCGTTATGGATGACCAGATCGGTGCGACCGCTGGTGTTGATCTCGTGGGTCTGCTTGTACCAGGTGTCTTTTAAAAAGTCGGCAACGATATTTTTGAGGTGCTCTTCATGTTCATCTGTACCCGTACGGATACGCTCAAACATCCGGGCAAGGTTGGTGCGGAAAAGCTCGATTTGCTCCCGTTTGAGGCTCTGCTTGAGGTAGGCCTTGTTCAGAGATTTTGCAGGAGTTGAAAGTGTCAGTTTCATAATGCTCCAAACTTCTTTTAATGCGCCAGC
>JAJBBF010000115.1 GCA_020532215.1 Candidatus Cloacimonadota bacterium
ATGGATTGCTCCCCTACCCCTATCAGCCCTAAGTGTCATTCCGGGGAAGGGGCCCCGGAATCCAGCCCTAAGTGTCATTCCGGGGAAGGGGCCCCGGAATCCAGCCCTTACGGGTAATGCCCTGGCAAGGTGACGATCCAGGCGCAGCCTGCATCGTCTCCGCTCCCGTGTCAAATTGGCTATTCCCGCCTTGCCTGGATCCCGGGGCCCCTACCCCGGGATGACGCACACCCCAGGCTGGGTGGTGGTTGGCCTGGATCCCGCCTTGCCTGGATCCCGGATCAAATCTCCAAGCCGGCTAAATGAAGTCCGGAAAAACGTAAACCCCTTTCATGTCAGTGATTGCCCATGACCCATATCTCTGTTTTCTTCTTCTCTGTCTTCTCTGCTTCTCTGTGGTAAAACAATTCTCTGTTTCCTCACAGTCCGGGATGACAAACAGGTCTGCGCGTGGCGCATGATTCCGATCATGCGGAACCGTCAGCTGTTTCGCAGCATTGGATTGCTGCGCTACGTCTTTGTTTGGCTGTTTCCGCCTGTAATTCCCCCCTCAGCCGCCTCCCATTCACTTCCCCCTGACCTCCCCCTGACTTCCCGTGGGCTGGGCGGGAACTCAGCGGGAGGCGGACGGGAGGCATACGGGAGAGGGCTCTGGGCGAAATAAGGCATTAAATGGCAGATGTTTAGACGCATAGCCGGGGCCCTGAAAAAAATTTTTCTTGACTTCAAAAGGGGCGGCGGATAAAGAGAAAAAGGGCTGGGGGAAAAAACATTTTTAGAAGAGGCAAGCATGAAAAAGGCAATTACAGCCGTCCTGATGGCGGCGCTGTTCGCGGGCTTGGCAGCCCATCCGGCCATCAACGGCTGGGAACGTTTCGAGCTCAAGGGCAGGGTGAAACAGGCCACTTTCTGGGCGGACAGCAGCGCCCGCTACCACTTTGACCCTGAGGGCCTGATCACCCGTTTTGAGACCTTCACTCCCGTCTACAACGAGGCTGACGAGATGATGGAAAACATGAAGAGCGTTTACGATATGAGCTACGAAAAGGGCGAATCCGGCGAGGTGACCCTGATGCTGCGCAGCCGGGACGGGGAGATCGAGGAAGGAACGGAATTCTTCTACGATTCCGAAGGCCGGCTGGCCCGCTCCTTCACCACCACCTATTGCGGCCTTTGGGGCCCGCCCTACGAGGCCCCGTTTTACCGCGAAGCCTGGTGGGACACCGCCGGAAACAAGATCTGCGAACTGGAATACCAGCGCAACCAGCTCTCCTATCTCCAAACCTGGGAATACGACGGCAGGGGCCTCCTGATCCGCAGATCGGCGTATGGGGGGATGTTCATGAACCTGACCGAACAGGACGAGTACGAGTACAACTGGCGCCACCTGGTGGGCAAAGCCACCCACAGAAGCGGCGAGGGGCTGGAATATCTGGAGACCAGGACCTACGATTACGACAACGAGGGCAGGGTGGCCCAAATGTGGTTCGACAACGGCCATAAGGACTATGAAAGCCTCACGCAATACGAGTACGAGGTGGACGGCCTGGAGCAAACCACCTCTGAAAAGCACTTCGACGCAGACGGAAAGCTGAGAGAGGAAGAGACCATTTACGAAAAATTCGACGCCCAGGGCAACCTCCTGGAGTGGGAGGGCTATCCCAACCCCCATTACTGCGATTACATCTATTACGGGGAGTGAGGCTGGGATGAGGTATTGGAGAAGCTCCCGGTCTGAAGGCTAAGGTTGGGTGTCATTCCGGGGAAGGGGCCCCGGAAACCAGCCCTTCCGGGTAATGCCTCATCAGGTGACGATCCAGGCGCAGCCTGCATCGTCCCCGCTATTGGCTATTCCCGCCTTGCCTGGATCCCGGGGCCCCTACCCCGGGATGACAACAGGCCTTAGAGTTTCACGGCGCTCACTTGGTAAAAGGCGCGGGTCAGTGCGGTTTCATCCAGCCAGGAAGTCTGTTCGGCGGTGTGGACCAACGACCAGGGCCCGGAGGGGGTTTCGGAGCGGTAAACGTAATAGTGGTTGGGGGTTAATGGCTGTCCCGAAGTGTCCTGCGTAACGGCTGTCCAGCTGAGTTGGAAGCCGGCGGGGGCGATTTGAACGCTGAGGTTCGCCGGCGCCTGGGGCGGGGCGAGGGGCCCGGTGGTGAGAACGATGTCGTCGATGTACCAGCCTTCGTAGGAGAGGGCGCCGTCGGAGCCGAAGACCCAGCGGAAGCGGGCGTCGCCGGAGTAGGCGGAGAGGTCGAAGACGGCCTCGGTCCAGCCGAAGGAGCCGCTCCAGACCAGGGTTCCGGCGGCAAAGGGCGAGGCGGGGTTGTCCGTGATGAAGCTGTTGTAGCCGCCCACGGGGGTGAGCTGGAACCAGTCGCCGCCGTTCAGGGACAGCATCAGCAGGCCGCCGTCCCATTCGGCCTCGGCGTCCATCCAGTGGAAAAAGCGGAGCTCGGAACCCGCTCCCAGCCGGAAGGAAGGGCTTTCCAGGGCGCCATAGGAGCTGTCCTCATAGAATTCGGGGCCGGGCCCGCCGAATTTGAGGGCGCAGGCGCCGTTGGCGGAGTGGTTCCGATACGGCTCGCGGTGCCACTGGTTGTAGTAGCCGGGGTCGAGATCCAGGCTGGCGAAGCCCATCAGGCTGTTTTCGAAATGGTAGCCTGTTTCGCTTACGTAGATCAGGAATTCGCCGGAGGAGGCGGGGCCGCTTTCCGCGCTGAGAGTGTATTCCACCAGGATGGGGGCGTTCAGCGGGGCGCTGGGATAGATCTCCAGGCTGAAGGCCGCGCTGAGGCCGGGAGCGGAGCCGGGCGCGAGGGGCGGAATGGGCGGCGAGAGGGAGGAAAGCTGGGCGTGGGGGCTGGCGCAGGACAGCTGGAGCAGGGGCGCGAAGGCGTGGCCGGAGCCGGTGTTGGCCAGCTGGATATCCAGGCTGGGGGAATCGCCGGGGCGGATCTGCCAGCCGGGGTTTTGGGCCTGGTAACCCGTTAGGGCGAGGATCGGGGCGTTGAGGTTCAGCCAGGCGTGGGACTGGCTCTGGAGGGCGTCGAAGGAGGCGGTGATCAGCACCTGGACGGCCTCGAGGTCAGCAAAGCCGGTTCCCACCTGAAGGCTGAAGACATCCGCGATCACCAGGGAATCGCCCGCCGCCAGGGCCGGGAAGGCGTGGCTGCCGCCGAGGATCTGGAGATAGGGCGAAAAGCTGGACAGGCTGAGCGTTCCGGGGTTGGCCTGGGCGGCCAAGCCGGTGTTTTTGAGGGTGACCGTGAGGGGGATCAGCTCGCCGGAGTGGTGAAGCCCGTCGGAGTCCAAAAACTCTGTCCGCGTTACGCTCAGGTATGGTTCCGCGCTGGCCTGGAAAGTGATCTGGCTGTGGTGGGGGTAGCGGTTGGGGGCGGTGATATAGAGGTCGTAGGATCCGGGAGCGATCACCTGGGGGAGGTGGAGGTAGAGCAGCCCGCTGGCGTTGGCGGTGGTTTCGTAGAGGAAGTTCGCCCCGGCCTTGATCCGCAGGTTGGCGCCGGGGGAATTGGTCTGGATCAGGTAGTGGTCCAGGCCGCTCAGCCAGAGGTCCGGAAGCTGGGCAGAGACCGTCTGGGGCGTATCCGTCCAGGCTTTCAGGGCGGGATCGCCGAAGAGGGTGATCTCGTAGTGGCACCAGTGCATCACGCCGGAATGCTGGGTGAAGGGGATGAGGTCGATCCGGGCGTCGTTGATGGCGCTGCCGATCTCGGGGACGCCTTCGCCGAAGATGGCGTCCAGATACTGGCGGTGGAAGTGTTGGGACGAGCTGTTGGTGGAGGCGGGGGCGTACCAGCCGTAGCGCGAATTGGCGAACATGGCCACGGCGGCGGTGGGAATGGAGGTGAATTTCTCCGCCACGCATTCGGAGGCGAAGTTTCCGGAATAGCAGCCCTGGGTGAAGATGAGGGAGTAGTTTTCGCCGGCGCCGTCGTTGCTGATGTTGGCGGGATCCACTTCCGCAGAGTAGAGGCGGAGGCCATAGGTGGTGTTGGCGTGGCCGAGGTGGTTCACGAAGTTGTAGCCCTGGCTGAGCAGGGGGAAGAGGGCGGTTTCGTTCCAGGCGGAGCCGAGGTCGCGGTCGTAGAGGCTGTAGTTGGCCCAGGTGGTGGGGATCCCGGTGGTGGAGTAGGTGTTGGCGGAGCTTCCGCCGATCAGTTCGTCCATGTAGTTTCCGCCCCAGGTGAGGGGATCGGAGCTCAGCTTTTCGCCCAGGAAGAGGGCCATCTGGGCCTCGTTTTCCTCCGGGGTGTTCAGGTAATGTGTAAGTTTGGCGAGGAAGTTGGCGATCTCGGCGTCGCTGTTGTAGCAAAAGCGGCCCACGGCGAATTCGGGGATGAGGTCGGCCTCTCCGATCTCGCCCCAGTTGGCGTCTCCGTCGGCGTTCCAGTTGCCGTCCAGGGAGGCGTAGTAGATGTCGGCGGGGATGTCCGCGTCCGTGTAGGATCCAGAAGCGGCGTAGAGGCCGCGGTGGGGGATCACGTCGGTATCGCCGGCCAGGAAGAGGTGGCGCAGGGAGTTGGCGGCATAGAGGGAGATGAGGTAATTCCTTATCTTTTCGGGGTTTGTGGCTCCGGTACTCTCCGCGTAGATGGTTTGGATGGACTTCATCAGGACGTTCATCCCCCGGGCTTCGTAGAGCGCCTTGAGCGGCAGCCAGAGGCTTTCCTTGGCGGCATCGTGGATGATGAGGTATTCGTAGCCCGCGGTGGGGGCGTCGTAGCGGGGCAGAGCGCCGGGATTATCCACCGCGCTTTGGACCCGGGCAGCGGTGAAGGCGTCCTGTTTGAGCAGGGGCAGGGCTTCCGCCGCTCTGGACGCGGAGGCGGTTTCCACGGTTACAGTGATCCGGCTGTAGAAGACCAGTTCGCCGGAGACGGGGTTGTAGTCGAAAGGGCAGACCGCGGCGACGGAGATGGGATGGCCGGAGAGGAAATGGGTGGCGGGGCCGGTGTGGGGCGTGGCGGGCCAGGCTTGGTCCGCTGCGTAGATGGCTGGATCCGGCTGGATGGTTTCCGGGGCTTCCTCCAGTGAGAGGGGATACTGGGGCTGGATGGGCTCCAGGGCTTTTTCAAGCCGGTGGTAAACCGGTTCAGAGCGTTCCACCGAGATCCGGCTGGCCTGGGTTCCCGGCGGGAGCAGCAGTTTGGTCCCGATCCAGGGCAGGGCGGGTTGGCCGGGTTCGCCCACGGGGAGAGCGCCGGGCAGGATGATCCGGGTGTATTCGCCACTGCTGTCGATCTGAGGCGCCTTGAGGGCGTAGGGGTGGCTGACAGTGGCCAGCAGGGGCAGGGCGCAAAGCAGCAGGGCGAGGAAAAGCATTTTATTCATGGCAAACTCCAGAGGGTTTGGATCCCGTTTGTGGGTTGATTCTTCAAAAAAATGTAGGTTGGAGAGAGGGGGCGGGGTGTCAAGGTTTTTTTCCCGGGGCGGGTGGGAAAATGGATAGTGGAGCGTGAAAGGGTGGAAGGGTGAAAGGGTGTAACCTCGCGTCATCCTGTAATGATCCGGGTATTCATATTTTCATACGGATTAACGGATTAAACGGATTATACGGATCTGAATATCCACCACCCAGACCAGGCCTAAGTGTCATTCCGGGGTGGCGGGGTCCTCGCGGACGAGCGCAGCGAGTTCGTGGGGTGCTGTAGGGGCCCCGGAATCCAGACGGTCTGACCAAATCAACGTTACGTCACAAGCGGGGGCTTTTCAGGCGGAGCCTGCAAAGACCCCTTCCCAGGGCATTACCCCGAAGGCCTGGATCCCGGGTCCCAGCGTGCTGGCGCACGCATCCCGGGATGACACAGCGGCTGGGCCTTCAGATGAAAACTCTGGCCCCGGGTAACGTCAAAACCCTCTTTGTCCCTCTATTTTGTAATTTTAAATCCGCGTCATCCGCGTTCCGTTCCTCTTTTTCTGTGCCTTTCCGCGTCTTTTCCGTGCCTTTCCGCGTTCCCATTGTTCTTTCTTTTTTTCCAAAGCATTTTCCCTGGTTCCGCGCTTTTCCGTGACCTATTACATTCCTGCCCTGTGGCCTGGCCCACACCCACGAGCTGTTACTTTGGCTGGCGCAGTTTCAGCCACCACTCCAGGCGCTTGGCGATCTCTTTTTCAAAGCCGAAATCACCGGGGGTGTAATAGGTCTTTTCGTCCATGGCGTCCGGGAAATACTTCTGGTAGGCGTAGTGGTTGGCGTGTTCGTGGTCGTAGCGGTAGTTGGCGCCGTAATCCAGCTCTTTCATCAGCTGGGTGGGGGCGTTGCGGATGTGGAGCGGAACGCCGTAGTGGCTGGTTTTGCGGGCATCTTCGGCGGCGGCTGAATAGGCGGTGTAGAGGGCGTTGCTTTTGGGGGCGGTGGCCAGATAGACCACCAGCTGGGCGAGGGCGTTGCTGGCCTCCGGCATGCCCAGGAAGAGGACGGTTTCCTTGGCGGCGATGGCCTGGGTGAGGGCTTGGGGATCGGCCAGGCCCACATCTTCGGAGGCGAAGCGGATGAGGCGGCGGACCAGATAGCGGGGGTCTTCGCCGGCTTCCAGCATCCGCGCCAGCCAGTAGAGCCCGGCCTGGGGATCGGAGCCGCGGAGGGATTTGTGGAGCGCGGAGATGAGGTTGTAGTGCTCCTCGCGGTCCTTGTCGTAAAACATGGTCTTCTTTTCGAGGATGGCGGCGAGTTCCTTGAGGTCGGGGTGGGGATCCTCTTTCAGCCAGGGTTCCAGCAGTTCCAGCTGGTTGAGGGCGCGGCGGGCGTCGCCTCCGCTTTGTTGGGCCAGCCAGCCGCGGACATCGTCATCCGGCTCCAGGCCCAGTTCGGCAAAGCCTGTGTTGATGATGGCGGCCAGGTCGTCCTCGGAGAGCATTTCCAGCACGAAGACGTGGCAACGCGAAAGCAGGGCCGGGATCACTTCGAAGGAGGGGTTCTCCGTGGTGGCGCCGATGAGGATCACCGCGCCGCTTTCCACATAGGGCAGGAAGGCGTCCTGCTGGGATTTGTTGAAGCGGTGGATCTCGTCGATGAAGATGATGGTGCGCTGGTTTTGGCGCCGGTGGGCGTAAGCGGCGTCCTTCATCACGGCCTTGACGTCGCCGATCCCGGAGAGGACGGCGCTGAACTGGATGAAGCGGAGGCCGGAGGAGCGCTGGATGATCCGGGCGATGGTGGTTTTTCCCGTTCCCGGCGGACCCCAGAGGATGAAGGAATGATATTCGCCGGAGGCGATCATCTGGCTGAGCAGGGAGTTTTTGGCCACCAGTTTACTCTGGCCGCGAAGCTGGTCCAGGCTGGCGGGGCGGAGCCGCTCGGCCAGGGGGGCGTCGCGCCGGTCCAGTTCGGGCTCGGCCAGAAAGTCGGTCTGATCGCCGTTCACAGGCTGTCCCTCAATAATCCATGAAGCCGTTGAGTTCGCTGGGATCGAACCACTGCACGGCACCGAGGATGCGCTGCTGCTCGGTGAGGAGCAGGGAGCGGTGGTTATCCTCTTCGGCGGCCAGATCCAGCAGCAGTTTCTTCATGTCTTCATCGTCGGCATCTGCGGCAAAGGCCAGATAGTGGTTTTGGGCTTTTTCCTCGCGGCTGATGGCGTATTGAAGCAGTTGGGCGGGGTCGGATGGGTCGATGCCGGCAAGCTCCGGTTCCTTCAGCTGGAGGGGATCGGGCTCCACCTCCGGGAATTCGGCTCCGAAAGCCTGGCGCAGTTTGGTTTCGTGGGTTTCCTCCAGGAGCGTCAGTTCCTTGAAGAGGGCGCTGTTGGCAGGGTGTTTGAAGCTTTGGGCCAGGGCGGAATAAAGCCGTTGGGAACGGATCTCCTGGGCCAGGGCGAGGGTGTAAAGTTCTTTTCTGTCCATGGTTTGTCCTTTAGGTGGTCTGGCGGATGAGTTCGATGGGGTTGATGGCTTTCAGCCGGCGCAGGGGCAGGATCACGCTGAGGAGGGTGATGGCCAGCGCGGCGAGGATCACAGTGAGGTAATCGGCCCAGGCGAAAGTGACCGGCAGGGGCAGGGCGCCGGCCTCGCCCATCCCCATGGAGAGCAGGCCGAAATGCTTCTGGGCCAGCAGCAGGAGGGTGGCCAGGATCAGCCCCAGCACGATCCCGAGAGTGGCCAGGATCAGCGATTGGTAGAGGAAAAGATCGCGCAGGTCGCCCTCGCGGTAGCCAAAAGCCTTCAGCAGGCCGAGCTCGCGTTTTTTCTGGGCGATGGTCTTGAGCATGGAGCCGGTGAGGTTGAAGCTGGCGATCACATACATGAAGAGCATGATCACGAACATCAGGTATTTCTCGAAGCGGATGGCGCTGTAGAGATTGGGGTCGTAGGCGCTCCAATCCTCCACCCGGTAAGCCGGGAAGAGGCTCTGGATCCTGGTGGTGTGGCGCTGGGGCGCCCCCGCGTCCGGAGTCTTGACCTCGATGTAGTCCACTTCGGAGCCATAGCCTTGGAAAAAGCCCGCCATGGCCAGGGGGATGAAGCTGAAGGTGGCGTTGTATTCAGGCATTCCGGCGCTGAAGACGGCGGCCACGCGGACCGTTCGCACCTTGGGCAGCATTCCGAAGGCCGTGGGAACATCGAAGACGGGGGAGAGGAGCTGGATCTCGTCGCCAACGCGAGCGCCGATCTGCGCGGCGAGGGTGGAGCCCAGGGCGATCCCGCCCCCGGCAAATTCCGGGCCGGAAACAGCTCCGGCAATGATGCCCTGGAGGTTCGAACCGGTGGAGGCCAGCCGGCTTTGCAGGGCGGCGCTGATCCCGCTGTGGAGGAGCGGATCGATCCCGAAGCAGAGGGTGGAGAAGATGCGGTCGCCCTGTTTGAGGATAAGTTCGCTTCTGATCACGGGGGCGGCCTGATAGCCCAGGGCGCGGAGACTGTCCACCAGAGGCTGAAAATCCCGGATGGGCTCCCCGCCCGGGGCTGTGACCTTGATCTCGCTGAGGGTGCCGGTGATGCGGTCCCGGATATCGGCCCGGAGGCCGTTCATAACGCTGCTC
>JAJBBF010000090.1 GCA_020532215.1 Candidatus Cloacimonadota bacterium
CCCGACCTGTCATTCCGGGAAGGCGGGGTCCTCGCGGACGAGCGCAGCGAGTTCGTGGGGTGCTGTAGGGGCCCCGGAATCCAGCTGGTCATTCCAAAAAAAACATTACGCACAAGGCGGGTTCGATCCAGACGCAGTCTGAATCGACACCCTCTGGGGGGCATTACCCCGAAGGCCTGGATCCCGGGTCCCAGCGTGCTGGCGCACGCTTCCCGGGATGACACAGATGCCGAGCCTTCCGGGGAAACAGCCCAAAACACAGCCAAGCGGGTGGTCAACGTCCCGTTGACCAAAAGCCCGCAGGGCTTTGTGGGCTATACAAAAGACAGGAGCACCCCGGCGGGTGTAGGTCAACGCGGACGTTGGCCTCCCAATGTTTATGCCTTTTCCCTTTTTTCCCTACGGATTAGACTGATTCAACTGATTATACGGATTCTTTATCAGCTTAGATTATAATTATCCGCGTCATCTGCGTGCAATTCAATTTTTCCTGTGCTTTTCCGCGTCTTTATCTGTGTTTTTCCGCGTTCCCTTTTTTCTCCCTTTTTTTCAAAGCATTTTCCCTGTTTCCGCGTTTTTCCGCGAACTATTCTTCCCTGCGGATGCAACCGATTCAACGGATTAAAAGGATTTCTTTAATCTGTGATTTCCCAGTGATCAGCGTGACCCCCTCTTTTCCCCTCGGTTGTTCCAGTCCTTTTCGCCTCCCGGTAGTTCCCCGCCTGCGGTGCGGGGATCATTCGGGGGCGTTGCGGGGGAGTTCATTGCAGGAATCAATGTATCCCTCTATAAACGTGCGGATGAGAAAAAGGGGGGTAGGGCCAAAAAACTTTTTTCTAAAGGAGCAGAAGCAGACAAAAGTGGGGGATAGCAGGCTATGATATAATGAGATGCGGATAGCGGAAAAATCCTGTCCTTGCTGACATTGATATCAGTTGAATAATACAACCGAAAACTGAGGTGCTGCAACAGCGGCCCCTTTATGCTGCTATCAATTCTATCAATTAATCAATCCCCCTTCCACGGACCCGGTGTTTCCGGTTTTATCAATTTATCAGTTTATCAATTCCTTTCCACGGCCCCGAAGGCCAGGCACCACAGACAGAAAGTGACAATACCTGGAGGCAAGTACATATATAGCATATATATACCTATATAACTACTAATACCTACTATATTACTATATATTATATCTATATTATATATATATCTATATCTTAGATATCTTCGATCCTGGTCCTGGACGGGGAGCTTGGCAGGGGGCCGTGGAAAGGAATTGATAAACTGATAAATCGATAAAACTCGTTTTTCTACAGGTTGGAGTTCAAGCCGGCACTCTCGGTTTCTTCCCCTGCTGAAGCTGCCTGGCCGGCTTGGCGCTTTGAACTCCAAGCTGGCGTTGAGCGAGGGACGAGCATCGACGACAACAAAATATCCTCCACCAAGTCCCAGAATGTCATTCCGGGGAAGCGTGCGTCAGCACGCGGGGCCCCGGAATCCAGTCTTGGCAAGAATAGCCAAGTCCAGGCTCAGGTCAAATCGGGGCCGATACAGACAGCGTCTGTGTTGGCACCCTCCCAGGGCATTACCCGGTCCGCCTGGATTCCGGGGCCCCCAAGGGCTTAAGCCCTTTCCCCGGAATGACACAGAGTCTGAGCCTTCAGGCGAAACGTTGTAACCAGGCTTGGCGCTTTGAACTCCAAGCTGGCGTTGAGCGAGGGACGAGCATCGACGGCAGCTATTCCCCCAGCATCGATGACAACTACCTCAGACTGTTATCATCCCTGTCGTCCATGCTCACTGCGTTCCCTGAACGCCAGGGTGCACGCTGGCGCCGCGGTTTTTCTGCCGTCCATGCTAACTGCGGCCAAGCGTCAGGATTACCGGACAGAAAAGAGGCTCCGGGGCAATCCGGAGCCTCTGGATAGGGGGGGGTAAGCTATCCGGGGTCTATTTGATGAGGACCATGCGTTTGCTTTGGGACTGGCTGCCGTTGCTGAGGCGGTAGTGGTAGATGCCGGAGGAAACGCCGCGGCCGTTATCATCGGTGCCGTCCCAGACAGCGATGTGGCTTCCCTTGGCCAAAAATCCGCTGGCCAGGGTTTTCACTTTCTGGCCGCGCGTATTGAAGATCTCCAAAGCATAGGCCCGGGCGGGGTCGCTGATGGTGAAGCTGATGCTGGTGCTGGGGTTGAAGGGGTTGGGATGGTTCTGCAGCAGCTTGAATGGTTCCGGGGCAGGGAGCGCGGGATCGAGGTTGGCCACGGTCTCATTGGAGAGCCTTTGGGCATAGAGACCCAGGATCTCGGTTTTGCCGCTGGAACGCCCGTCCGCCCAGAGGGCATAGGCTTCGTTGCCGATGGTAACGATCTGGGGATTGTACTGCATCTTGCCCGCGTTGGAAACCACGTCCCCGAAGGGCGAGTTTTGCACGAAAGTGCCGTCCGGCCGGATGTATTTGTGGTAGATGTCAGATTCAATGCCGAAGAAATCCGTCCAGGCGATCACCATGCCGCCGTTGTCGAATCTGGCGATGGTGGGATTGGACTGGGTGCTGTCCTTTTGCACCACGAAGGTGCCGAGGTCGCCCCAGAGGGGGGAGCCGGCCAGCGAATACTTTTGGGCGATGATATCGTGGTAGCCGTTGATGTTTTCGCACCAGGCAAAGACGATCTCGTTGCGGAAGCCGTCCTTGTTCACCAGGGTGGGTTTTTCCTGTTCGCGGCCGTAATCGGCAAGATCGACGCCAAGGTCGTCCCAGAGGCGTTCGCCGGAGGCGGAGAGATGCTGCCCGTAATAGTTTTGGATAAAGTCGTCACGCCCGTCCTGCCACATCACGAAAATGCCCTGGTCGGTTCTGGTGGAGAGGGGGAAACGCTGGGAGGTATCGTAATTGGAATGGGTGGAGGCAAGCTGTCCGGCTTCGGGCCAGCCGGTGGCGGCGTTGCCGTCGGTTCCAACCCTTTTCACATACACGCTTTGGGTGAAGTCCGCGGGGTTGAAGCGCTGCCAGCTGTAATAGTTTTCCTTGAGGTCCGTGATCACGCATTCGCTGTTCAGGTCGGCGCCGGAGAGGGTGCTTACCATCACGCCGTCCGGGCCCCACTGCTTCTGGTTGTTCTGGATCCTCTGGCCATAGACGTGGTAGCGGTAACTGGAGCCAACCTGGTCATAATTTGACCAGCCGATGTAGAAGCTGCCGTCCAGGTAGCTGACGCGCGGGTCTTTCTGGCTGAGGGGGTCCATTTCGGTGAGTTCCATGCCGGTATCGCCCCAAAGCCGGTTTCCGCTGGGATCCAGCAGCTGGACGTAGATCTTGGGGTCCGGATTGCGGTTGTCTTCCCAGGCCACGGCGACATGCCCGTCCGGGGTTACCACGGCGCTGGGCGTAAGCTGGTTGTAGCCGGTGGAAAGGGTCACGGGCCTGCCGTTGGGCTCCAGGCCGATGCTGCCGTCGGGATTGAGGAACTGGAAATAGATCTGGTAGCCGAGGTTGGCAAAGCGCGTATCCTGCCAAAGGATCACGGTGTCGTTGGCGCGGGGCAGGATCAGGTAATTATCCAGCGGAGTATCGCCGCTGAGGCCCCAGAAGACCACTTCGCCGTTATTCTCCAGCTGGGCGGCGCCAGTCTGGTTATAAATCTGGAAGTAGATGCCAACGCTGCCGTTGCGGAGGTCCATCCAGTTGATGAAAACGTTGTTGTTCGTCACCTTTACCAGTCCGCTGATCTGTTGGTTGGGGGCAGAGCAGACCGGACGTCCGTTGGCTTCCCAGAGGGCGGCTCCGGAAGCCGAGAGGTGCTGGGCATAGATATCTTCGTTGGGCGAATTGCCGTTGCGAAGGTCATCCCAGACCACATAGCAGCCGCCGTTGCCGTCGGAATCCATGCGGGGCCCGATCTGGGCGAATTCCGCCACGCTGAGGGCCACTCCGGAGGCGCTCCAAAGCAGGGAGGCGTCGGCGGCGACCTTCTGGGCGAAGAGGTCCGGATACTGGTTCGAGAAGCGGTAGTCCTCCCAGATGATGATGGCGGCGTTGTCGCTGGTGGCCACGATGCGCGGATTGAGCTGGGGCGCGAAGCCCGGGGTGCCGGAATCGCCGTAAACCACGAAGGGATCGGCCCAAAGCAGCTGGCCGGAAAGGTTCACCTTTTGCGCGTAGATATCCGGATCGTCGTCGCGCTGGTCCTGCCAGGTGAAAACGAATTCGCCGCCGGTGAGGGTGGCCATGCGCACCTTGCCCTGGTTTCCGGTGGCGTCCGAAAGCACCACCATCTGAGGCCAGGCCATGGTTCCGTCCGCGTTGAAGCGCTTCAGGTAGATATCTTCCGCGCCCACATAGTTGTGGGTGTAGGCTATCATCATGCCGCCCTGTCCGTCCGGCAGCATGGTGTTTTGCTCTTCGTCGCCGGTGCCGTTGGCGATCGGAATGCCGTTAACCGCCCAGACGGGGTTCCCGGAGGCATCCAGCCGCTGGCCGTAAAGGTCCTTGCTGGGGTTGCGGGAATCCGACCAGATGATGAAAGCGCCGCCGGCGCTGTCCGCTTCCATGTTCAGAGCTATCTGAACCTCCACGGCGGTGCAGACCGGCTTTCCGCCCTCGGGCCAGAGCAGCTGGCCGTTAGGATCGATCTTTTGGGCATAGACGTTGCCGTCGAGGTCGTCCGAAAAGTCGATCCAGGCGATGATGAAATTGTTGTCCGAGGTCCTGGTGATCACGGGGTCTTCCTGGCGGTCCGGCTTGCCGTCGATGAGGACGGGATCGCCCCAGACCATGTTTCCGGCCGCGTCAACTTTCTGGGCCCAGAGGTCGCGCTCGCCCAGCTTGGTATCGGACCAAACGTAGATGGCGCCTCCGTCGGCGGTTTGGGTTCCGGTGCGGAACCATTCGATATTAACTCCCTGGCGGATGGGAACGGCGTCGTCCCAAACCAAAGAAGCAGGCAGCGTAATTATGAATCCCAGCAATAGGATGATCAGGACTGCGTTTTTCACGTGTCTCTCCTTAGTATGTTATCAAATAATCGTGGGCGCCAGTGCGGGGGCGCGGTTTGTAAAAAAGGAATCAGTTTAAACCTTATAAAGCAATTAGCCTTCCAAAGCAGAAAAAACCGTGCGGCCCGCGATCACGGTCTCAGTAACGGGGAATTCGTGCCCCCAGAAGCAGAGGGCGGCCAGCAGGTCCTCATCGGGGATGGGAGGCGTTTTCAGGAAGCAGAGGTCGGCTTCCTTGCCGGGTTCGAGGCTGCCGATCCTTTCGTCCAGGCCCAGCAGGCGGGCGTTGCCCAGGGTGAGGTGGTAAAAGAGCCGCTGGGGCTTGAGGGAATGGACGCTTTGGCGGAAATTGGCGATCTTGGCATGGTAGAGCATATTTAGCGTGGTTCCGGCCGCTACGTCGCTTCCCAGGCCGATCTGGATCCCTTTGGCCTCGAAAGCGGGATAGTTGAATTCGCCGCTTTTGAGGAAGAAATTGGAATCCGGGCAATGGGCGATCCTGCAGTTGTTCTCCGCCAAGAGATCCAGTTCGGAGCCCGCCAGATGGATGGCGTGGGCGAAGATGCTGTGGGGGGTTAGCAGTCCCAGCTGTTCATAGACCTGGGTGTAGGTGCTGGCTTTGAAGATCTTCAGGACGCTGGCTATTTCCTGCAGGTTTTCGGAAAGGTGGGTTTGCAGCCAGGCGCCGCGGTCGCTGATGAAACGGGCTGTTTTGGCCATCAGTTCGGCGGAGCAGGACAGCGCGAAGCGCGGGGTGAAAATGTAATCCAGGCGGGGGTTTTGCCCGTGCCAGCGTTCATAGAGCGCCACCGAGCGGGAATAGGCGTAATCCGTGTTTTGGATGAGCTCCGGCGGGCTGTTGCGGTCCATCATGGTCAGGCCGATGAAAGCCCTGGCGCCGGAGGCGTCTGCGCTGGCAAAGGCGATCTCGCAGGCCTCATGAAAGGGCGCGGTGTAGATCACCGAGGTGGTGGTCCCGGCGGCGAAAAGGGCCTGGAAAAACTCGTCCGCGACTGATCTGGCGTAAGCCGGATCGGCGGAACGGGCTTCCTCGGGGAAAACGTGGCGGTCCAGCCAGCTCAGCAGAGAGGGTTCGTAGGCCCCGCGGATGCGGTATTGGGAGAGGTGGGTGTGGACGTCGATGAGGCCGGGCAGGCAAAGCTGGTCGCGGCGGTTCTCGCAATCGGAATCCAAAGCCGGGTCATAGCGCCGGATATAAGAGATGCCGGCATCATCCCAGGCGATCACGTGGTCTTTATAGATCACGGCGGCGTCCGGAGTGAGGGGGGTTAAAAGTTTAGTTCTGAGCTTGCGCATGGTCGATTATCCCGATATGAAGCAGTTCAGCCCCGCCCAGGCCAAAATGCAGCTCCTGGCTGCTTTGGGAGGTGGTTCCCTTGGCAGAGCTGAGTTCGCGGATCAAGAAATATTCGCTGCCGTCCGGGCGGCGGAGGACAGCTCCCACCCTGGTTCCGAAGGCAGGAGAGTTCGGATGGTCGGGAAACACGGCCGGATCCCTGAGCAGGACCACTCCATCCCCTTTCCAAACGGGTTTCACATAGACGGCGCCGAAGGGGGAGGGGGTGCGGTTGAAGAGGATCCTGGCCCCGTTGCCGCTTCCCACCACCAGGTCCGTTAAACCGTCGCGGTCCAGATCCGCGGTGGCGTTGCCCCAGCCGTTGAAGACCCTGGCCCCGGCCAGGAAAGTGACATCGGTGAAAGTGCCGTCGCCGTTGTTCTTATAGAGGTAGGAACGGTCGTTCTCGTACACGGAGGTGATATAGAGGTCCAGCCAGCCGTCGTTATCAGCGTCCAGCCAGAGGGGATCGGAGTGGAGCTCGTCGTAGGTGATGCCCGCTTCCTTGGTCACATCTGTGAATTGCCAGTACCAGAGGGTGTCCGCGGCTATCACTTTGCTGCCCAGGCCGTCATTGCGCAGCAGCTGGCTGACGTCCGAGATATCGATATAGCGGGGATGGGCAAGGTTGGCGATGAAGAGGTCGAGGTCGCCGTCGTTGTCGTAATCGCCCCAGTCGGCGCCGATGCTGTGGCCGTAATAGCCTTCCTTGTATTTGCCGCTCACGCCGGTGAGCGCCGCCACGTCAACCCAGAGGCTGTCCCGCAGATCCCAGCAGAAATTGCGGTTGAGGCGGTAATTGGATACCAGGATCTCCTGGATGCCGTCGTTGTCGAAGTCGGCAGGTGCCACGCCCCGCCCCGCCAGCCCGGGTTCGCGCGAGTAGTCGGGGGCTAGGAAGCCTTGTTCCGAGCTTTGATCCTCGAAGTAGCCCCGGCGGTTGTACCAGAAGCGGTCCGGATAGCCAGGCCGGGCCTGCCATTTCTCGTAATTGGCGGCATAGAGGGAGGGATAGCCGGCCTGGCAGATGTCGATCCAGGCTGCGCCCTCAGTGGGGAAGCGGTCGTCGATATCGCCGGCGCGTTCGTTCACCTTCACAAAACGGGTTTTATCCTGATTTTTCATCAACGCTTCGCCAAGGCCATCCACGTTGTGCGAAATTGTGGTCAGGTCCAGCAGCCCGTCGCGGTTGAAATCGGCCCAGAGCCCGCCATTGGCATCCAGCTGGCTGAGGTTCAGGGAATCGCTTACGGGGATGAAATCCCGGCCCTGGTCGTTGCGGTATAGGGCGCTGCCGTTGAAGAGCAGGTCGTTGAAGCCGTCGTTGTCGTAATCCCCGATGGCGACGCGGGTGTAGCTTTGGCCGGGGAAGGGGTGATCCTCGAAGATGATCCCCCGGTAGCGGGAAAGGGAGCGCAGCCAGTCCATCAGGCCGGATTTTACGCCCAGTTTCACGCGCAAATGTTCCAGGGCCAGCAGGCAGGCTTCGTCGTATTTTTTGCGGGGCGAGCCCAGGATCAGCGACTTGCTGAAGCTTCGGGCCGCCCGTAAGAGGTAGAAATCGCTGTCGCAGAGGGATTCGATCCGCCCCTGCCAGTAGTGCCGCTCCGCCTGGTCGCCGCGGTCGTTGTCCGCTATTTCCAGGGCCTGGATCTCCACCAGCAGGGGATAAAGAACCACCGCCGGGGCTGGGATCAGGGCCGAAAGGTCCTCCTCATCGCCATACAAGCCCAACTCCGCCAGCAGGGAGTAGTATTCAGCCTTCAGCCGGGTGAGGCGCAGCCGGCTTTCCCACTGCGAAGGGCTGTAAAGGTCATAGAGCACGCGCACGCTGTTTTCGTGGGAATAGTCTTTCAGGGCGGAATCCAGCATATACAGCGCCTGGTTCAGCACCAGGGTGTTGTCCTGCCGGCTGCGGCGGAAAGAGGGGCCGAGCATATAGAGGGCGGAGATGTAGAGATGAACGTCGGAAAGGAAGCCCTCCGCCTCGATGCGCTCCGCCAGGGAAGCGAAATCGCCGGTGTTGGAAAGGTGGTAAAGCTTGTAGTAATAGGCCACCTGCCCCCATTCCGAAAGGGGAAAATCCTCTTCGAAGGACTCGATCAGGTCCAAAGCCAGTGAATCGGAGCGTTCCACGCTGATCGCATCGATGCGCTCGCGGGCCAGATCCTCGATCAGGGGGTTGTAGCCGCGCAGATGGCGGACCTCCAGCAGGAAATCCTCTTCGGAGGTGCCGTATAAATAGTGGTCCAGAACTATTTGCTCCTCTGCCGAGGAAAACTCGGCCACCGCCCGCTGCCGGAATTTGTCGAAGGCCTGGCTGTCCAGCCTGGCCTGATCGGCGAGCCGGAACCAGGCCAGAGCGTCTTCCAGGGAGTGGTGGTCCAAGGCCAGCCGTTCCCGGCAGCGCAGTTCCAATTGGGGATCGGCGGCTCGCCGGGCATACTGCAGGGCGAGGCGGATATCGCTTTCGGAACCGCCGAGAAGCTCCTCCACCTTGCCGCCGTGCTTGTGCAGGATGCTGAACTGCTCGGTATCCAGGAGCCACTGGAAATCTACGGTGCTGATCGCACCCAGGCAAAGGGCGCCGAGCAGGAAAGGTATCAAAAGGTATTTC
>JAJBBF010000135.1 GCA_020532215.1 Candidatus Cloacimonadota bacterium
ACCGAGAAGATCGCGCAGGTGAAGAGGCCGATGATGCCAAAGATGAGGATCAGCGCGCCCCGGTGGGGTTCCGGGCGCTGAAATTGGGGTGCCTGTTGGTAAGGCGGTTCCGGCGGAGCGGGCGGGTTTTGGCCGGTCTCGTTATAGTCCATCATATTCTCCCGGGTTCCAATAGAAAGGGACAGGGGGTTCAGCCCCCCTGTCCGAAGGGTTTTGTTCAGATCATAACGGCAGCATGCCGCTGATCAGGAAACAGGCCGCGAAGGCGATGATGGCATAAAGCTCGGGATACACGGCCAGGATGAGGGTGTTGGAAAAGACGTTGTTGCCGTTGCCGATGCTTTCGATGCCGTTGGCCACCACGCGGGACTGGAAATAGGCCGAGGCGAGGTTGGTGATCCCGGAGATGAGCCCGGCGCCGAAAATGGCGGCGGCGGTGATCATGGTCATCTCGGGTTTGATGTGTTCCATCAGAATGAAAAAGGCGCCGAATCCGTAAAGGCCCTGCGTTCCGGGAAGAGCGGAAAGGATCATGCAGTTGGCGAAGATGTCGTCGCGTTTTTTCATAGCGGCAACGGTCGCGGAACCGCCGTTCACCGTTCCCCAGGCGCTGCCGATGCCGGACAGGGCCACCATGATGAAGATCCCCACCCAGGCCAGGATATAGGCCGGGTTGCCTCCGCCGATGGCGGCGACGGCGTCGGTGACGGGTTGTAAGAGAATGTAAGGCATGTAACCTCCAGGTTATGTATTTATCTTTTTTGTTTTGCCAAAGGGTTTGTATTCAAGGCCGGGCCCGGTGAAGCCGGCGTTTTTGTAAAACTCCACAAAGGTGAGGCGCAGGGGGTGCACGAAGCCGCTGAGGGCGCCCAGGGCGATGTTTATCCCGTGGCCCAGCACCATGAAGATGAAGAAGATCACGGGGCCGGCGATCTTGATGCTGAGGAACTGCTGGCCGATGGAGTTGATCACGAAGCCCAGGATGGCGCTGGAAACGCCGAGGGCGAAGAGGCGGATGTAGGAAAGGATGTCGCCGAAAAAGCCCGTTACCACGTTGTATAGCAGCCAGAGCCCGCCCAATACGTTCTTCAGGATGTTTTTGGCCGGGTTGTTGAAGAGCAGCAGCAGCGCCAGGCCGGATATCAGCAGATACTTAATGTAGGGCTGGATGCTGGAAATATCCGCCTTGAGCATGCCGGCTCCCAGAATGGTGAGCCCCAGCAGGAAGATGAAGGTTCCCAGGGGGGCCAGGAAATACTTGAAACCGCCCTGACGGGCCAGCTTAACGCCATTGACAAGGGTGCCAAAGAGGATCTGGATGGCGCCCAGGATCAGGGACAGATTGAAGATCTGGTCATAGTTGCGGACCACGATGAACTGGTCCAGGGAAGTCTTCTTGAGGTCAAAGCCCAGCACGGAGCCGAAAAAGGCGCCCATGACCACGGAAGCCACCCCGAACAGCGCCACCAGCAGCATCATGCTTTTCACCGCGGGATTCTTGAGCTTGGCCCGCAGGACAAAGGCGAGGATCACAAAGACCACGCCGTAGGCGATATCGGCGTTGCAGAAACCGAAGAAGAGCATGAAGAAGGGCGCGAAGAAGGGGGTGAGGTCAAATTCGTTGTAGTGCGGCAGCATGTACATCTTGCTGATCGGTTCGAAGAGGCGGGCGAACCAGCCGTTGGTGAGGCTCACCGGGGGGTTGTCCTCCACGGTGGCGTCGGCGGCGAAGCGGATCACGCCCTGTTCGTCCAGGAACCGGAGCAGTTCTGCTTCCTGCTTTTGGGGGATGAAGCCTCCCAATACCACCACGTGGTCTTCCGCCTCGCTGGTGCCCTGCAGGGTGGCGTCCTCATATTCATAGGCCTCGCTGAGGCGGCCGATCTCGGTTTCGAAGGCCTCGATGGCTGTGGGGGCGGTGTTTTGCAGATATTCGTCGATATCGGCGATGCGGGCCTCCACTTCGTTCAGCTGGCCTTCCAGCTCCTGGATGGTGTGTTTGTGAAAGCTGAATGTATCGGCGTCAAGCCCGGGTTTTTCCCCGGTGTAGAAGGCCACGAAATAGACGATGCCGTTCACTTCGCTGATCACCTTCACGGCGTGGTCTTCCTCCCACTGCGGCTTGAAGTGGTTCTTCAGGCAGGTGTGGAAATCCACCTGGATGCCCGCCGCTTCGAGCTTTTTCTCCATCTCATAGTCGAAATGGCCCCAGGGTTCCAGCTCGTGGATCTGCTTGCGCAGGAGGTCTGCCTGGCGGGTCTGCCGGTCCTTTTCCTCGCGGGCTTCGCTGATCTTGTTCAGCAGCATCTTGGGCGTGAGGGTGGTGGCGGACCTGGGGGCTTCCGAATCCAGCTTGGTCAGAAAGCCGGTGGCTTCGGCGTATCTTTCGATCAGCTCGAGGCTTCTGACCAGGGATTCGGTCTTGTCGTTGGTATTGCGGATCAGGTGGAGCACGCCCAGTTTCTGGAGTTCGGCCAGGAAGGCCTCGTAGTCCTTGTGATAGAGGACAAAGCTGTATTTGCGCATCTTTTCGATCATGCCACGTCCTCCTTGGCGCTGCGTCCCTTGAGGATCTTCTGGGCCGCTTTGGAAAGGTTTTCCTCGTCCTCCAGGAAGCGCTTGATCTTCAGGATGGCCTCCTCGAACGCGGGGATCTGCACCTTTTCGTAGAGGTTCACCTTTTGGGTGGTTTTCTTGCGCACGTATTCCAGGATCTGCATCTTGCGCCAGAAAACGTCCCGCTCGATCTGCAGCGCGGCCAGGCCCTTCACCATCTCGATGCCGTCCAGATACCAGGACGGCGCGCTGAAGAGGTCGTAGTCCTTCAGCTCGAAGCTGATCTCGCCCAAAACGGGAACCTGGATGCCGGCGATGTTGCGGGAGCTGATCTCCACTTCTTTCACCGCCACCAGCGAGGGGTCGAACTCCGCCCAAAGCTTCATGAACTGCTCCAGCTCAGAGGTTTCGCGCTGGATTTGGGTGTCCAGTTCGTGGGCCTTGTCGCGGGCGCGTTTCACCTCCATGCGCAGGGCGGATTCCTTGTTCTTCAGCGTGGGCAGGGCTTTTTCCCTCACCCTGAGCTGTTTTTCCAGCTGCAGCTGGGCGATCTTGTTATATTGGAATTTCAGGCTCATCCTTTGTCCCAGTGGATTTTCATGAATTCGTCCTTGATCGCCACTTCTTCGCGGGTGAAATACTTGCGGAACAGCGCCCAGGTGGTGTCCAGCATCTCTTCGGTGTCGATGTTGACGTCGATGGCCAGGATCTGGTCCGCGTAATCGCGGGCGAAATCCATGGCGCGCTGGTCGTAATCCGAGAGGTCAAAGCCGTTTTCCATCTTGGTCTTGGCGTTGGTGGCGTCGGCGTTCAGGCGCACGGAAGCGCTCATCACCTGGGGATGGTCTTCGCGGGTGCGCTTGCCCATCACCTTGGTTTTGAGGCGGGAAAGGCTGCGGGCGGGGTCGATGATCACCTTGCCGATGTCGCTGTCGCGCCGCAGGTAGAGCTGGCCTTCGGTGATGTAGCCGGTGTTGTCCGGAATGGCGTGGGTGATGTCTCCGCCGGAGATGGTGGTAACGGCGATGATGGTGATGGAGCCGCCTTCGGGGAATTGCACGGCCTTTTCATAGATCTTGGCCAGGTCCGAATAGAGCGAGCCCGGCATCGAATCCTTGGAGGGGATCTGGTCCATGCGGTTGCTCACGATGGAAAGCGCGTCGCAATACAGGGTGAGGTCGGTGAGCAGCACCAGCACGGATTCGTTTTTCTGGATGGCGAAATACTCCGCCGCGGCCAAAGCCATGTCCGGAACCAGCAGCCGCTCCACCGGCGGATCGTCCGTGGTGTTCACAAAGGAGATGATCTTGTCGATCACCCCGGCGTTTTCGAAGGTATGCTTGTAATAGAGGTAATCGTCGTTGGAAAGGCCCATGCCGCCCAGGATGATCTTGTCCGCCTTGGTGCGCAGGGCCACCGTGGCCATCACCTGGTTGTAGGGCTGGTCCGGGTCCGCGAAGAAGGGGATCTTCTGCCCGGTCACCAGGGTGTTGTTGAGGTCGATGCCGGCGATGCCGGTGGCGATCAGCTCGGAGGGGTCCTTTCTGCGCACCGGGTTCACCGAAGGCCCGCCGATCTCCACTTCCTCGCCCTCGATCTCCGGGCCGCCGTCGATGGGGTCGCCATAGGCGTTGAAAAAACGCCCGGCCAATTGGTCGCCCACTTTCAGCGTGGGCGGATGGCCGAAGAATACAACCTCCGCGTCCGTCCCGATCCCTTCCGTGCCGGAAAAGATCTGCAGCGTAACGGTGTCGCCCATCAGCTTCACCACCTGGGCCAGCCGGCCGCTTACTGTGGCCAGTTCTTCATTGCCCACGCCCGTGGCGGTTACGGCGCAGGTGGCTTTGGTGATCTGGGTGAGTTTGGTATATATCTTTTGAAATGCTTTGCCGGCCATTATTTAGCCCTCCTTTCCTCAAGTATAACTTCAAGTTCGGATTCGTATTTTTTAAATTCGTCGCTTTCAAAGGGCTGGTAGTTCATCTGCCGCAGGTCGTTGATCAGCTTGGTGAAATAGGGCTGCAGCTCCTCATAGCTGTCAAAGGCGAACTCGGTGTCGCAGACCTTGAGGACGAGGTTCAGCATGTAGGCCTGGCGTTTCATGGGGGTGGATTTGTCCACCGGGTCGAAGCCGTCCTGCACCAGGATGATGCGGTCCAGCAGCTCGCTTTTCCAGAAGCGGCCGTGGTAGTCCAGGGGAACGCCGTCGTCGCCCAGGATGTTGATCTGGTCTTTGGCTTCCTTGCCCCGCAGGAGGATGTCTTTGGCTTTGGTCACGCTGTCCACCCAGCCGGAGGAGATATTGGCGTCCAGATACTCTTTAACCTCTTCGTATTCCAGGTATTTGGAGTAGGAATCGATGGGATCCACGGCCGGATAGCGTTTGCTGTCGGCGCGGTCCTGGGAGAGCGAGTAGAAGCAGCGCGCGGCCTTTTTGGTGGATTCGGTAACGGGTTCCTTGAGGTTTCCGCCGGCGGGGGAAACTGCCCCGATGAAGGTGATGGAGCCCGCCTCGCCGTTGTTCAGATAGACGTAGCCAGCGCGGGAATAAAAGTTTGAGATGATGGCTGGCAGGTCCATGGGATAGGCGTCCGGGCCGGGGAGCTCTTCCATGCGGTTGCTCATCTCGCGCAGCGCCTGGGCCCAGCGTGAGGTGGAATCCGCCAGCAGCAATACTCTCAGGCCCATGCTGCGGTAATACTCGGCGATGGACATCGCGGTATAGACCGAGGCCTCGCGCGCCGCCACCGGCATGTTCGAGGTGTTGCAGATGATGATGGTGCGTTCCATCAGCTTGCGCCCGGTGCGGGGGTCGTCCAGTTCGGGGAATTCGGTGAAGAGCTCCACCACTTCGTTGGCGCGTTCGCCGCAGGCGGCCACGATGATCAGGTCCGCCTCGGCGTTTTGGGAAATGCTGTGCTGCAGCACGGTCTTGCCGGTTCCGAAGGGTCCGGGGGTGAAGCCTGTGCCGCCTTCGGCGATGGGGTTCAGGGTGTCGATGGTGCGAACGCCCGTTTCCATCATCTTGAAGGGCCTCGGCTTGGATTCGTAGGCCCGGATGGGCAGTTTCACCGGCCAGTACTGGATCATGTTCAGTTCCTGCTCTTCTCCCTCGGCGTCGGTGATGGTGGCGATGGTGTCGGTAAGCTTGTATTTGCCTTTGGCGGCCACGTTTTTCACCTGGAACTTGCCTTCCAGCTTGAAGGGGACCATGATCTTGTGGTTGATCCAGTTTTCCTGGACCGAGCCCAGCCAGTCGCCGGGGATCACCGTGTCGCCGGCCTTGGCCAGCGGCTCGAAATCCCACTCGCTGTCTTCGTCCAGGGGATCGGTGTATTCGCCCCGGGTGAGGAACAGCCCCTCCATCTTGTTCAGGTCGTCCTGGAGGCCGTCGTAGTTTTTGGAGAGCATGCCGGGCCCCAGCTTCACTTCCAGCATGCGGTCGGAAAATTCCACCGGGTAGCCGGGCCGGAGGCCGCGGGTGCTTTCAAACACCTGGGTGTAGGCGATGTTGCCGCTCACCTTGATCACTTCGGCCATCAGCTTCGTGCCTTCCAGGTCGATATAGCAGATCTCGTTCTGGGAGACCGGGCCGTCCACCTCCACCTGAACCAGGTTGCTGATTATTCCTTTAACGGTGCCTTTGGTCATACGTTTTAACCTTCTATGCTTTTCTTATCGATTTAACTTTGAAGATCTCCGGAAAGGCGAAGCTGCCGGAGAGAGCGTCCATGGTGTCGTGAAACATTTCCTTGCCGTAGCCGGGATCAAGGTTCAGCCAGCGTTCCAGGATGCGCAGTTGCGCGTAGTAGCCCAGCACACGGTCGATATTGAAGTAGTTGAAGAAATTGTGGTTGTCGATCCATTTCCAGCGGAGGATGTCGTAGCCGCGTTCGCGGTAGAGGATGTTGTTTTGCTCCCAGACGCGCCAGACGCTTTCGAAGAGCTCGTGGCCTTTGCCGAGCCCGAAATCCGCGGCGTTGCTGCGGCTGAGCTTTTCCACCAGCTCGCCGCTGCCCACCAGCCAGCGGGAATAGTCCACCTTGTGCTGGCGCCCGTTGATGGCGGTGAGGAGGTTTTGCAGGTCGCGGTTGAATTCGTACCACCCGCTCAGGAACCTGTTGCCCAGGCCGCTGCAGAATTCGTAGGAACCAGCCAGCAGCCGGTGCCGGGTGTCCAGGTAGGGGGGCATTTCCTCGGCGGAAAAGGCCGCCAGAACGGCCTCGTGCCAGAAATCCGGATAAACCTTGTAGTCCTTCGTGAGAGGCTCTGTGGAACCCGCCGCCCGGGCCTTCATCCGCCCGATGTAGCTTTTCCAGAAAGCTTTGGCCTGCTCTTCCACCGGGCGCCCTTCCTCTTCCTTGCCGTGGATAATCCGGGCCAGGTCGTCGGCGTCCTCGGGCAGGCGCAGCAGCAGCAGCAGCTTGAAATCAGCCGCCGTGAGCTGGTTTTCCGCGTCGGTCAGGAACCGGGCGCAGCTGATCTGGCTCTTGCTGTCGTCGATGGACAGCGCCGGCAGTCCCGTCACAAAGTAGTAATACTGTGCGCGCATGCGGACCCTTAGGATTTGAAGAGGATCTTGTTGCTGCGGGGTCTCAGGAAGGATTTGAACAGATTCGCGAAATCTTCGTCGGTAAAGCTGAGTTTATAGTCCCCATCGGCGGGGGAGATGGCGAAGCCGTTTTTCATCTGGGGTGAAAACTCCACCTGCAGGCCTTTGCCCGCGGTTTCGGGCAGGCTGTTCACAAAACCCTTCTCCAGCTTGTCTGCCAGGCTTTTGCTGATGCTCAGGCTGCCGCCGGATGCCTTGAAGGCGGAAACCATTTCCAGGATCAGCTTCTGCACGAACCCGGGATCGCTGGTGGCCTCTTTCAGCTTGGGATCAAAGGCTTCGCTCAAGAGCACTTCCGTGAGCTTCTGCTTCACGGAGCTGAGGGTGTTTTGCGCGGCCATCTTCAGGTCCGAATCGGCGTTTTTGGCGATGTCTTCCGCTTCTTGCTTGGCTTTGGACACGGTCTTGGCCGCTTCCTCTTTGGCTTTGGCCAGGATGGCCTCCGCCTCCGCGCCGGCCTTCTCCAGGATCGCTTCAGCTTCTTCCTTGGCTTTGTTCACGCCCTCTTCATACACGCGCTGTAAAAGGTCTTGCAACTGATCGCTCATCATTTCTCCCGTGTGTTTTTGGCATTTGGCTCACATTTTTCAGCCGCCCGGTTTTGTCAATAAAAAGTGCCCTCCGGCAGCCGAGCCCGGAGTTCCAAGCGAAATAATCCTTGACAGATGAATCGCGTTCCATGAATATTGACCAAAGATGCAAATTTCATCCGGTCCGGCCCGGAAGCCTTTCCGGCCGGGTCTGAAAGGAGTTTCAGATGAAGAAGGCCCTGTTCATATTGGTTCTTTGTTTTGCCGGCTGGCTCGTGGCCACCCCCAACCACTGGACTGGCGCGGCGGACACAAACTGGCACAACGACGCCAACTGGTCTTTCGGCCATGTCCCCACAGCTTCGGAAGACGCCACCGTCCTGGCCGTCTACGCCTCAAACTCCCCCTCTGTGGATGCCGATGCCGCCTGCCTCGATCTCACGGTGGGAACCGGCTTTTCTGTATCCGTGAACAGCGGGACCCTCACCGTCAATGACCGGCTCTATCAATACGGAACCCTCACCTTGGCCGGCTCCGCCGCTCTGGCTGTACGCGAGGCGTGGCTTTATGGCGGTTCCCTGCTCTCCTCCGGGCCCGCCTGCCTTCTGGAGCTTAAGCAAGACCTGCTGGTCCAAGCCGGGGCGGCCATTGATTTCCCCGGCTATTTTCTGATCAACGGGATCTACTCCTCCACCCTGGATTTCCAGAGCGCGGCCACCTTCGGAAGCCTCTATCTGCTTAAAAGTTCCGGTTCGGTAACCCTCAGCGTGGATTCGGCGGCTCCGGTAACCGCCGCGAACGGCATTTATGTGGACGCGGGAAACACCTTCATCAACAACTACGCCGGCTCCATCATCTGCGGCGGGAACCTCCAGATCGAAGCCGGGGGATCCTGTTTGTTCAACAGCGGCACCCTGGTGATGTACGG
>JAJBBF010000085.1 GCA_020532215.1 Candidatus Cloacimonadota bacterium
GACAACTAAAGCTTGATCTAAAATTTTTCACTTACTCTGGGATCAAGAGGAAAAAATGAAAGCACGCGTGCCTTTCCTTCTGCTCGCCCTGGCTCTGCTTCTGGCAGCCGGCCCCTTGGGCGGCAAGGGAAAGGAGCAGGCCGGTTCCGGCAAACGCCTGGATACTTCACCCTACCACAATGTGGGCAATATCTGGCTGCGGGTGAGCAATTTCGGCTTTTTCGGCGGCGGCCCGGATGCCGTTTCCCAGTATCCCTCGCTGGAATATCCAGGCGGCAGCGGGATCGATTACCTCTGGCAGGGCGGTTTGTGGTTCGGGGCCAAAAAATACCGCCGCGACCAGGCCGGCCGCAAACTCTACTGGCTGGCGCAGCACCCCGGCGCGGACAGCTCCGGCACGGTGGCGGAAGGCAGCCCGGACTGGCTTCCCGGGATGATCCCGGTGGTGGATACCCTGGTTTCGGTGGGGCTGGACGGCAGCCTTGGCGTGCATGAACTACTGCCTGCTTACAATCCTCTGGTGGCGGGCAATCCGGATGTTCAGAACCTCTATCTGGCCCTCAATTCCTCGGACCAGGTCATCACCGCCAGCAGCCGCAGGCAAAAGCGCGGCGAGGATGACGATTCCGACGGCATCATCGACGAGGATTTTGTGGGCTATACTTTCCCGCTCCGCGCCGCCAGCGAACTTCCCTGGCAATATCAGGCCTTTGGCGGGCTGCATATCCATCAGACGGACAACTACAATGCCATCAACACAGGCTTCAACGCCGAGATCTGGTTTCCGCTGGGCTTTATGGACCTGGCCGACAACAGCTATCCCCCCAACTGCTTCGCGCTGCCTTACGACGACGACATGGACAGCCAGACGGACGAGGACGGAGCCCCGGTTTCGGAGCAGGATTTCATCTCTTACTTCTTTGATTACTGCCCCTTCGGAACTCCCGGAGACCGGGATGTTGGCGTCAACCGCGCCATGAACAGGCATTACCCCCTGAACCTGAAAGGCCGCCAGATGTCTTACCAGTGGAGTTACGACTATATCAAGAACCTGGTCTATGTCGAATATGACATCACGAACATGAACATCGCCACCCAGGATACGCTTTTCGACTGCTGCATGGGCATCTACGTCGATTCGGACTGCGGGCCCCAGGTGATGGGCGGAGATAAGGCCTACGACGACGTTTCCGGCTATGTGAAAGGCACCGGCTATGAATTTGCTTTCACCAAGGACGCGGATTCCGACGGCGGCCTCACCACTGGGATCATGGGGGCCCGGGTCTGCACCCCGGATCCGGAGCTGCTGCGCTTTCACTGCTGGTACTGGAGCGGCGTCAGCGGCCCGGATGACAGAGACCCCATTTCCTTCAACTTCGCGCCCAGGGTAACCGCCAACGAAAAATACTGGCTGCTGACCGGCCGGAATCCCAACCCCAACTTCTTCCAACCCCTGCGCCCGGAGCAGCTGGAGGTGATGGAATACGTGCAGCCAACCCCCACAGACACGCGCTTTCTCTTTTCCTTTTACGGCGCCCAGCCCGGTTCGGCGGAATACAACGAGGTTCAAAACGGGGTTTACCACAAACGCTGGAACCTTGCCCCGGGCAAAACCATGAAGATAGTGGTGGCACTCTTTCCCGGGGAAACAATGGATGAACTGAAACGCACAGCGCGCTGGGCCAAAGAGATCTACGGACGCGCCCAGGACCTCGTGACCGTGGTGCTTCCGGACACTTTTCCCCATTACAGCCCTCCCGAACCGCCAGCCATACCCAGGCTCTACGCCGAGATCGCCGCTGGCGGCAACCAGATCGACCTCTATTGGGACAACCGCAGCGAATTCAGCTATGATCCCATGACCGTCAGCTCGAATGAGATCGGCTGGCAGGATCCCAGCCATCCGAACTACATCCCGGGCCTGGACAGCGACCCCCTCTGGGTGGATTGGAGCGGCTTTCCGCCGGAATTCCAGCCCCGGCTCAACGATCCTTCCTTCATCTTCAACTCCGAAGCTACAGTGAATCCCTACACTGCCGTCAGGCTGCGCCACGATTTCCAGGGCTACGGCATCTGGGGCCGCAGCGGCAGCGGATCACAGGAGGACTGGAGCCTGATCGAGCGCTGGGACAAGATCGACACCTGGCAAGACCATCTGGATTATCAGGTGAACCTGGACGGCCCCTTTCCGGATACGCTCTTCGTGGATTACGGCGGTTACCTCGGCATCGACAAGGGCCTGCCCAACCCCAATGCCTGGCCGGATACCCAGGATTACGGCCTCTTCACCCGCCTGGACGAAAACTATGCCTATGAACCCAACCCGGATGAGCTCTTCTACGGCTGGCCGGTATATGATCCGCGCGTGGATTGGAGCCCGGAACTCGCCCTGGAAGCAAAGCGGATCGCGGCCCAATACTCAGGTGCTCCGGATGAGCTGATCAAAACCCTGCAAGCCAGGCTGTTCAAGCATCCGCAGCTGCGCGACGAGATTTACGACGCACTGCTGGACACCAAACTCATCCCCCTGCCGGGGCACGGAGGCCAGACCGCCATACCCGGGCCCGGAGAAGCTGACACCGCTCTGAACCAACTGAGGGAAAAGCGCCTGGCCCGCCGCTACTACAGCGCCTCCATCCTCAATCCGCCCAAGGGAAAGGAATTCTACGTGGCCGCCACCGCCTTCGACCGCGGCATTCCGGTGCACGAGCTCAATTTTCTGGAAACCGGGCGCGACCCCGACGCCAATATGCTGGTCTTCTTTCCCGGCGCCCTGGCCCGCGAGGACATGGAGCAGATCTACGTGGTGCCCAATCCCTATCTGGGCAGCTGCTCTTTCGACGGCCGCCGCGAAAACGATCCCAACGGCGACAAGAGCCGCCGGCTCTGGTTCGTGAACCTGCCCCAGCGCTGCGTGATCCGCGTCTTTACCCTGGCGGGCGACCTGGTGCAGGAGATCGAGCACGACGGAGCCTACCAGGAGGACGTGATCACGGTCTCCAAAGCCGTGGCGCACGGCCTTTCCGCCAGCGGCATCCACGCCTGGGATTTGCTTTCCCGCCACCGCCAGGTCATCGCCCCCGGCGTCTATCTTTTCTCCGTGCAAAACAAGGCGGACAACCGGATCAAAGTGGGCAAATTCGTGATCGTCAAATAAGGCTCTCTTTCAAACCAATTGGGTACAGCCCGGAGGAACCCCTCGCCAGAGGGGTGCAGGACTAGAGGCGGGGTGTTTCAACCCCCGTGGCAGGGATGACCAGCAACAGGATACAAGCCCGCGGAGTGTAGGAATTTGCGGAGCGATTTATCGCTTCGCCATAATGATTGGGGATTTAGCGACGCATCTCTGATCCGCGATAAATCACGAATCGAAGTCCTGCACCCCTCTGGCGAGGGGTTTTTCAGGGATTTGTCCGGCTGCTTTTACGGGGGTTGAAACACCCCGCCTCTAGCCCTGCATCCCGCACAAGGCGGGGTTGGTGTCTGGGTTAAGCTTCTGCGCCTGTGCAGAGTCAGCTCATGGATTTGGCAACCCAAGATAAGCTTGCATGGTTCATAACGGGTTGACTCAGTCAACCACTTAATCACCCACTTGATTTGAAAGAGAGCTTCAAACAACTGCAGGGCTCCCATTATCATTACGGGATAAATACGGGATCAATACGGATTTTATCCGTATTGATCCCGTATTGATCCCGTAATGATACCAAGGGCCAGTTGGCTTGGCAGCGCTATCTGATCAGGGCGAGCTTCCTCTGCAGGCTGGTGCCGCCGCTGCTCAGGCGCAGAAAATAGATGCCCGGAGAGCATTTGGATCCGTTGGCATCACATCCGTCCCAGATCTTGTTGAAGGTCCCGCGGCTGACGTGTTCGTCAAAGAGTTCACGCACCAGCTGGCCTTTGGCGTTGAAGACCTTCAATCTGGCCGGGCCGGTGGCCATCACCGAGAAGCGGACCAAGGTCTTTTCCCGGAAGGGATTGGGGAAACTGGCCAGGCTCAGGTCCACCGGCGGAACCTCGTGGGCGGGCTCCGAACCCAGGCTGAGCGAGGTGAGCAGGGTTTCGCTTTCCAAATACACTTCGTTGGGGCCGGGTTTATAGACGGCGGCGAGTTTGACCTGGTACCAGAGGGCGGGATCGAGGTCCCAGATCCAGACGGAGCGGCTCTGCGCCGGCATTTCTTGCACGCTCCACAGCGAGGCGGGAGCGTCCCAGGGCTTGTATTTGAGCTCAAAGTGGTGGGGATCGGTGTAGGAATGCCAGTCCAGCCGGGCCACCTGGGCGTCAATTGCTTGGAAATCAGTCAGATAGGGGATGCAGGTGAGTCCGCCGGTGGGGCCGATCTCCAGTCCGCCGGCGATGAAATCCTCGATGAACTGGCTCTGGGCGCGCAGATCGTCCAGGCCGGCGCCGGTGAAATAGACGCTGTAATAGCTGAGGCTGTCGCCTGGGGCGAGATGCAGCCTGCCCTGAGGGTTCGGATCGGCGGATGAGGGCTGGGCCCCGCAAAGGCAGTTCAGAAATCGGGTGTCGCCCCACATCGGTTCCTCGGTAACCTCGTCGCCGTCTGAGTGCAGAGGGTAACAATAGGCAGGATCAATGCTGCGTCCGGTCAGAAGCCAGTATTTTTCGTTGGCAGAGCGGTGCGGCGCGTAGTTCAGGGAGCGGGCGTCGCTGTCGTTGGGGGAATAATTCAGCCGCCAGGCCCAGCACGGCCTGCCGGCCTCAAAACCGGGCAGGATCAGCTTGTGCCCCAGCCAGTTGGGGCTGAGCCCGCCGTCGCCGTCATTGTCGCGCGAGTAGGCAAAATCATAGCCGGAATCGCAGCCGCTGAGGTCGTCGTTCATGCCGAATTCGGTTTGCCCGGCGGGGTAGATGTCCGCGTCGGCGAATTCGCCCAGGGCAAGGTCAAAAATGGTATCCTGAACGCTGGTGTTGTAGACGGTGTTTTTAAAGACCAGCATGCGGTCGAGGTTTTGCAGGTTCCAAGCGTAGGATTCGCGTTTTACGGCTATCCCCAGGGGATAATGCTGGTTGTATTGGCGGAAGGCGCCAAGGTCGCGCTGTCCGCTTGTTCCCAGTGGACAGAAGTCGTAGAAGAAGCCGCTGAGGGTCTCGAAGCCCGGAGTGGCGAAGCTGGCTGGCTGAGGCTGGCTGAAGCAATAGGTTCCCAGCGGGTCCGGCCAGGCGAAACCCCGTGGCGCGGGGAAGCCCAGAATGCTTTTCAGAACGATGTCCTGGGCATTGTACTCCGGGTAGATGTCCGCGCTCGCGGCGAGGGGGTTGTAGGCTGGCAGCAGTTCCAGGACATCGCCGTAATTGTCGCCGTATCCGGCAACGATGTCGCAGCCGACGCTGCTGAGGGTGTCCACCACCGCTTTGAGGCCGGGATGCCAGTTTGAGGCGCCTTCGAAGGTGGTGCCGCTGCTGTCGGCGGAAGGATTCTGCGCCAGCCAGTAGAGCTTGCGGCCCTCTTCGTCGCGGCGCTGCAGTTTGCCTCCGATCCAGATGGAGCCAATGCTCAGCAGTTTATCCCCGCTCAGCGCGGGATAGCTCAGATCTCTGCAGCAGCCGTAGTTATTCACCTCAAGCCTGAGGCTGCCGGCGCTGTGGGTTTCGGGGTGAAGCATTTTGGCTCCCGGCCAAAAATGAGGCGGCAGGGCGGCCAGGACTCCGCAAACAAGCATCACAATGACCATAAGGGAGCGTTTCATTGGCGGCCTCCCTGGGGCAGCGCCTGATCCAGCAGCAGCTGTAGGATCACGTACAAAGCTGGTTCCACGTCCTCCGGTTCCAGATAGGAAAGCGGGATCCCGAAAACGAACAGCTGCCCGTGCTGATAGCCCACATGTTTGGAAGAGTAGAAATCATACTGCTCCTGCGTGGGTGGCTGGACCGGATGGTCCACCGGCTTGCAGCCAAACGCGTGGTAAGAGCTGGCGGCCAGGTCCGGATCGAACCAGGTGACCGGTCCGAGGCCCTGGCGCAGCATCACCATAGGATTGAAGGCGTTATCTATCATCAGGTCCATGTCATACTGGTCATATTGGGCTTCCGAGCGCACAAAGAACGCGTTGGCGGCCCAGGATTGGGACAGCGAGCCAAAGTCAGTGCTGTTGCTTATTCCGAACCTTTCAGGAAGGAAGCCGTGGGCGCTGGTCCGCAGTTCCTCCAAAGCGTTGCAAAGATTGGCCCCGGCGCTGATTACCACCGCTCCCTCCGCGTCCAGGTAGATCTCCAGCGGATCGACGTTCTGCGGTAGGTTGATGTTGCTTACCGGATTGTCCGAGTGCCAGATCAGCGCTTTGTAATCTTGCATGAGCACGGGCGAAACGGTGAGGGGGGATCCGGTCTGGGTTTGCGCATCCGTGTGGCCCAGGGGTCCCCAACTGGTGGGCAGAATGCTGGCGTAGAAACCATCCACATAGTCTTCCGGGGACACGGATCCGTTGTGGCGGGTGTCATCCACGATCAGCAGCCCGCTGCGGTTTTCCCGGGGCACAAAAGCCGCCAGGGTTATCGTTACGCTGGCCGGATCGCTGCTGGCTCCCTGCAGATCGACGGCGCAGGCCTCGAAAACATGCTCTCCGTCCTCCAGCCCGCTCAGGACGCAGCGCCGGGAATCCGCGTGGATATTGTGCACGCGCAGCCAGGTTTTTCCGTGATGCGTGATCTGCTGGGTCTGGATGAACTGCGCCAAGGCGGGGAAGGGCGCGCCGTCCAGCCGCAGGTCGAAATGCGCTACCTGGCTGTGGTAATTCTGATCTGTGCTTGCGTCCAGGCAGATGTTGTACTCTTCATCGAAGGGATCGGCGCTGGGAAAAAAACCTTCCATGCCGGGCCAGGGCGGAACCGTTGTGCCGTATTGCCCCAGATAGCCCCATTGCAGATGCAGCTTGAGGTCCGGGGAGTTGATGGCTTCCCAGCCTTCATCCGTCTGCCAGAGGTTTCTGTTTTTGCGCTCACCAGCCGGCGGGATCAGGTCATGGTAGTAGAGCTCCTCCCCCGGATTTACACTGTAGTGGTGCTGCCCCAAGGCGGCGAGGGTTTTGGCATAGATCAGGGCTTTGGGCTTGAAATCTCCTCTCACTTGGAAATACACGCTCTGCGGAGTGGCTTCCTCGATGCCCTGGCGGCTTACCACGTAGCACTCGAACTGGGTGTATTCATGGTAGGCATTTTCAACGAGAGCCGGATCGGTATTGGAGTTCAGCCGCACCCGGCGCAGGTCCGCCATCTCCAGCGAACTGTGCCAGTCACCTTCAGAGACCACTTCCAGATCCTCATCCAGGAGGTTCAGCCGGAACTTGAAATGGTCCGCGTAGAGGCCGTCCACATAGATGTCGCCGATCACTTCGCGCAGGGCGAATTCGATCCCGTTGCCGGTGAGGGCACCGGGTTCGATGGCGGTGTTGATGAGGCTGCCCAGCAGGCGGCCGCTCTTGAAGCCGGAGCTGTATGTATCTATCTTGCCGTCAGTTGACTTCACCCGCAACTCGGCTTTTGTGATCAGGTCGGCGATCTTGCCCCCGTTGGAGGCGAAGCTGAAACTGAGGCTGCTTTGGGTGGTCCAGATGCTGCGGTGCGGTCCGGCTGCCGAAAGATGAAAATCCGGATCTGTGCCGGGAACGCGGAACCACAGCCAGCCTTCGGGAGCGGCGAAGCAGCCCGGCGGCAGTTCCCCGCTGAGGGTTTCGATCCGCCAGGCAAAGACCTCATCATCGGTGAGTTCAGCGCCCGCGGAAATGCACTGCCGGTAGATGTATTCATCCTCCGCCAGGGGCAGCTTGTCCTCCGAAAACACCAGTCTTCCTGCAGTTGCCTGGGGCGCGGTGGGGCCGCTCTGCCCGCAGGCAGCGATCAGCGCCAGCAATACCAGTCCCCAAATTGGTTTCAGCCCTGGTCTCATCTTCCACCCCCGTTACTTTTCATGTAATTTACAATAAATTACATTAGAGTTTTCTCACAGCATTTGTCAAGGAATATCTTCCGGCGGCCGGCTGAAAATTATCGCTTGACACAATGCGGATTATTCCGGCAGATGGATTATCATGGAAAAACCCTCAGCATGAGGAAGCAAATACGCAGGGAGTGATTTATGCAAAAGAACACTGTCCGCCTCCGGGCTGCGAATATCTCGGATATCGGGAAGAACCCGGCCCGAACCAAGAATGAAGACTATTTTGGCCATTTTCAGGGCGAGTTTGGCGACCTGTTTCTGGTTTGCGACGGCATGGGCGGCCATGAGGGCGGTGAAGTGGCTTCCCGCCTGGCTGTGGAGAGCATCCGCACCTATTTTGAGACCAATTACATCCCCGGCGAAGAACTGGCCGTGATCGCCCAAAGCATAGATTTCGCCCAGCGCAAGATCATCGAGCGGATCGAACAGGAGCCAGGACTTGCGGGCATGGGCACCACCCTGGTATTGCTGCTCATCCACGGAGTGAGCTATTACATCGCCCACAGCGGGGACAGCCGCATCTACCTCAGCCGCGACGGCGCGCTGATCCAGCTTACCAAAGACCACTCCGAGGTGCAGATGATGGTGGAGAGCGGCATCATCACCAGGGAACAGGCAGCC
>JAJBBF010000091.1 GCA_020532215.1 Candidatus Cloacimonadota bacterium
ACTGTTGTGGCCGCCCGGGTTATGGTTTCCGCCGTGACCATAGTTGGCGCCAGGGCCATGGCAAGCATGGTTTCCGGGGCCATATCCGGTGCTTGGATCCACAATATAGTAATAGCTGGTGGGATTCCAGTATGGCCAATAAGGGCGCGGCTGGATCTGCTGGCGGGTCAGGCTGAAATGGAAAAGAGTGGGATTGAGCAGGGCGTCTCTCTGATGCCGGTGGTTGTATGGCACAAAGATCTGCTGGCGGACTGGGATGAACCCCCGTTTGGAGATCACAAGGTCGAAGACCCGGCCTGGCAAGCCCCAATTGTAGGTCATGTATTGATCCATGGTTATTGGGACAGCCTGGGTGGGGGTGGTTCCCAAATACTGGTTCGTTCCATACACAGTTACAGTGGCGCCCCGCGGTTCGGTGATCACCTGGAAAGCACCGAAAATGTTCTGGGCGGTGAGCAGCCCAGCGGTCAGGACCAGGCAGGCGATCAGGAAAAGTCTCAGTTTCATGTCTTCCTCCTTGGGGAATTGATGCTTCTGCAGTTATTACTCCCCTGCCTATGAATCCTGCGCAAAAAAAACAGGCCTGAATACACGGATCCAGGCCTGGTCTTGATTTAAGATGGATCAGAGGTTCTCGATATTCTTCAGCGGCTTGGGCGCGGTGGCAGGCGAAACCCCTTCCATGGTAAGATAACCCGCCAGAGGCGATCCGGTGGCATTGCCTGTTTCATCCACGCGGAATAACTGCACAGGAATCCGGATGGGAGCGTCGTCTTGCCGGGTGATATACTTGCCTTCGTCATCCCTGGCAAAGGGGTTGGCATAGAGCCAAGCCAGGCCGATGGCGGCGTTTCCGTCCTCGGCATTTACGTTGCGGCGTTGGGAGCCAAGAGCCAAACGCTGCTCCAGCGAAAGGTTCGGAGAATTGATGCTGGATGTCACCGTACCAAGGCAAACGCCGTCCTTATAAACCCGGCGGTGTGAAGCTATGCCTTCGGCCACAAAGAGGATCAGAGCCTTGCGGGGATCACTGGCCAAAGCCTGTTCCAAAGCCGATTTGCCTACGAATCCCGGTTTGTCCATATCGACAGCGGCGTCAAAGAGGGGCGCGTTGATGGGGGTATGCCGGGGATCGTATTCACTGCCCATGAGCGGCAGGCCAAAAGGTCCCGCGGAGATGCGGTTTTCATCCCTTCCGCCCAGCCCCACCAGCAATCCTCCCAGATCGAGGGCCTGGCTAACGATCTGCTTGAAATCTTCCGCGGCTTTATCCACCGGCAGGTATAGTTCCCAGCCCCAGCGGTTGGTGTAGCCGGTGCGGCTGATCAGGTATCGGGCTCCGTCGCGCTCAAATTCGTTGAAGCTGAAGTAGTTCATGTTCTTTTCCGGCTGATGGCGGTTTTTGAGCACCTCCGCGCCGTAGATCTGCCGGATCAGCTTGTAGGAAAGCGGCCCCTGGATATCCACTTTTACCAGCTGGTCGGAGATATCAGCCGCCTCCACCTCTTCCCCATCGAGTTTGCAGGCCATCACGCGGTCGATGTCGGCGATCAGTTCCTGCCCGTTCACGTGTTCCGTGATGTCATGCCCGGCGTTGATCACGGCGATATACTCATCCTCGGCCAGGCGCATCAGGATCATATCGTCCTGCACGCCGCCATCCTCGTTCAGCAGCAGGGTGTATTTGCAGGCGCCCACCTTCATTTCACTCATTTTGCCGGCCAGGGCGCGATCCAGCAATGCCGGGGCGTCTTTGCCCCAAAAACGGATCTGGGCCATGTGGTCGATGTTGTAGACAGCCAGGGTGTTGATCGCGGCGGCTTCCTCCAATACGGAGGTGAGGTAGTTCACCGCCATGTCGTATTCGCCGAAATTGCTGCGTTTAACAGCTTGGAGGGGCAGGCCCCTTTTCCGTGCCAACAGCGGCAGATACCAGGTTTCCTCCAGCTCGTAGAGAAAGGTCTTGCGGGGTACCGCGGGAAGGTCGAAACCGTATTTGGCCATTTCTTATGACTCCTTGAGTAATTATGATCTTTGTAAAGTCAGACGCCCTGCCGCCAGACAACGCGGCCGTCAATCATGGTCAGCAGTGATGAAGCTTCCAACCAATACTCCGGCGGAAGCGCTGTAAAATCTTCCAGCACGATCAGATCGGCGGCTTTTCCCGGAGCGAGGGATCCGCAGAAGTTCTGGGAACCCGAAGCTCTGGCCGCACCCAGAGTGTAGGCATGAAGGGCTTCAAAGACCCCGATGCGCTGTTCCGGCAACCAGGCCGGTTCCCGCGGATCGAGGTTCTTTCTGCGTTCCAGGGCGCTGTAGATACCCGCGAAGGGGCTGATCGTCTCGATGGGGGCGTCCGAACCGAAACCAACAGGGATGCCGGCATCCAGGATGGAGCGGAAGCTGTAAGCCTCGTGCCTGATATCGCGCCAATGGTCTTCGATCATGTCGATGTCGTTGGCCAGATGCACCGGCTGAAGGGCGCAGTAAGCACCGCATTCCTTCAACAGCGGGATGTCCTGGGGCCGAATGGACTGCACGTGCTCGATCCTGAAGGGATAAGGTGCTGACAGGTTGCTTTCCTTCAAGCGCCGCAGGGCGCCGATCACAGTATATACAGCCCTGTCTCCGATGGCGTGGACCAGGCAGGAAAAGCCGCTTTGGGCCGCTTGGGAGGCCAATTCGAAGATCTCATCCCCGCTGTGGCGCAGGATGCCGCGATTGCCGGGGGTATGGGGATAATCCCCAAAAATAGCTCCCGTTTGCGAACCCAGGGAGCCGTCAGCAAATAGCTTGAGCCCTCCCAGGCGGTACCAATCGTTGCCGCTGCCGGTGCGCAACCCGGAATCCCGCATAGTGGAAAATTCCTCCAGATAGAAGTGGCGGCAAACCCTCAGCAACCCGCTTTGCAGGCAAAACTGCTCCAGAACCCTGGCCCCGGAAGGCACTTCCATACTGTGAACTCCCACCAGGCCAAGCTTGTGGATATCGCGGGAAGCCCGCTTAAGGCAATCAAGGGTCTGCGCGTCAGACAGCGGGACAATGACCTGTTCCAGCTGCTCCGAGGCAGTTTCCACCAGGATCCCGCTCAGTTCGCCAGAACTGTCTTTCTGGATCTGGCCGCCCGCGGGGTCTGGGCTGGCAGCGGTGATCCCGGCGGCCTTCAGGGCGGCGGAATTGCACCAGCGGCTGTGATAATCCTTGCTGTACAGGGCGGTGGGAACGTCGGGGAAAAATTCGTCCAACAATCTTCGGTTCAGGCTCCCGGGCTCGTCCAGAACGTTCTTGTCCCAGCCTCCGCCCAGTATCCAGCGCGGTAGATCCGGATGGTTTTGACGGTACTCTTCCAGGCGGGATCTGATCCCGGCGATAGTGGCGCATCCCAAAAGATCGATCTGGGCATGGTGTTTGGCGTATTCCGTGAAATGGGTGTGGGTATCCGTGAACGCCGGCAGCAGGATGTTTCCCTTCAGGTCGATGATCTCGCGGGATCCGGAAGCAGAAGCCTGGCATTCATTCAGGCTGCCGATCGCCCTGATCCTGCCGTTTGAAACCAGCAGCGAGGCCTTAAGCAGTTCGCCCTGGGTTTCGCAGGTCAAGAGGCGGCCGTTAGTGAAGATATAGTTCATTGTTTAGTATATCCAGAGCGGTTTTAAGCTTGTCCTGGGGCAGAGCATAATTCAGGCGCAGCCAACCTTGCGACCTCTGGCCGAAAGCGCTGCCGGGCACACAGATCACACCCTTGCCTGCCAGATCCTGGCAGATCCGCAGGTCGTCGTCCCCCACCCTGAGCATCAGATAGGGAGTCGCGTCCGGGGCCAGCAGGTCTGGGGCCGGGGTCGCGAGTGTGGCCAGAGCCAGTTTCCGGCAGGCTTTAAGTTGCGACAGCACCTCGTCTGCCGAGGCCAGCCCTGCCGGGGAAAGTGCGAACACGGCCAGCTGCTGGGAAAGCCAGTTACTGCAGGTGGAAACATACTGGCGGGCTTTGACTACCGCGGAGGCAAGTTCCGCCGGCGCCAGGACCCAGCCGATCCGCCAGCCGCTCAGGCAGTGGGATTTCGAGAGTCCGCCCAGGATAAAGAGCCTGTCCACCCTTTCCCGGAAGGATGGCACCGTTCCCTGAAAAACCAGGCGGGCGTAGATCTCATCCACGATCAGGGTGATGCCGGCGGAATTGCAGATGGAGGCAAGCCGCTGGGCTTCCTCCGGAGAAAAGACAAAACCCCCGGGATTGCCGGGATGGCTGAGCACCAGAGCCTTGACCCCGGATTTCAGAAGCCGGGACCAGAGTTCCCAATCCACACTTGAGAGATCACTTTCAAAAGGTAGCCTTATTATATTGCATTCCAGCATCTTGCCAATTGCTGAATAAGCCGGATAATCAGGATCGGGAATAGCCAGGGTGTCCCGGGGATCCAGCAAGGCCAAAAGGGACACAAAGAGGGCTTCCTCCACTCCGTTGCAGACGCAGACGCGATCCGGATCGGAACCCTGATACGATCCCGCGATGGCTTCACGCAGGCTGGGCAAACCGGCATTCGGGGTATAGACCGGAGTTGCTTCCTGCAGCAGTTCCAGCGCTTTTTGGCGCAAGGCCGGGGGCAGGGGAAAGCCTAGTTCTCCCAAAGCGAGATTGATCGCGTCCGGCGGAGCTGCCTGGATCACCTTCCGGATCAAGGAAAGATCTATGCCCCGCAGACGCCGGGCTTCAGTCAAAGATGCCACGCAGGTCCTGCTCCAGTTGCACGGCGGAATCGGTTTTAGCGTCGCGGTATTTCACGATCACGGGGCAATAGACCTGGAAAGCCGGATCGTTTTTCAGCTGCCGGCTGCCCGGAACCACCACGGCGCCGGCGGGAACCGTGAAAGATCCGCCGGGATCGCGCTGAAGAAATTGGCTGTGGACCGAATCCCAGATGGGCGTGGAGGCAGTGATGATGGTTCCGGAGGCGATCACAGCCCGGCTTTGGACCAGAATCCCTTCGTAGAGGCCGGTGTTTCCGCCGATGAAGGCTTCGTCTTCGATCACCACCGGGCGTGAGCCTATGGGTTCCAAAACCCCGCCGATCATCGCCCCTGCCGAAAGATGGACGTTTTTGCCGATCTGGGCGCAGGAGCCGACCAGGGCGTGCGAATCCACCAGCGTTCCGCTGTCCACCCAGGCCCCGATGTTGATATAAGAAGGCGGCATGATCGTCACTCCGGGGGCGATGAAACAGCCGCTGCGGGCTGAACTGCCGCCCGGGACCACCCGCACCCGGTCTTCCAGCCTGATCTGCTTTTCAGGCAGGCTGTGTTTGTCGTAAAAGCACTTGTGCTCGCTCCAGGGCATGGGCGTCAGCGCTCCCATCCGAAAGCCGGTCAGGATGCCCATCTTGATCCATTGGTTCACCTTCCAGCCTGCGTCTGAAGGCTCGCAGGCGCGGATCCGGCCTTCATTCAGGGCCTGGATGAAGCTTTGGAAGAGCTCCTCGTCCGTCACAGTGTAATGCTCCGGTTTGGCCCGATACAGGGCGATGATGGCGTCTTGCATGGTTTAAACCTCGTTGAAAGCTTGTTTGAGCCTGGCCACAGCTTCGTGCAGAAGCGAGCGCGGACAGGCAAAATTGAGGCGCTGGAAACCGGAGCCCTCATCCCCGAATTTAAGGCCGGGATCAAGGGCCAGCCTGGCTTTATTGACCAATAAATCTGAAATCGCCGCGTCAGGCAGGTCCAACCCGCGGAAATCGATCCAAGCCAGATAGGTGGCCTCCGGTTTGTGCATCTTCAGTTGGGGAAGTTCCTCCGCGAAGGTCTCCAGCAGAAATTTCCGATTCCCATCCAGATAGGCCAGGAGTTCCAACAGCCAGTCATCCGCATCCCGGTAGGCCGCGATCATGGCATCGATGCCAAAGCTGTTGCCCATATACAGGTGATATCTGCTGATGGCGGCGGATAACAGCTCACGCCGGGCAGCATCCTTCACCAGCACCACCGCGCTGGCGAGACCGGCCAGGTTGAAGGATTTGGCCGGAGAAACGCAGCAAACGGTATTATCGGCAAAATCTTCCAGAGCGGCGATGGAGATGGCTTTTTTGCCTTCATAGACCAGATCTGCATGGATCTCGTCGCTGATCACCAAAACCCCGTGGCGTTGGCAGAGCCGACCCATCCGGCGCAGTTCCTCCTCGCTCCAGAGGCGGCCAACCGGATTGTGGGGGCTGCATAAAATGAACAATCGGGCCTGGCGGAGTTGCCGTTCAAAATCCTCAAAATCGATCTCGTAACGCCCGTCCCGCAAAACCAGCGGCGAACTCAGCAGGGTTCTGCCCTGGTCCGTTACGGCGTTGTGAAATGGACGGTACACCGGGGTTTGGATCAGCACCCCCTCCCCGGGTTTGGTAAAAACCGATACCGCAAGACTGATCGCCGGCATCACCCCAGGTGAAGAGAGGATCCAGTCACGCGTTGCTTTCAATCCGTACTGCTTGTCCACCCAGTTCAAAACGGCTTCGTAAAAGCCGTCCAGACGGAGGTTGTAGCCAAAGATGCCGTGGTCCAGGCGTTTTTGCAGAGCCTCACGGATGGCCGGAGCCACGGGAAAATCCATGTCCGCCACCCACAGCGGAATGAGGTCGTCCCTGCCGTAGATCATCTTCAGGGCGTCATACTTGAAGCAGCCGCTGCCGCGCCGGTCGCTCAGCCGGTCAAAATTGTGGTTCATTCCGAAATTTGTTCCTGCCGGTCTTTAACCCGCCTTATCACGCTGATCATCTTGTCCAGTTCCTCGTTCATCCGCACTTGCGGGGCCAGGTCCGCGATGTTGTACATGATCTCCATCATCTTGGGAAAGGAGGCCGGGTTTTTCAGGAGGCGCCGTTTGCCCCGGCTGTCGGTGAATTCCAGAAACATATACCAGGTGAGCACCCGGCGCAGTTCCATGGCGCTGATCTTGTCATATTCGACCGGCACGGAAGGCAACAGCAGATAGCGGAACCAGAGGCATTCGGGGGTGAAGAACACCGAATTCAGCGTTGTGAAATGCTTGAACAGCGCGTCCAGCGAGATGAAGAGGATCACCAGGGGCAGGATCTTCAGCAGAATGTGCGTTTCGCTGCTCACCCGGGTGAAGAGCATAAAAATGCAGTATCCCGAGATCAGGCTGTGGATCACGATACCCAGGATCCTCATGAAAACCGGCATCCGATAGCGGACGGGCATGCGCCCCCGCACCGTTTCAATGTTCAGTTCACGCGGCACTGGTATTCTCTCCACAGTTTGTTCACGCTTTCCAGGACCACAGCGTTGGCGGGAACGGCGTCGAAGATGTTGTGGCGGTCCATGTCTCCGTGGAAATCGCTGCCCGCGGTCATGTACAGCCCGTTGTTCTGGCAGGTCTCGATATAGAAATCCACCTGCGCCGGGTTGTGGTCCGGATGCCAGACCTCGAGGCCGTCGATGCCCATGGCGATGAATTCCTCGATGTAGCTTTCCTTTTCCAGTTTGCCGGGATGCGCGATCAGCGCGAATCCGTTCGCCTCGTGGATCACCCTGATGGCGTCTGGTACCGAAAACTCCGGTTTGGGGAAGAAAGCGGGCTTGTCGTTGCCGATATATTTGTTGAAAGCCTCATTTTTGGTGGATACATAACCGCGGTTCACCAGGATCTGGGCTACGTGGGGGCGCACGATCAGTTCCCTGCTGCCGGCCACGGCCACCACTTCCTCGAGGGTAAGTTCCATGCCCATCTCGCAGAGTTTGTCGATCATGCGGATCGCCCGTTCGCGCCTGCCGATCAGGTACATTTCCATCATCTCCACCAGGGACGGCGATTCCAGGTTCACGCCCAAAGCGAGGATGTGAACGTCCGTGCCTTCATGCTGCGAACTTATCTCCATCCCAGGCAGGATCTTCAGCGGCGAGTAGTCTTTGGTCAAAAGCCCGTAGGCATCGCCGGTGTCGTGATCCGTGATGGAAATTAGGTCCAGTCCGATCCGCCGGGCGCAACCGGCCACCTGCGCGGGACTGAGCACTCCATCTGAAACGTTCGTATGCAGATGGAGATTGATGCGCTTGATGGTATCTATATTCTTGACTATCATAATCTCTTTTCTATTGACGTATTTCTGGCTCCCCCAAAATCGTCAATGATTTTTTTAAGCGGCTTATCCCCCGCCGGGAAAGCCATATTTACCAAGGAGTAGCCGATGGAATACGATCCGCTGAAAGACAGGGCCGCCGGACTGATCAGGATTTGTCCCCCCGCCCGGGAACTTTTTTACCGCGCCCTGGAACTGCTGCTGCTGCGCCAGCGCTACGTGAAACGCTGCCTGAAGAGGTATTTGCCCGCTGGCTCCGAATTTCGCTATTACGACGCCGGAGCGGGATTTTGCCAGTATTCCTGGCAGGTGCTGAAAAACTATCCCCGGGCCAGGGTCTTTGCCGCCGATCTCAAACGCGGCTATCTGGAGGATTTTGCCCGTTATGCCCAACCCAG
>JAJBBF010000105.1 GCA_020532215.1 Candidatus Cloacimonadota bacterium
CTGTCCACCAGAGGCTGAAAATCCCGGATGGGCTCCCCGCCCGGGGCTGTGACCTTGATCTCGCTGAGGGTGCCGGTGATGCGGTCCCGGATATCGGCCCGGAGGCCGTTCATAACGCTGCTCACGCAGATGAGGGCCGTGACGCCGAGAGTGATCCCCGCGATCGTGAGCCAGTGCGAGCGGTTGATGAAGCCGTGACCCTGGCCGCGCAGGTATTTGAGCGCCAGCCACAGCTTGCTGCGGTTCTTTTCCATCAGAGCGAGGATTATCAGGCGCCCACATTAGTCAAGAGGTTTTCCGCCGGGATTTCTGAGCGCAGGAAAAAAGCCGGCGTTAAACCGGCTGCAAAAGGATGGGCGGGCTTTCTGCCCGGTTGTGGGCCGCTATTGGTTCAGGGTAACGGAGGGTTCGGCGTTTTTGCGGGTGACCTTGCCGTCGGGGCTGATCAGCAGGTCGCTATCCGGGAAATCCAGGTTCGTGAGGCTGATGATCTCTTGGAGGGCGGCGTTGCTTTCGTCGATCACAGGCCCGCCCTGGCCGGGCTGCTTCACCGAAATAATCTGGGCGTCGATGAATTCGCCGCTGGCCTTGAGGTTGACCTTGACGATGGGGGCGATGCCCGCTTTCCCGGAAAGGTTGAAACGGCCGTAGGTGCAGAAGTTGCCGAGGCTGTAGGCGATCAGGCGGCCCTTGTAAAGATCCAGAGCGCGGGTTACGTGGGGGCCGTGGCCGAAAACGATGTCGGCTCCGGCATCGATGGCGACGCGGGCGAACTCGTGGGGGTTGCCGCGGTTTTCACCCAGGAAGTATTCGATCTGGCGGGTCACGCGGGTTTTATCGGCTCCCTCGGCGCCGCCGTGGAAGGAGACGATCACGACGTCGCATCTGGAATCCAGGTCCTTGATGGTCTTCTTCACCGTGGCGTAGTCGTTCAGTTGCATGGTTCCGCTGTTCGGGGCAAAGGCGGCGAAGCCGTAGCGGACGCCGTCCAGCTCAAAGACCTTGGAGGGGAATTCGGCGCGTCCGGCGAAATGGATGCCCAGGTCGTCCAGCAGCATCACGGTGTTGCGGACCCCGGTCACGCCAAAGTCGCCGCTGTGGTTGTTGGCCAGGCTCACGATGTCGATCCCGGCGTCGCTGAGGTTTTGGGCATAGTGGTCCGGGCTCTTGAAGGCGAAACAGGTGGAGGGGTTGGAGCATTGTTTGGGAACGCCTTTGCCCGTGAGGATCACGCCCTCCAGGTTGGCGAAGGTGATATCCGCGTTTGAGAGGATGTGTTTCACCGATTCCAGCAGGTCCCTGCCGTCGTTGGGAGGCAGATAGCTGGCGGAGGGGTAGTTCGTGCCCAGCATGATGTCGCCAACTCCGATCACGGTGATGTTGCGGGTGGGCGGCACAAACTGGGGATATTTGGCCTCGAGCTGGGGCATCCGGCCGGCATAGAGGAAGCGCCGGATGTAGCTGGGGCTGGAATAGTAGTCGTCGATCACCACTCCACGGGAGGAGCTGTGGATCATCTTCAGGCCGTTGCCGTTGTTTTCCACCACCATGCTCACGTGGCCGATCACGCTGGAATTTCTGCTGGTGCCGCGGAAGAACATCAGATCGCCGGGCTGGGCTTCGCTGAGCGGGATCCGCCGGCTGCTGGCGCCCTGGGTTCTGGAGGTGCGGGGGATGGACACGTCGTGCAGGGCGTAAATGTATTGCACAAAGGCGCTGCAATCCATGATGGCGCCGTTGGGGTTGCGGAATTTATAGGGCCGGCCCAGGTATTGGCGGCTGGTTTCCACCATGCTGCGGGTAACCTCGGCGTAGCTTCTGCCGCTGGTGCTGAAGCTGCCGGGGCTGGCGCTGGCGTCGATCCGCAGGGCCGATCCGGCCAGGACTATCGCTGCCATCAGCAGCAGCATCCGGCCTTGGTTCTTAAACTTGGTCGCGGCGAAACTGATCGCCGTGGCTATATATTTGGGCATAAATTCTCCATGTTTTGCGCATCCCCGGCGCATAATCTCAGAAGCACATTCGGGTGGGGATACTCAAGCACTATATGTTTCAACTGTTTGCAACTCGAGAAACCATGATAGCTGAGGATAGGAGGATGTCAAGCACAAATCTGCCGCCTGGGCATAAAACAGGCCTATGTATCTTTGATTCAATGTATTGTGAATGTGAGGCTTGAGGCTGTTTCGGTTCCGGCCCAGCATCGCTCAAAAAGGCTCTAAGAATTCGTCCAGAAGATCGGCGAGGCCCATATCCCGGTCCACCACCACCGTTTTTTCCAAACCCCAGCGGCTGGCTGTAACGGCCGCCGCCACCCTGATCTGCCGCAGGCTGAGAAGCTGCAGCACCTGCAGGGAGCCGAACTCGGTTTCGAGGGGGATGGTGGTTGTCCGGCGGGCTTTCACGAATTGCTTGTCCGCGCTCTTGAGGATGAGCAGGATGTTGTTGCCAGCCATGAATCTGATCTGGAAAGGCTTCAGATAATAACCGATCCAGGCCTGGTTGGTGACCTCCAGCGCGGGCTGGGGGAAAAGCTTGGGCTTCACCTTGGGAGCCAGATCCCAGGTGCTCACCCAAACGAGGAGGCCCATGACCAGCACCAGCAGTATCAGCAAGCCGTGCCACCAGCGCCAGCGGAAATAAAAGCGGGAGGTTTCCATATTCTTTTCCATAAAGGATCTAAAACCGCGGCGACGGCGCCGTTCTCATCTTCAAGGACCAAGCGCCCGGGTGGTGTCGCGGGTTATAACGGTGAAGCTGTCTTGCGCCGCGGCGGTGGTTTCCGGCTGGTTTGGGCCCTGCCGGCGGGACAAGGACAGGAAATTGATCCCGGCAATAAGCAGCAGCGCCAGGGCCAGAGCGGCCAGTATCAGCGTTAGCAGGTTGAAGCGCCGCGGGCCGGACGCGGATCTGAAAACCGGGCCTTCCGCCACTTTCAGCACCTGGACGGTGATGTTGTCCTTTCCGCCCCGGCGTTTGGCCTCCTCCACCAACTCCCGGCAGGCCTGCTGAGGTTCCCGGGCCAGATAGCTGTCGATCTCGCCGGCGGAAAAGTAGTCCGAAAGCCCGTCCGTGCAGAGCATGAACACATCGCCCCGGCAGAGGGGAAAGGGTCCTTTGGCCTCGGAGGCGTGGGGTTCCGCGCCCAGGGAACGCAGGATGATGTTCTTCTTGGGGTGGTCGTTGGCGTCTTCGGCTTTGATCAGCCCCTGGTCCACCATCCCCTGCACCCAGGAATGGTCTTTGGAGAGCTGTTCCGTGGTCCCTCCGCGCCGCAGATAGATGCGGCTGTCTCCGATCCAGGCGATCCAGTATTGCTCGCCCCGGATCAGCAGCGCCACCGCCGTGGTGCCCATTTCGGCCAGTTCGGGATTTTCAGAGGCTTGTCGGGCTATGTTCTGCTGGGCCAGGCTGAAAGCGCGGTGCAGTTCGTTGATCTCGTTGTATTGCGGCCCCAGGCCCAGAAAATGGGCGGAAATCTTTTCCACGGCCAGCTGCGAGGCCACTTCCCCGCCATTGTAGCCGCCCATGCCGTCGCAGACGACGATCAGGTCGCCAAAGCTGCCGCCGTAGGCTCCATAGTAGTCCTGGTTGCTTTCGCGCACCAGCCCCACGTCGGTGAGGTTGCTGACCAGCAGCCGCTCTGATCCGTTCATCACCGGCTTTAGAGAAGGCGAAACACGCCTTCGTTCGAGCCCAGCTTGAAGGTGCTGCCGTTTTCGATGCGGCTGAGCGTTACCTTCTGGCCGTTGATGAAGACCCCGTTGAGCGAGCCCAGGTCCTCGATGTAGAACTGGCCGTCACTCCAATAGATGCGGGCGTGGCGGGAGGATACGGTGGGATCGTTGAATACGATGCTGTTTTCCCGCGCCCGGCCCAAAGTGGCGCCTTCCGCGCCGAGCTTGAAAACCTGCCCCTGTTCGGTTCCCATCAGCACTTCCAGGCTCAGTCCACGTCCGCTTCCAGCGCGGGATTCACCGGTGCCGGAACCGGGATTGAGGATGATGGTGTGTTCGCGGGAGCGGGGTTTTTGGCCCCGGGTCTCGCTTTCGCGCCGGGCCTTTTCCAGCCGCAGGCGTTCCTCCTCTGCCCGCTGGCGATCCGCTTCAAGGCGCACCCGTTCCTGCCGCGTGAGTTCTTCTTCCTCCTGGCGGCGCTGTTCCGCCAGGCGCTTTTTCTTCTTGCCGTTCAGCCAGAAGAACAGCCCGGCGCCTGCGGCCAGAACAACCGCGAGGATGCCCAGGATCCAGCCCAGGGATATCTTTCTTCTGCCTGCCTGATAATCCTTGCCCTCAGCGGGACGGGGCAGGGGGGCTTTGTTCGCGGGCACCCGAACCTGGATGGGAGCGGCAAATTCAGCCTGGTAGCCATCCTGGCTGAGGATAACGCTGAGGTCTTTGGCCAGGCCGTCGCCGGCAACCTCGAAAACGGGGTAGCTGATGGTGTATGAACCCAGTATCTGGCGCCTCACCTTGCCGAAATGCCCGCTCAGGCTGGGTGGGTCCGGGGCGTTGTAATAGCTGCCGCCGGTTTCCTGGGCGATGCGTTCCAGATATTGCAGATATTGCTTTCGTTGGGTGGAGTAGCCGGCGGTGAAAATGGGGATCTGCTTGCCCCGGGCCTTTTCGATCACTTTATCGATGGTGTAGGCTTGGGCTGGATTGTCCTCCCTGCCGTCGGAAAAGAGGATCAGGAAGCGGCCCTCGTTTTTGGCCCCGGGTCCGCTGAGGCGGTCCAGGCCTTTGTCCAGGCTGTAATAGAGCGAGGTGTCGCCGGGCAGGATCTTCAGGTTGGCAACGCTTTTGCGCAAAAACTCCGTGTCGGTGGTGAAATCGCAGACCAGTTCCGGCTGTTCGGCAAAGGCCAGGATGGCGATCTCGTCGTTGTTGCGTTTTTCCCCGATGAAAGAGAGCAGGGCGTTTTTGACGCTGTTCAGCGGCTGGCCCCGCATCGAGCCGGAGGCGTCCACGCAAATCAGGATGGAGAGCCCCTGCCGGGAGTCTTCAAAGGTGGCCACGTTCAGCAGGGTGTCTACCTCGGAGCCGCCGAACCGGACCTGGAAATTAGCGCCGCTCAGGTTCTGCAGCGGCTCGCCGCTGTTGCCCAAAGCCAGCAGGGAGGTTTGCACCAGCTCAGGAAAATTATCGGTGTTGGTCTTCAGATGGTTGAGGCTGATGGGTTGCGCCCAGAGCGGCGCGCCAAGCAACAGCAAGATCAGCAGTCTGCGCATGGTTTACCTCACACGGTCTTGAGTTTCAGGTCGATCGTGGCTATCCGGATCACGTCATTCTCGTTCAGATACACCTTGTCGTCGATCATTTCGCCGTTCACGAAGGTCCCGTTCGAGGAAAGGTTGTCCTCGATGATGAACTTTCCGTTGCGGCAGAGCAGGATGGCGTGCTCGGCCGAAACTCCGGGGATTTTTAACTGGATGTCGCAACCGGGCGCGGCGCCGATGGTGTGGCGGCCCTGATAGAGCTTGAAATCCAGGCCCATGGGGTAAACGTCGAAAGTAACCAGCCAGCCGGTGAGCATCCGGTTGGCCTGGGGCCGGGGTTTTTCCTCCAGGGACGGCGCGGCGCCTGGGGCGGGTTCGGATCGGCCCAGGATCACGGTCTTGTCGTTAAGCGGGGCCTGGAGCCCGGGCGCGTTTGGCCCCAGCTTGGGATCGGCGGTGTCGAGGCGGGTCTTTTCAGCTTCGTCGCCAATACTGGCAGTGGGCTGCATCCCCAGGTTGGCATTGCGCGAAGGCGGGCAGTGCGGGCAAAAGGGCAGGCTGGCGTCGTAATCATGCCCGTTCGGGCAGGTGCGCAGATTGCTGCGCAGAGCTTTGCCGCAGGATTTGCAGAAAGTGGCATGGTCCGGATTGATGGCGTTGCAGGCGGGACATTTCATGAAAATCTCCTCAATTTTTTAAGGTATATATAGGGCGGATCTGGCTTGTGCCTTTTTTGGCATTTGTTTCGGCATTCCCATGGCTGTCAAGCGAAATCTGCTTGGCTCCCAGCATCATTACGGGATAAATACGGGATCAATACGGATGAAATCCGTATTGATCCCGTATTTATCACGTATTGATAGCAAGAGGGAACCGGTGGAATAGCTTATGTATATGACGATGGCCAAAGAGCCGGGAGCAGCTTCGGCGATGGTGTGTTAACTGGCTATAAATCAGTTTGCTATAAGCAATGATCCTATTTAATCCTGGCCAGCCGCATGCTGTAGCATTCCTTTCCCAGGGCAAGGCGGCAGAAATAGACGCCGGGCGCAACGGGCCTTCCCTGTTGGTCCAGGCCGTCCCAGACAAGGCTGTGTGGTCCTTTTTCCACAGTGGAGTTCAGCAGGGAGCGCACTTTCTGGCCGCGGAGGTTGTAGATGGTAAGGTCCGCGGTTTGGGCGTTTTTGAGCTTAAAACTGAGGGCAACGGCGGCAGCAAAGGGATTGGGCCAGGCGCGCAGAGCTGGATCCGGGGCGGGAGAGATCAGATCGCCGGAGGCGGAACCGGGAGCCTGGAGCTGCAGTTCGATGGCGGCCGCGCCCAGCATGCCGCGGGCGAGGGCGTCGGTCCAGGGGCGGCCGGGTTCGGTGAACCAGCTGTGTCCGCTGGCGCCGTTGACGTCGAAGCGGATGTTTTGGTACTCAAAGAGGTTGAGGACCACGGCGATCCTTCCGGAGATGGGGGTCTGGCTGTTTACGAGGTATTCAAACCTGCCGTTCATGGGGCTCAGGATATTGCCGATATCCAGCAGTATTTCGTCCGTTATAGCTCCGACGGCAAAGCGGCGGATCTGGGCATTCACCAGCCCCGGCTGGGCCGGCAGGCCCCAGGGATCGGCAACGGCGTCGAAAGCGATCTGTTTCAGCAGATATTGCTGCGCGCCCAGATCGAGTTCCAGCGCCACCTGGATCGGCACAGCGCCTCGCCCGTATTCGTCCCATTGGGGTGAATCGCTCAGCCAGCCAAACCAGGTTGGCTGCAGTGGATCGACCACCCGCACCCGGGCCTGGGCGCTGGCTTCGAGGCTGGCGTCGCTGACCGCGCGAATACCGATCAGATGGAACCCCGGGGTCAGCCAGCCATCCGGAACGCTGATCGACCAGGGTTCCGCGTAGGAAGTTCCCAGAACGAGGCCGTCGAGGCTGAATTCCACCAGGCTTACAGCTCCGCCGGGGGTCTCTATATCCGCGGAGATAAGGTTGTCTGCAGCAGTGAGGATGGCGCCGTCGGCCGGCACCAGCTCCGAGATCAGGGGCGGGTAGGGGCTGGCGGGGGTGGAAAGAGTGAAAGTGATGGTCTCATGGGCCTCAGAGACGCTGTGGATGTTTACGGGGAAAGGGTTTCCGCCGCCAAGGAAACAGAAAGGATCGGTATATTGGTTGAAGGCGGTGCGGCAGCTTTGGGCGCTGAAAGTGGCGTCGAAGATGGAGCCGTTAAGGTACTGCGTACCGCCGGGACGGTAGATGTAAACCTCATCCGGAGGGCCGTCCGCGTTTCCGTCCAGATCTGAATTTACGCGGTAGATCAGCAGTCCGGAGCCGGGCAGGTTTTCCTCGAAGATGTCAGCGCCGCGTTTGCGGTATTCGAAAACGAGGGTTTCGCTGGAGTTCAGGTCATAGCGGAAAACGCTGTTGACGGGAGAGGTGACGGGATTCAGGGTAAAGGTTCCGGGGCCGATGGCGGGAATGGCGTCGATCCAGCCGCCGTAGCGCAGTTTCATATACATGCCCATGTGGCCGGCGCCGCTTTCCATGATGTCCCAGCAGCCGGCGGGGGTGAGGCCGTCAAAATCGTAGTGATAGAGATCCGGAGCGCCCACGCTGTGGAACATTTCATGGCAGAGGGTGCGGACGCTGTTCTGGTTTTCCGGCTGGAAGGTGAAATCCCAGACCATCTTGCCGTTGATATAGACGTCCTGGGTGTACAGCGCCCAGCGATGCGCCCAGAGGAGGTCCGCCCAGGCGGAATGGGGTCCGCGGATGATGAAGCAGACGTTGTCCACATATTGGTCGTCATCGGCATCGATATCCAGGGTTGGCGGCACCTGGGGCGCGATGAAATTCAGGGCATTGGCCAGCAGCTGGTGTTCGCGGTCGGTGCGCTGGTAATCGCGGTAGCCGGTGGGATTGGTGACCGAATTGTAGGGCAGATAATAGGCCCGGGGATGGCTGTCCGTGTAGGAAAGATTCAGGTTTGGCGCACAGTCCGGATAGTGGTGGGAAACGTAATCCAGCTGATCGTAGCTCACTTGGTGGAAGTAGTTGCGCAGGGAAAGATCGTCATCGCCGCCGGCGTTGAATTTGGCGTCGTAAACAGAGCGGGGATCGCTGAATTCCGTCTGGTCGCTGAATTTGATA
>JAJBBF010000150.1 GCA_020532215.1 Candidatus Cloacimonadota bacterium
AAAAATTTGCGGAGCGATTCATCTCTTCGCCCTAATGATCGGGGATTTGGCAACGCATCTCTGATCCGTGATAAATCACGAACCCAAGTCCTGCACCCCTCTGGCGAGGGGTTTTTCAGGGATTTTCACGGTTGCTTTTACGGGGGTTGAAACACCCCGCCTATAGTGCTGCACCCCACGCAAGGCGGGGTTGTATGTCCGCGTTAAGCTTCTGCGCATGTGCAGAGTAAACGCAGGGATTTGCCAACCCAAGATAAGTTGGCATGGTTCATAACGGTTTGTCTCGGTTACCCGCTTGATTCGAAAGAGAACCATAATTTATGTATGCATGAAAGGGTGACACCATAAAATCTACATTATCCGGCTAAATCATTATAATACATGAAAATCCCCATCTGGCTTCCGGATCCTGTGCGTTTGGCCGTTTCCCCGGGGAAAGAAGAAGAGGTTGACAGTTGGGGACGGGCCCAAGAAAAGAGAACTCAGGTTACAAAACAAGGGGAAATCATGAACAGACCGAAAGTTGTGCTTTATGTGGGCGCGTCCGTGGACGGCAGGATCACTCTGGGCGCGAATACGACGATGTTCGACACCTACAAGCAGCCGGAACTTTATGGAATGCTGTTCAGCCGGGAAGAATGGACCAGCTTTACCAAGGCGGTGTTCGCCCTCCACGAACCGGATATGTTTCTGGAGGGGAGCAACATGCTGGTGGCGGAAAATGAAGAACTGGCGGAACTTCCGGCCTTCGAGGGAGATCCTGAAGAGCTGTATCAGGATTTTTTGCCGGATGACATTCTCAACCGCCCCGGGCGGAAAACCTGGACGGCGGTGGTGGATGGCCGGGGAAGATTTCGAAATGGCTATACGGCTGTCTGCGACGATCCGGAAACCTATATGGTCCACCTTACCACAGAGACCGCGCCGCCGGAATATCTGGCCTTTCTGCGCCAGCGCAACCTGCCATACCTGATCGAAGGGCGAGGCCGGGTCGACCTGCCCGGAATGTTCGCCAAAGTGCACAACCGGCTCAGGGTGAAAACGATCGCCACCAGCTCCGGCGGAAGGCTAAGCGGCGCCCTGATCCGAAGCTCGCTGCTCGATGAGATCAACATTCTGGTGAGCCCTGTCGTGATCGGCGGCTATGCGATCCCCACCCTGTTCGCGTCCCCGGAGCCGGAATGGCCTGCGGTCCTGCCCAATAAACTCCGGCTGCTGGAAGTGAAACACCTCCCGAACGACAAACTCTGGCTGAGATACAAGGCCGGCTGAGTCCGTTTAAATATCGCCAGGCGCGCTTTGATAAAAAGGGGTAAAGGGAAAGGGCTGGATTCCCGGTCCGTGCTTGCAATGCCTTAAGGTCCGGAGCCTCAGGCCTGGGTTTTATTGGCCTCCCGCAGGTATTTGGCCAGGGGGCGTTTAACCAGTTCGGTAACCACCAGATAGAGGGCGGCCAGGCCCAGGATCAGTGCCAGATGGTAGCTTTGCGGGGTCTGGAATTCGAAGAAGCGGGCCGTCCAGGGAACAATCGGCAGAGCCAGCGCCAGCAGCATCGCCGCGCCTGAAAGTATGATGATCAGGGGTGCCGGCCAGCCGGCTTTTTCCACGTTGAGCATAGAGCGGATGGAGAAGATCAAAAGCAGTTCCATGGTAACGCTGGCGATGAACCAGTTGGTTTGCAGCACCGCTGGCGAGATGCGGAAAAAGAGGCCGAAGCAGATCAGGTCGAAGACGGTGCTCACGAAGCCGAGGGTGAGGAAGGTGATGTAGAGGGCGCGGAAATCGAAGGTCTGGGGCCGCTCTATCTCGCTTTTGGCCACGTGGTCAAAGGCAATGGCCAGCATGGGAAAATCCGAAAGCAGATTCAGCATCAGCAGCTGTTTGGGCAGCATGGGCAGGAAATTGATGAAGATGGAGCCGATGGCCACAGCGTAAAAATGGCCGAAATTGGCAACCAGGGTGGCGCGGATGTATTTGAGCGTGTTGGCATGGGTTTCGCGTCCGGCGCGGATGCCGTTCACGATCACGCGCAGGTCGCTATCCAGCAGCACGATGTCGGCTGTCTCGCGAGCCACATCGGCAGCGGATTGGACCACCAGGGAAACATGCGCGGCTTTGAGGGCCGGGGCGTCGTTGATCCCCTCACCCAAAAAACCGACGGTGTACTGCTGTTTCAGCAGTTCGATCAGTTGCAATTTCTGTTCCGGCGTGGTGCGGGCGAAAACCCTGATACCGCCGGCTTTTTCAGCCTGTTCTTGCTGAGGCAGGGCCAGGAAGGCTCCGGTTTCCGTGACCTCTTCCGGCTTCGTCACCAGGCCCGCTTCGCGGCCTACAGCGTCTGCCACCAGCAGGGCGTCGCCGGTGATCATGGTGATCTGGACATGCAGTTCCCGCGCGGCTTTAACGGTTTCCAGGGTGGTGGATTTGAGGCGGTCGATGAAGGAAACATAACCGGCAAATTTGGGCTCGCCGTTTTCGCGGTAGCTGAGCCCCAAAATGCGGTGGCCCTGGCGTTCCTCCTCCAGCAGCCAGCCGTTCAGGCTGCCGGTTCCGGCCAAAGCCTGACCGGTGAAGTATTCCGGACTGCCCCGGCGGATATGGAGGGTGCTTCCGTCCGCGGTTTGAACCAAGGCGCCATTGCTGCGCTGGGCGGGATCGAAAGCCTCTTCCTCCAGAACCTTGAAATCCGCCAGCTGCCTGGCCAGGTCGTCGTTTATGGCCGCGTTGATGGCGCGGTCGAAAGGTTCGGGGTTTTCCTTGTCCAGGTCGTGGGCGGCCAGCCGGGCCAGCAGCAAGGGATCGAATTTGGAATCCGGGGCGGGCTTGCTTTCCACCAGGAACAGCCGGTTTTCGGTGATGGTGCCGGTCTTGTCCGTGCAGAGCAGATCCACTCCGCCGAGGTCCATAACGGAGGAGAGGCGTTTGACGATCACCCCTTGCTTGGCGAAGCGCAGGGCGCCGCGTGAGAGGGAAAAAGTGAGCACCAGCGGCAAGGCTTCCGGGATCACGGACACCGCCAGGGCGATGGCGAAGATCAGCAGAGTGGGGAAATTGGTCTCGCCGCGGTTGATCAGAAGATTTGCCAGAACTACGAAGGTAAGGGTGATCAGGGTTACGCGCAGGATAAATTTGCTGATGCGGTCGATGCCTTTGGTGAGTTCGCTTTCCTGCTGGACATCAGAGGCGGTGGCGGAAATGGCTGCCAGGCGGGTGGAGGTTCCGGTGGCTATGATCTCGGCGAGGGCGTCGCCCCGCACGATCACCACCCCCTGCAGCAGCAGGTTGCTGGCGCTGGGCGTATCGCCTTTTGCCGCAGCGCTTTTGTTTACCGGGATGCTCTCGCCGGTGAAGGTGGTCTCGTCCGCCATCAGGTCCCGGGTCTGGCGCACCACGGCATCCGCGGGAACGATGTCCCCGGGTTTGAGCCGGATGATATCGCCCGGAACCAGCTCCGCGGTATCGAGTTCCTGCTCCCGGCCCTCGCGGCGGACGGTTATCCTGTTTACCAGGAATTTTTTCAGACTGGCAGCGGCGGCATTGGCCTTGTATTCCTGAAACACATTGAGGGAGGTGCCCAGAACGATGAAAAAGATGATGAACGCCGCATCGACCGGCTCACCCAGCAGAAAGGTGACGACAGCGGCGGCCAGGAGCAGCAGGTTGAAGATCCCCTTCAACTGCCGCCAGATAAGTTTCAACAGAGAAAACCGGGTTTCCGGCAACACATTGCGCCCCTGTTCAGCCAGGCGCTTCGTGGCCTCCGCGGTGGTGAGTCCTGTCCATTCGTCCATGATCGGTCCTTTCTGATGCCAATTCCGCGCTTTGCCTCCAAGTCTTGGCAGGCAGGTATTCTTCCCCGTAAGGCGCGGCCGCGTTCCCGGCTATCCAAATGATATGAAGCCAGAAATTTCAAGATCCGGGCTTCGTGTCAAGCGGAAAATAGTTGACTTGGGGGGCTGCCGCGTTAATCTGGAGCCCAAATGTTCGATGAGGTGAAAGATGTCCCGCTACCTTGTATCCCTGGCCGGGGAATTGGTGATCCCCAACCTATTGCTGATAAAGACATTGCAAAATGTGAACCGCTATATCTGGCTGTGCCCGAAAAACCGCGACAGGCGGCAACAGGTGCGGCGAATATGCACACTCTGCCAGATCCCCGAACCGCTGGTCCTGGAGGTGGATGAATTCAGCCTGGCAGACATCGACCGGGTGTTAAAGGCTGAACTCGGCAGCGGAGAGCCTGAATATTGGGTTAATCTCACAGCAGGCTCGCGGATCATGGCCCTGGCGGCTTTTGACCACTTCCGGAGGCTGCAGGCCAGGGTGCTGTATCTGCCCCCGGGGGAAAACACCTTCCAGCAGCTGTGGCCGGAGCACCAGGAAAAACATCTGCGGGTGGATTACAGGCTGGATCTGGACAGTTGTCTGGAGGCCCACGGAATCGAAGTACACCATAAATCCCTGCAGCAGCGCAATGTATCCCAACTGGAGACCATGTTCGGCATCATCACCAAAAACTCCAATTCCCGGTTCATGAACCGTCTGAACCGCTTGGGGGCAGAGCCTAAAAGCAACAATGAGGCCAGGAGTCTGGCGCAGTTGCGCACGAAATTTTCCCGGGCCCTGGGCATTTCCGAACAGGAGGTGATGGCCCCCGCCTGGCTTTCTTTCCTGAAGGGAGCCTGGTTCGAGGAGTACATGGCCTGGTGGGTGGGCAGAATTGTGCAGGTCGCCTATCACAGCGTGGTGATAGTGAAGGACGGGGTTCAGAATGAGCTGGACTGCGCCTTCATGATGGACAACATCCTGCACATCATGGAGCTGAAGGCCTCCGCGAAACCCGGCGACCTCAACGAATTTCTCTACAAACTGGATTCCCTGGGCAAGGATTTAGGCCTGCGCCCGCGCTGTTTCCTGGGAATCGCCGATCCGGACGTGGAACACGGGCTGCGGCACAACCCCCATTATTTGCGCCGGGCCAAGGCCATGGACATTGTGTTTCTGAGCTACGAACAGCTGAAACCCCAGAATATCGAAGCCACTTTGCGCGAGGTTTTGAAGACAGAGAGATGAAGCTTTCCGGCCAGATGGACCCGGAAGCCCCCACCCGGTTATAGCCAGCCAGATCTACAGTTCCCCTGATCCGTGCGGATTGGCGCATAACTGGACATTCCTGTCCGGATACAGCTCAAAGCAACGCTACGTAGCAGGGAAGGTCTTGCAGCACAAGCTTATAGACCGCCTCCGCGCCCAGTTCCGGCCAGAGCAGGGTTTCACGTGAAACCACGCAACGGGCCAGGAGGGCGGAGATACCGCCAACACAGACCAGATAAAGAGCGCCATGCTCTTTTATGGCCGCCGTGACCTCCGGCGAGCGCTCGCCTTTGCCGATCATCACCTTCAGGCCACGCTCCAGCAAGGGTATAGTGTATCTGTCCATCCTATATGAAGTTGTGGGTCCGAGAGAACCGCTTGTCCGGCCTGGCGGGACAGGAGCGGGTCCGCAGTAGAAAAGGGCGGTTTTGCTTAGATCAAAAGGGAAAGGCTCGCCATTATTGAGCAAATCTATGAACTTGGCATGGGCTTGATCGCGGGCGGTATGAACCTCGCCGCTGAGCAGGATCTTGTCGCCTGTTTTTAGCTCAGTTAAACCGGAGGGGTCAAGCGGAAGGCTGAGCCTGTGGATCTTCATATTCAGTTCCCTGTTTCACGTGAAACATCAGATCACCCTGCTGGTGACGCGGTGGGCGTGGCAGTCGATATTGACCGCCACGGGCAGCGAGGCTATGTGGCAGGGACGGGTAAGGATGGAAACCCTGAGGGCGGTGGTGGAACCGGCGCAGCCCATAACCCCATGGCCCCGCAGATTTATCCGATCCAAGAGGCGCCGTTCCATTCTTTGCAGATCGGGTTCATTGTGCGGAGGCAGCAGCAAGGCCCGCTTGGCCAGGATGGCGCAGCTTTCGAAATCACCGCCGATGCCCACTCCGACGAATACGGGCGGACAGGGCTTGCCGCCGGCTTCAACGACCGTTCGGACAATAAAGTCCTCGATCTCCCCCAGGCTGGCGCCGGGGTTGAACATCTGGAGGGCGCCGCAGTTCTCGGCGCCTCCGCCTTTGAGGGCCAGATGCAGGGTTAGCCGGTTTCCGGCAACCTGGTCCAAATGCAGGATGAAAGGCAGCCCGGAAGTTGCCCTGGCTGCTGAAGATCCTGGTTTTGCTTCTGGCGGCAGCAGTGTTTTCCCGCGCAAGGGATCTGGCGCGATGGAATCCCGAAGATAGAACTTTTGCCAGGCTGACGCTGCTGCTGCTGAGATGATCTCCGGCAGGATACCGCCAGTGATCAGAAGCTCGGAGCCCAGTTCGGCGAAGACGACCAGCAGGCCGGTGTCCTGACAAAGGGGCAGGGCCTCTTCTGCTGCGATCTGGTGATTGAGCAGGATGCTTTGCAGCATGTCCCGGGCAAGTTCATCCTTTTCTCTGTTCAGAGCGGCGCGCAACAGGTCCGCGGTTTCCGGGGTGGGCCGGCAGCAGATCTCGCCGATGGCGCCGATCACTTGCTCCCGGATCTCAGCTGCGGAAACGGTTCTCAGGCCCATATCCGTTTAAACGCCCGTTAGGCGGGATTTTTGAAGGTTTTGCGGTTCGGAGCACATGGAATACTACGCTCAGCCTTTTTTGCGCATCAAGAGGTATTTAAGGAGCAGGTCTTCCAGGGGGGTGGCCGTGCTCACGGGGTTGTATTCGATCTGGTATTGGTGACAGCCGGCCTTAAGCTGGTTCACATGGCCAGAGTATTGGGCCAGGTATTCGGCTCTGATCTGCCAGGGGTTGACCACCAATTTTTCGCCGGTCTCGCTGTCCTGGAATTCGGTTTCCTGGCGAAAATTAAAAGTGTCTTCCTGAAGGTCGGCGATATGGAAGACCAGAACCTCGTGGTGTTGGGAACGGAAGTGTTTGAGCCCTTCGATAACGCTGCCGGGATCGTCCAGCAGGTCCGAGATGAGGATGACCAGGCTGCGTTTGCGGAGGGATTGGGCAATTTGGTGCAGATTTTCCAGCAGGCGGGTGGAGTCTTGGGGTTCAAGTTCGGCGAGAACCCGGAAGATCTGGCCCAGATAGGCGCGATAGGCCTTGGGAGGAAGCATGGAGGTGATCTGGGAGTTGAAAGTGATCAATCCGGCGGCGTCTTTTTGGCCTATCATCAGCCAGGCCAGCGCTGCGGCCAGGCGGCTGGCATAATCTATCTTGCTGCTTTCCCCGGAGCCGTAAAACATGGAGCGGGAATGATCCAGGATGACGTAACAGCGAAGGTTTGTCTCCTCTTCGAAGCGCTTCACATAATAGCGGTCGGTCTTGGCCACGATCTTCCAATCGATGTTTTTGACGGGGTCGCCGCTGTTGTATTCGCGGTGATCGGAAAATTCAACGCTGAAGCCGTGGTAGGGGGATTTGTGCAGACCAACGAGGAAACCCTCCACAATGACCCTGGCTTGCAGCTGCAGGCGTTTCAGCCGGGCCGCGGTCTCCTCTGTGAGCAGGGGCAAAGCTCAGTCCCGGGGTTTGCTTTTATAGAGCAGCCCGAAGGGGATCAGCACCACATAGGCCAGGATCAGGATCAGCGGCGAGACGGTGATCTCGTTGGCTGACATGATCACGTATCCCAGGATCAGCAACACCGCTGCCACACCCAGGATGATGAAATTGACAGGACCCAACTGCAGTCGGTCATTGTTCTTGGCCATCGTATCTCCTCTTTTATGAGCTGAATTGCGCGTCGTAACTCTGGAAAGTATCGCGCACCTGTTCGTAAACCAGTTCGGCCAGTTCACCCCGGTTTCTGTCTGGATCGTACTCCACAGGATCCAGAAAACAGAGTTCGGCTTCCAGGCGGCGCGCCATCAGGTTCCAGTAATACTTGAGAAAGTTCACGCCCTTGTACCAGCAGACCACGTTACGGTTCTTATCCGTCACCGGTTTGCCGTCCAGGCGCAGATAGCGGATGCAGACCGGCACCACGGTGCAGGCGGCGTCCACGGCCACCTGGAAAAGGGAGCGGCGGAATTTCTTAACGTGGGAGCCGTCCGTGCCGCTTTGCTCGGGA
>JAJBBF010000140.1 GCA_020532215.1 Candidatus Cloacimonadota bacterium
CCGCTAAGAAGAGCTTTGACCTTCGCCTTGCGGCTGCAGCCATCTTCTTCGCTTTCATCTGAACGGACAATTGGATGGGCTGGATTCTCACCAGCTTACCAGGCAACGCTTCGTGGCGCACCAAATTGACACGAATTGAATGTTTAGCTGCGGATCCAAGTGATCCAAAAGCTTATCCGGATTCAGGCTTTGACAGGGATTCCTGTTTTTTTCATCTTTTTCTAAACCCATTTTCCCTGGTTCCGCGCTTTTCCGTGACCTATTCTTCCCTACTGATTATACTGATTAAACTGATTATACGGATTCTTTATCAGCGTAGATCATAATGGTCCGCGTCATCTGCGTTCCATTCTTACATCAGCGTAAATCCGCGTTTTTTTCTGCGAGAATCTGCGTGAACCCTCTTTTAATTCGTGTGAATTCGGGTAATTTGTGGACAGTCCCTTTTTTTCAAGCATTTTCCCTGTTTCCGTGCTTTTCCGTGACCTATTCTTCCCTACGGATTGTAAGGATTAAACTGATTATACGGATCTGAATATCCCCCCACCCAGACCAGGCCTAAGTGTCATTCCGGGGTGGCGGGGTCCTCGCGGACGAGCGCAGCGAGTTCGTGGGGTGCTGTAGGGGCTCCGGAATCCAGAACCATCCACCACCCAGATCCCACTTGTCATTCCGGGGTAGGGGCCCCGGAATCCAGGCATTGCGGGAATAGCCCATCCCAGACACAGGCAAATGCGGGTTCGATCCAGACGCAGTCTGAATCGACACCCTCTGGGGGCATTACCCCGAAGGACTGGATCCCGGGTCCCCCACGTGCTGGCGCACGCTTCCCGGGATGACACAGCGGCTGGGCCTTCAGATACAAACTCTGGCCCCGGGTAACGTCAAAACCCTCCATGTCCCTATGTTTTGTAATTTTTGATCTGCATCATCTGCGTTTTTTTCTGCGTTAATCTGAGTGAACCCCTCTTTTTTCCCTACGGATTCAACGGATTAAACTGATTATACGGATTCTTTATCAGCTTAGATCATAATGATCCGCATCATCTGCGTTCCATTCTTTCATCAGCGAAAATCCGCGTTTTTTTCTGCGAGAATCTGCGTGAACCCTCTTTTAATTCGTGTGAATTCGTGTAATTTGTGGACAGTCCCTTTTTTTCAAAGCATTTTCCCTGGTTCCTTGCTTTTCCGTGACGAATTCTGTTCCCATACCCCCATTTAAATTTGTGTAAATTTGTGTAATTTGTGGACAAACCCTCTTTATCCAGGATCAAGCCCGGGATGAAGGGGGTTTTGGAGCCGGCGGCAGAAAGAAATTGACAGATCCGGCAGGGCAGTAGAAAATGAAAGTTAATCATGTATTTGCTGTCCCGGCCCGGCCCCACAATTTAGCTGGGGTTTCGGAACCGATTTTGCATCATGATGCCATTTATATATGGAAGAATATCTGAAAACTAAGATACAACGCAAGGAGAGAACATGAAGAAGAGTTTCGTCATGCTCATTATCCTGGGTTTGGCGTGCTTTTTGGCCGCGGCCCAGGGTTCGATCGAACTGGGAAATTATCCCACCCAAGCTGAGCTTACCCGCAGCGGCGAAGACGGCCTGAGCGTGCGCTACAGCATAGAGAAGCTGGACTTCCAGGAAGTTCAGACCAAGGAAGGCGTATTCACAAACCTGTATGTGGGCCAATACACCTCTACAAATATCACCGGCCTGCCCCGTCTGCCGCTGCTGCGCCAGATCATCAGCGTGCCGGAAGGCGCCCAGGTGGTGCCGAGTTTCAGCACCGCCCTGCGCAAGAGCTTCAAGCTGGGCGAACAAGGGGTGCATTACCCCGTTTCCCCACGCCAGGAATCAGTTTCCAAGAGCGCCGATCCAGCCAAGGTCCCTTTTGAGGTGAACCGCGGTTTTTACAACCGCGACGCCTGGACCGACAATGCCCAGATCAGCGTTACCGAGCTGGGCCACATCCGCGGCCACCGGCTGTTCGCGCTGGATTTTGTGCCCGTGCGCTACAATCCCGCCCGGGGCGAGATCGAAGTGATCTACAGCGCCGAGGTGAGCGTCCAGTTCATCAATCCGGACCACATCGCCACCGACGCCCTGCGGGCCCGCACCTATTCCCCCATTTTTGAAGGCCCCCTGCGCAGCCTGCTGCTCAACCCCGAACCCACGCGGGAAACCCTGAACCGCTATCCGATGAGCTATCTGATCATCACCCCGGCCAACTTCGTGAACGCCCTGCAGCCCTTTGTGAACTGGAAAAAGCAGGAAGGCTTCAACGTGATCCTGGCCACCACCACCGAGACGGGCAGCAGCGCCAACGCCATCCGGACCTATGTCCAGAACATCTGGAACGCCGCCACCACCGAAAACCCTGCCCCAAGCTATCTGCTGATCGTGGGCGACACGGCCCAGGTGCCGGCCAATTCCGGCTCCACCGGCAGCCACGTTACCGACCTGAACTATGTGCGCCTGCAAGGCACGGACTATATGCCGGAGATGTACTTCGGCCGTTTCTCCGCCACCACCGAGGCCGAGGTTGCAAACCAGGTGAACAAGACCCTCATGCACGAAATGTACACCATGCCCAGCGACGCCTACCTGGGCGAGGTGGTGATGATCGCCGGAGCCGACTCCTACTGGGCCCCCACCCATGCCAACGGCCAGATCAACTATGGCACCACCAACTATTTCAACCCCGCCCACAACATCACTTCCCACACCTACCTGTATCCCGCTTCCCAAAGCTCGGATGCCGCCATCGTGGCCGATGTCTCCGCCGGGGTGGGCTATGTGAACTATACCGCCCACGGCAGCACGACTTCCTGGGCCGATCCCACTTTCACCATTGGCAACATCAACAGCCTGCAGAACATCAACGAAAGCTCTGTGGTGGTGGGCAACTGCTGCCTCACCAGCGCTTTCGACACCGGCATCTGCTTTGCCGAAGCCTGGCTGCGCGCGGTGGACAAAGGCGCCGTGTCCTATATCGGCGGCACCAACAGCACCTACTGGGATGAAGACTACTATTGGGGCGTGGGCTTCAAGCCGAACCCCAACGGCCAGGCCCCTGCCTACGACGGCACCAAACTGGGCGCCTACGATGCCATGTTCCACGACCATAACGAAGATTTCGAAGATTGGGGCAGCACAGTTGCCGCCGCGATGTTCATGGGCAACATGGCCGTGGTGCAGGCCAACAGCAGCCGCATCAACTACTATTGGGAGATCTACTCCGTGATGGGCGACCCCAGCCTGATCCCCTATTTCGGGATCCCGGCCGAGAACAGCTTCCAGGCCCCGCAGACCATGTTCCTCGGCCTCGGCACGCTGGATGTGATCGCCGATCCCTACAGCTATGTGGCCATCTCCATGAACAACGAGCTGCACGGCGTGGGGCTCACCGACGCCTCTGGATTCCTGAGCCTGAGCTTCACCCCCTTCACCGAACCCGGCACCGCCCAGATCGTTCTCACCCGCTCCCTGCGCCAGCCGCTGATCGCCAACGTGCAGGTGGTTCCGAACACCGGTCCCTACGTGACCGTGAGCCCGATCACCGTGAACGACCCCAACGCCAACGGCATCGCCGAAGCCGGGGAAACCATCAGCCTGGACCTCAGCTTCAACAACGTCGGCATCCAGGAAGCCACCAACCTCACCGCCACCCTGAGCAGCGATTGCCAGTATATCAGTATCCTCGAGGCCAGCGAATCCCTGCCCAGCATCCCGGCCAGCGGAACCATCGACCAGGACGGCCTGTTCAGCGTACTGATCCACAACTCCATTCCGGACCAGCTGGAAGTGCCCTTTGAGATCACCGTTTCCGACGGCATCAACCAGTGGGTCTCCAGCCGCAGCATCACCGTGAACGCCCCCAAACTGGAATTTGGCGATCCCATCCTCTTCGACCCGGACGGCGACGGCTTCCTGGAGCCCGGCGAAAACATCTCCGTAACGGTGGATATCGTCAACAGCGGCCACATGGTTACGGAAAGCGGCACCCTCACCATCGTGGAAACCCATCCCCACGTGAGCCTCAGCGCCACCAGCTTCACCCTTCCCACCCTGGCCGTGGGCGTGACCATTCCCATCAACTTTACCGTGTCCCTGGCCTCCGAAGTGCAAAACGGCGAGATGATACCCGTAGGCCTGGCCATCTCCGCCGGCGCGCAGAACGTTAACCACTGCATCCTTCTGACCATCGGCGTTACCGGCGAAGGTTTTGAAAGCGGGGACTTCAGCACTTATCCCTGGGCCAACAACAGCCCCGTGCCCTGGACCATCCAGACCGGCACCGGCAACGCCCATTCCGGCCTCTACGGAGCCAAATCCGGCGCGATCACCCACAGCGGCAACACCGAGCTTTCGCTCACCCTCACAGTCGGCGCCGCCGGCAATATCAGCTTCTGGCGCAAAGTCTCCTCCGAAAGCGGCTGGGACTTCTTCCGCTTCAGCATCGACGACGAAGAGCTGGGTTCCTGGAGCGGCAACCAGGATTGGGCTCAGCAAAGCTATCCCGTCGCCGCCGGCACCCACACCTTCAAATGGGTGTACAGCAAAGACGGTTCGGTGAGCTCCGGCAGCGACTGCGCCTGGATCGACGATATCATCTTCCCGCTCTCCGGCAGCGGCGACGTGGCCATGATCTACGTGCCGCAGGAGGAGATCAACTTCCTCGACGTGCAGCCCAATGACCAGCTCGCGGCGGATTTCGTGGTGAACAACCTCGGCACCGTGCCCCTGAGCGGAACCATCTCCTACCCCGCCTGCATGGGCCTGATGCACAATGGCAGTGCCGTTGCCAACGACCATGCCTACACCATCCCGGTGGGCGAAAGCCACACCTACACCCTCACCTACACCGCGCCGGATCCTGCCGTGAACCTCGACGTGGAGATCATCATCACCTCCAACGACGCCAACAACCCGGCCGTGATAATCCCCGTCCACGTGGAATCCGGAGTGCCCAACAACGATCCGGGCACGATCCCGCTGGTGACCGAACTGGAAGGCAACTATCCCAACCCCTTCAATCCGGAAACCACCATCAGCTTCTCCACCAAGGAAGCCGGGCCTGTGCGCCTCTGCGTTTACAACGTCAAAGGCCAGCTGGTCCGCGAGGTTGTGAATGGCGACCTGCCCGCCGGGAAACACAGGATCGTGTGGAACGGCAAAGATAGCAACAACCGCGGCGTATCCAGCGGCATCTACATGTATCGCATGGATACCCCCGGCTATACCAAAACCCTGAAAATGATGTTGATGAAATAGAACCCAGGCCATGGCGGGCGGAGCGGCTTACAGCTCCGCCCGCCAGTTGGCTTTGCCAGCGGATAGAGTGTTTTTATATTGACAGGATTTAGAAGAATAAGAATATTGTAAAACATATTGTGTAATTAGCCGGCCGCGGCGCTGAATGCCCGGCCTCTGAGATTTATAAACAGACCCATGGAGGAAAGATGAAACGCATGTTTCTGCTTGTAACCCTGCTTTTGGCGCTGGGGATGGCGCTGAACGCTGAACAGGTGACGGTCGGGAACCAACCCAACCAGATCCGCCTGACCCAGAGCGGCACCGATCATATAATGCTGGAACTCACTCTGGGGCAGTTTAATGCCGAGCCGGTGAGCATCAATGGTGCCACTTGGCACGAACTGAGCCTCAAAAAAGAAGGCATCACTCTGGACGCGGCTTATCCCAGCCTGCCTATCCTCGCCCGTAGTGTTATCATTCCCAACACCGCCAGGATGCAACTCAGCCTGGTGGAAAGCGAATATGTGGAATTGCAGCTGCCGGTGGCGCCTTCCAAAGGCAACCTCACCCGTGATATAAATCCAGCGGATGTTCCGTACAGCTTCGGCGAGATATACTTCGGCAACGAGCCCTGGCCCGCCGAGACCGCCTATCTTACCGAACCTTATATCCTTAGAGATTACCGCGGGATCACAGTTCGTTTCCAACCTTTTGTATATTATCCGGACACGCAGACCCTGCGGGTTTACACCAAACTCAGCGTGGCTATCGATGCCAACGGAACCGATCTCACCAATTCCCTGCCGGTGACCAAAACTGCGTACGCGAAAGAATTCGCGGGCATCTACAAAAACATGTTCCTCAATTTCAACCAGGCCAAATACCCTTCGCTCGACGAGGCCGGCCGCATCCTGGCGATCAAGCACTCCATGTTCGACGCCGCGATGCAGCCCTGGGTGGATTGGAAACGCCAGAACGGCTACCAGGTGGATGTGGTTGACGTAACCGTCGCCGGCCCCACCTCCACCCAGATCAAGAACTACATCCAGGCCCAGTATGACCTGGACGATGGGCTGATGTTCGTGCAGATCTTTGGCGACGCGCCCCAGGTGCCGTCACTCACTTCCGGCGGCGGCGGTTCCGATCCCTCCTTTGCCCTGCTGGCGGGAGCGGACAACTATCCGGATATCTATGTGGGCCGTTTCTCCGCCCAGACGGAAGCGGAGCTGCAAACCCAGGTTCAGCGGACCATCTATTACGAAAGGGACGTTCAGACCGGCAGCGATTGGGCCCAGCGCGGCGTGGGCATCGCCTCCAACGAAGGCGGCGGCTCGCAGGGCGACATGGGCGAAAGCGACCAGCAGCACATCGAAAACATCCGCACCGATCTTCTTAACTATGGCTATCTGAGCGTTGACCAGCTCTATCAGGCCACGGGCGCCACCGCCACGCAGGTTTCCACCAACGTCAATGCCGGGCGCGGCATCATCAACTACTGCGGTCACGGCTCCACCACTTCCTGGGGCACCACCGGCTTCAGCAACACCCACGTGAACGCCCTCACCAACGACTATATGCTGCCCTTCATCGTCAGCGTGGCCTGCGTGAACGGAAACTTCGTGAGCCAGACCTGCTTTGCCGAAGCCTGGCTGCGCGCCACCAACAACAACACCGGCGACCCCACCGGCGCCGTCGGCATGTATGCCAGCAGCATCAACCAGAGCTGGAATCCCCCGATGCGCGGGCAGGACGAAGTTACAGACCTCCTGGTGGCGGAGGATAAGCAAACCCTCGGCGGCCTGCTCTTCAACGGCTCTTCCAAGATGATCGAGGTTTACGGCGCCAACGGCTTCAGCGAATACAAATGCTGGCACATCTTCGGCGACGCGTCCCTGATGGTGCGCAGCAAGGATCCCCAGCCGCTCACTGCCACCTACAACCCCGTGCTGTTCCTCGGCATGAGCTCCTTCATGGTGGAAACCGAGCCCGAAGCCAGGGTTACCCTCTCGGCTGGCGGAACCGTCTATGCCACTGGCATCGCCGACGCCTCCGGCACCATTGTGCTGAGCATGGCCAACCCGCCTCTCCAGCCGATGGACCTGAATCTCACCATCACCGCTTTCAACAAGGTCACCCATCTGGGCACCGTGCAGGTGCTGCCTGCCAGCGGACCCTATCTGATCGTGACTGATATGACGGTGAGCGACGACAACAACAACATCCCGGAATTTGGGGAAATTATAACCATCAACGTGTCCCTGGACAACGTGGGCACGGATGCCGCCACCGGAGTGAACGTAAGCCTCAGCACCGATGATGATTACCTCACGCTCCTCAGCGACAGCGAAACCATCGCGGACATCGCCGCCAGTTCCAGCGGCGGCACTGTCAGCGGCTTCAGCCTGCTGGTTGCGGAAAACGTTCCGGACCAGCATGTGGCCCAGCTGCAGATCGTGGCAACCACCGGGTCCGAAACCTTCGAATACAGCCGCAATATCACTCTCAGCGCCCCTACCTTCAGCTGGAGCGGGATCATCATCGAAGATTTCCTGGGCAACAACAACGGCATGATCGATCCCGGCGAAAGCGTCACCCTGAAATTTCCCTATACCAACACCGGCCACGCCCAGGCCAACGAGATCACCACCGCCATGGTCATCGACGGCGCGATGAACGTCTCGGAACCGGTACAGACTTCCTGCGCGGCCCTTCCGGCCGGCGGCGACAGCCACATCGAGTATTTCGTGACC
>JAJBBF010000049.1 GCA_020532215.1 Candidatus Cloacimonadota bacterium
CTGCGCCAGTTCCTGCGCCACGCCTGGCACAACTACCCCGCCCCCAAGATCACCTCGGTGACCCTGATCGGCCTGGGGACCATAGACTGGCGCAATTTCTCCGGCCTCGCCCAGGCCAAGAACAAGCTGATCGTTTACCAGCGCAACGTGATCACTTCGGACGACTATTTGGTGATGCTCACCCAGTCTTCCCATCCCGAGCTCGCAGTGGGCCGCTATCCGGTATCCACCGCCACCGAACTGGGCAACATGCTCACTAATTTCCAAAACTACGTCCGCGAACCCCAGGGCGGCTGGTGGCGCAATTCCACCGTGCTCCTGGGAGACGACCTCTTCAACGGAAGCTCCACTGCCTACGAGAACATCCACACCCGCCAGACCGAAAGCGCCGGAAACGTGATCCATCCCAGCGTCCTCACGGACAAGATCTTCGCCTGGGAATACGAATACGACGAATTCCAAAACAAGCCCGAAGCCCGGGACGACATGTTCGCGGCCATCAATGAAGGCCGCCTGATCTGGTATTATATCGGCCACGGACAATTCGACAAACTGGGCGCGGAGGACTATTTCAACGGCGCTTCGGACATGGGCCGCTTCAACAACCCCAACAAGCTGCCCCTGTTCCTGGCGGCTTCCTGCAAGGTTTCCCACTTCGATTACTGGGGTTTTGAAAGCCTGGGGCAGCAAACCGTGCTGATGAACAACCTGGGCGCGATCGCCTCCTATTCCGCCACCCGGATCAGCGCGCCCTACAGCAATGCCCCGATGATGGAATTTCTGCTGGGCAACCTTACCAACGGCCGCAACCCCCTGGGCCGGTCCATCCTGATGGCCAAGATCCAGCACACCCAGAGCAACGACAATGACGCCACCTACGTGCTGCTGGGCGATCCGCTGCTGAACGTGGTGCCGCCCCTGCGGGACAGCCTGATGTCCGTAAGCGGCCAGGTCCACAGTTCTGAAACACTCCACGCCCGTGAACTGGCCACCCTCTCCGGAAGCTTTTCCCCCTCCCTCGCCGGCGGAACCGCGGAGGTCATGGCCTTCAACACCAAAACGGAATTCGATTTCGACTGGCAGACCCATGTCACCCAACGCGGGGCGCCGCTTTATTCAGGCAAGGCAACGGTGGAGGGAGGCGCTTACCAAAGCTCTTTCATCGTTCCGGACGACGTGGTTGGCGGCGAGACCGGCCTCATCGTCTCCTACCTTTGGGATCCCGCCCAGAAACAGGATTATACGAACTACCATTATCCCCTCTCGCTCAGCACCGACGCCGTTACCGCCGAAAACACCGACGCCCCCGAGATCGAGATCTACCTGGGCAGTTACGATTTCCGCCCCGGCGACACAGTGGGAACGAACCCCACCCTCTATGCCAGGATCACGGACAGCAACGGGATCAACGTGACCGGCAGCTCCGGGCACAACATCCTCCTGATCCTGGACAACTCGCTCCAGCCCCTGCCGGTAACCGATCATTTCAGCTACGACCTGGATTCCCACACCACCGGGGAACTCATCTACCCCCTATCCGATCTCAGCGAAGGACCCCACACCCTCCAGCTGATCGCTTTTGACAACTTCAACCTCCCCTCCGTGGCCGCCAGCGATTTCAATGTGAAAGAAGCCGGCGAACTGGACATCGAGCGCTTCCTGATCTATCCCAACCCCATGCAAAACTCCACCAGCTTCACCTGCATGCTCTCCCGCGATTGCGACCTCACCATCGACATCTACTCCGTAACCGGCAAAAAGATCCACAGCTTCCAGGCCAGCGGCAGGCAGGGCTTCAATTCCATACCCTGGGACGGACGGGACAAGCGGGGCGACCGCTTCGCGAACAACACCTATTTCGTGAAACTGCGCGCCACCGCCGAAGGCCTCAAGGCAGAGGCCACCGAACGCCTGGTGATCTATAAATAAGGAAGACCCCATGCTTTTGTACAACACCCTCAAACGCGCCAAAGAGGAATTCGTGCCCCTCACTCCGGGCCGCGTGAAGATCTATGCCTGCGGCCCCACCGTCTACAACTATTTCCACATCGGCAACGCCCGCGCCTTTCTCACCTTCGACGTCCTGCGCCGCTATTTCGAATTCCGCGGCTTCAAGGTGGATTACGTGCAGAATATCACCGACATCGAGGACAAGATCATCGCCCAGTCCCTGGAGGAGGAGGTCCCCTTCAGAGAGATCGCGGAGAAATACACCCGGGCCTTCCTGGAGGACAGCGCCGCCCTGGGGATCAAGAAACCCACCCACCAGCCGCGGGCCACGGAGCTGCTGCCCCAGATCATCGCCGCCATCGAAGCCCTGGTGAAGAAAGGCTTTGCCTATGAAGTGAATGGCGACGTCTATTTCGACACCTCCGCCCTGCCCGAATACGGCCAGCTCTCCGGCAAGAAGATCGAAGACCAGCTTCCCGGCGCGCGGGTATTGGAAAATGTGCAGAAACGCAATCCCGCCGATTTCACCCTCTGGAAGGCCGGAAAACCCGGAGAACCAGTTTGGAAAAGCCCTTGGGGCGAAGGACGCCCCGGCTGGCACACCGAATGCGTGGTGATGAGCCAGAAATTCTTGGGCGAAACCTTCGACATCCACGGCGGCGGCAGCGACCTCGTTTTCCCCCACCACGAGAACGAGCTGGCCCAGGCCCTCGCCCTCACCGGCAAACCCCTGGCCAGATACTGGATGCACAACGGCTTTCTGAACATCGACGGCGACAAGATGAGCAAAAGCCTGAACAATTTCTTCACCGCGCGCGACATCCTGGCCCAGCACAGCGCCGAGGCCATCCGCTTCTTCTTCCTCTCGAAGCATTACCGCTCCCCCATCGATTTCACCCGCGAACTGATCGAGGAATCCGAACGCGCGGTCAGCAACTTCTATTCAGCCCTGCGGGCCGTTGACTACAAAAACATCATCTGCTCCCTCGACGGCAGCTGCCAGGATTCCGAACAGGCCTTCACCGAGGCCATGGACGACGACCTGAACACCGCCCGCGCCCTGGCTGTGCTGTTCGAGCTTGCCCGCAAGTGCAAAAACGAACAGCTTCCCCGCTCGCAACGGGAGCAGGCCGCCTTGATGCTGGTTCGGCTCGGCGAGGTCCTCGGCTTCTTCACCGATCTTTGCCAGAGGCTTTCGGAAGCTTTGCCGGATCTTTCCCGCCAGCTGGTGGAACTGCTGCTCCGCTACCGCCGCGAAGCTCGCGCCAACAAGGATTGGGCGCTTTCGGACAAGATCCGCGACGACCTCGAACACCTGGGCATCGAACTGCGCGACACCCCCGACGGCTGCGAATGGAAACTAAAGGATTAGGAGGCCAAAATGGCCACAAATAAACGCCGTATAATCTGGCTGCTCTTGATAGCAGTGCTGGTGCTGGTGGCAGCATATCTGATGCTCAGCCGGCTGCTCCCTGCCAACCTCGACAAACCCGAAAGCATCGCCTGGAACGATTCCACCCGTACCTTCCTGGTCTCAAACGTTGGCAGCGGCCAGATCCTCAGCCTGGACGGGGAGGGAAAACTCTCCGTCTTCGCCAGGGGGCTGCAGGCCCCGCGCGGGATCAAGGTGGTGGATGAATTGCTCTATGTGACGGACGACACCCAGATCAAGGCCCTGGACCTCAAAACCGGAGCCCTGAAAGCCAGCATCCCCATTAAGGGCGCCCGGATGCTCAACGACATCACCAGCGACCACCTGGGCAGGATCTACATCACCGACACCATGGCCGACCGCCTCTATATCCACGACCCCGGCACCCGGCTCACCGAAAGCCTGTCTTCGCCCCTGCTGAAAGCGCCCAACGGCATTGTTTACGACGCCCCCCGCCGCCAGATGTTCATCGTCTCCCGCACCCAGGAATCGCCAATTTTGGCCTTCAACGTCGAATCCCGCGAATTCAGCGTGTTCAAACCCACCCTCTACGACAACCTCGACGGGATCGCCATCGACGAGCTGGGCCGCATCTATTACAGCTCCTGGGGCGAACAGTGCCTCTTCATGATCCCCCAGGAACAGAACCGCACCCTCATCTGGCAGGCGGACATCCCCTCCCCCGCCGATATCTATTACCACCAGCCCACCCGCGAGATCCTTGTGCCCGTGATGGATAAGAACGAGGTTCTGCGCTTCAAGACGGATTGAGCCAGGCTTTGAACCGCTCCGGACCGGCTTTTGTGGAGATCCTGCCCCGCTCCGTGGTCAAGCGGTTTTCACAGCCGGAGGATTATTTCCGCGAACTGAGGGTCTATCAGGCCGGACTGCCGATGGTGCCGAAGCTGCTGCGCTTTGGCGAGCGGGAATGGATCGAGCTGGAGCGGATCGCCGGGAAGCCATATCTGGATTCGGATTTTGGGCCCCGGGAAGCCAGCCTGCTCGCCGCCGCCATTGCCGGCTTCCACCAGGCTTGGTTCAGCGAAGGGATCTGCCTCTGCCACTGGGACAATCAGCCCAAAAACATCCTCCGAAGCGGCGATGACTTCTGGTTTATCGATTTCAGCCTCTCCCGCCTCGCCCCTCCGGAGGCCGACCTTTCCCACCTCTTCCTCTTCTGGGCGGCCGAGTATCCCCCTTTGGCCTTTGAGGCCCTCTGCGCTGCCTTTTTAGCGGCCTACAGGCCAATCCTGCCCCTGGATCCGGGCCGCTGGGAAACAGCCCTCAACCAGAGCCGGGAACGCTTCGCGGAGCGCCGCAGTCAGCACTTCCGGCAGGTACACCACGTGAATGGCGCCGACTTCGCCGCCAGCCTGGGCTTCCTCTCCCACTGCCTCGGCCCCGGGGATAAATCTCCTTGACCGATTCCCGCCGCCTGTAAAATGTCCGCAAATCCCGCTTAGGAGTAGCTCCTGCCATGAGTTTTTTTGATGTTCTGAACCTTTTGGGCGGCCTGGCCCTCTTCCTGTTCGGCATGAACAAGATGAGCGACAACCTCCAGGCTGTGGCCGGAAACGAGATGCGCCGCATCCTCAAAAAGATCACCAACACCCCCTTCAAAGGCGTTTTGGTGGGCCTCGGCATCACCGCCATCATCCAGAGCTCCTCCGCCACCTCGGTGATGATCATCGGCCTGGTGAACGCCGGGATCATGACCCTCCAGCAGGCCGTGGGCGTGGTGATGGGAGCCAATATCGGCACCACGGTCACCGCCCAGCTGATCGCCTTCAACATCGGCGAGATCGCCTATCTCTTCGTGATCGTGGGTGTGCTGGGCATGCTCGTGAAACGCAGCCGCAAGATGGAGCAGTGGAGCCAGATCATCCTCGGCTTCGGCCTCCTCTTCATCGGGCTGAGCGTGATGTCCCACTCCGTGAGCGGCCTCAAGGAATCCCAAACGGCGATGAACATCCTCAGCCAGGCCGCGGAGTATCCCTTTTACGCCATCCTGGCCGGCATGCTCTTCACCATGGTGATCCAGAGTTCCTCCGCCGCCGTGGGTATCGTGATCGTGCTCGCCAACGCCGGCCTCATCTCCTTCGAAGGCGCGCTCTACCTGGTTTACGGCGATAACATCGGCACCACGGTCACCGCCTGGCTGGCCGGATTGGGGGCGAACAACACCGCCAAGCGCGTCGCCCTGGTGCACAGCATATTCAACCTCTTCGGAACCGTCGTCTTCGCCCTGCTCACCTATTTCGGCCTCTACACCGTGTTCGTGAACAGGATCACTCCCGGAGACGTCTTCGCCGGCGTGAACACCGCCCGCCACATCGCCAACGCCCACACCTTCTTCAACGTGCTGAACATGCTGGTGATGCTGCCCCTGGCTGGACTGCTGGCAAAGATCGCCACCAAGGTTATCCCCAAGGATCCCGAGGACCTGATCTCCCTGGGCGAACCCAAGCACCTGAATTACCACCTGATCAACGATTCCCACCTCGCCATCGACCAATCCCTGAAGGAAATGCGCGAGATGCTCCGCCTCGTGCGGCTGGGCCTCTACGTTTCCTACGAAGCTTTCCGGGACAAGAATTATAAAAAGCAGATCCGCGTCTCCCGCATCGAAAACGCCATCGACCACCTCCAGCGCGAGATCACCCGCTACCTCGTGGCAGTCAACGAACGCACCAACGCCCAGGCCATCATCCAGAAGATCCCCGCCCTCCTCCACAGCGTGAACGACATCGAGAAGATCGGCGACTTCACCGAAGAGGTCAACCGCATCCTCAACTACCAGATCCCCGCCCAGAAAAACCCCCTCTGCTCCGATTTCCGCGCCATGATCGACGAACTGCACAACCGCGTGATCGAAATGCTGGACCTCTCCATCGAATACATCGAGGAATTCAAGCCCATCTACACCTTCCAGATCATCGAGCTCGAAGGCCGCATCAACGAAATGCACCGCAGCCTCCGCTCCCGCATCATGGGCCAGATCCAAAACGCCGATTGCGACCCCGTGGGCGGCCTGAACACCATCGACTACATCGACGCCATGGAACTCATCGCCGACAAGCTTAAAAACCTCGTCAAGGCCGGCACCCACGGCTTTATCTACTCTGAAGACACCCTGGAACCGGATGAGGACGACGCGCCTGAAGTTCCAGCCGGGAAAGGGAACTGATATTCTGTATCTAGTGATCGCCCTGGCCCTGGCGGTTGGATCGGTGCTGATGTATGGATTCTCCACCCGCTGCAAAGCCTGCCGCCGCTGGTTCGCCCTGAAAAAAGTGGAGAAGAAACTGCTTTACTCCACCAAGTCGGAAACCAGGACCCGCCACGTTTTCGAGTGCCGCTTCTGCCACCGCAGGCAGGGCTACGAGAAAACGGGCTGAGGGTTTTAATCCCCCGATAAAACACGGGCGTTTTTTATTGCGGAAGTTATGAAACCCACTCTGCTAAAGGGTTTGAGGCAATAAAAGCACAAAAAACAGCTTCTCCCCCCTCCCCGCCGGGAAGGGTATCTCGGGGAGGCATGCAAGATGGTAATGCTATGTATATCTATATATCTATATACATTATATATATAATATATTATATAATTTTATATTTTATTATTACTATATATCTATCTATCTCCTTTACCCCAATTCCCCAGACTACTCTTCCCTGTCCAGGACCTGGACCTGGATGCTGCCCCTTACCTCCCAAGTCCAGGACCAGGATGCGGCCCGGAGGCCCATTCCGAGGCTGGGTGGCAGAACGCGTTTTTGGTGTCTTTATTGGGTTAAGATATTGTGCCGCTATGCGTTAATAACTTCCGCATTAAAAACCGCCTGTGCTTTATTCGGAGAATCCAAGCCTAAGTGTCATTCCGGGATGGCGTATTTGTGAAGCTTCCGGTCTGAAGACTAAGGTTGGGTGTCATTCCGGGGAAGCGTGCGCCAGCACGCAGAGGCCAGGAATCCAAGCCTAAGTGTCATTCCGGGGAAGGGGCCCCGGAAACCAAGCCTAAGTGTCATTCCGGGGTAGGGGCCCCGGAATCCAGCTTTTCCGGGTAATGCCCTGGCAAGGTGACGATCCAGGCGCAGCCTGCATCGTCCCCGCCCACGTATCAGATTGGCTATTCCCGCGTTGCCTGGATCCCGGGGCCCCTACCCCGGGATGACACACTCCGGACCGGGCGGTGGTTGGCCTGGATTCAGCCTTGCCTGGATACCGGATCAAATCACCAAGCCGGCGGTGAAGTCCGGGATGACGTAAACCCCTTTCATGCCAGCGATCACCCGTATCCCATTTCTCTGTTTTCTTCTTCTCTGTCTTCTCTGCTTCTCTGTGGTAAAACAAATCTCTGTTTCCTCACAGTCCGGGATGACAAACAGGGCTCGGCGTGGCGCATGATTCCAATCATGCGGAATTGCCAGCTGTTTCGCAGCATTGGAATGCTGCGCTACCTTGTTTTTTGGCTGTTTCCGCCAGTAATCCCCCCCCTCAGCCGCCTCCCATTCACTTCCCCCTGACCTCCCCCTGACTTCCCGTGGGCTGGGCGGGAACTCAGC
>JAJBBF010000051.1 GCA_020532215.1 Candidatus Cloacimonadota bacterium
GCCGAGCTGAAAGGCTTTCCGCGCACCATCTGCGCCTGGATCAAGGGCAATTTCGCCGCCGCGCTCTCTGCCGGACTGGACGAAGTGGTGAGCGTAGTGCAGGGCGATTGTTCCAACAGCGCTTCTCTGGCCGCGATGCTGGCTGAATCGGGCCTGCCGGTCTGGCCTTTTTCCTTTCCCCAGGAACGCGATCCCCAAGCGCTGGATGCCCAGATCCGCAAGCTGGAAGGGCATTTTGAGGTGAGCCGGGACCAGGTGATGAAAGTGAAGCGCCGCCTGGATTCCATCCGCGCCAAACTGAAGACCCTGGATGAATGGACCTGGAAAGAGCGGATTGTTACAGGCAGGGAAAACCACCTCTGGCTGGTCAATTCCTCCGATTTCAGAGGCGATCCGGACCGCTTTGAGGAAGAGCTGGACGCCTTTATGCGCGAAGCCTCATTACGGGATCCCATTCCCACTGGACTGCGCTGCGCCTATCTGGGCGTGCCCCCCATCTACAGCGATATCTACAGCCGGATCTCCGGGCAGGGCGCGGACGTGGTTTTCAACGAGGTTCAGAGGCAATTCGCGATGCCTTCACTGCAGCCGGACATCATCGACCAATACCTCGTTTACACCTATCCCTACAGCGTTTTCGAACGCCTGGAGGACATCCTGCCCCAGCTCGCGCAGCGCCGGGTCGACGTTGTGATCAGCTACACGCAGTCCTTTTGCCACCTACAGATAGACAATATCCTGCTCAAGAAACATATCAAGCTGCCCTTCCTCACCCTCGAGGGCGACCAGCCGGAAGCGCTGGATAACAGGACCCTGCTGCGTTTGGAAAGCTTTTTCGAGGTGCATGGATGAAGCGGGTGCTGCTGGCCATGAGCGGAGGCATCGATTCCGCCGTTAGCGCCGTATTGCTCCAGGACCAAGGCTACGAAGTGGTTTGCGGCACGATGAGCCTGCAGCCTCCCTTATCTGAGGAGCTTGGCATCCGCGGCGGCTGCTTCGGACCTCAGGACCAGGAAAACCAGGCCACGCTGGCCCGGGTCTGCCAGCTGCTGGGCCTTGAAAGGCTGGAGCTCAACCTGGGGCAGGATTTTGACCGCGAGGTGCTGGATTATTACCGCGCCTCCTATCTGGGCGGCCTCACTCCCAACCCCTGCGTGGTCTGCAACCAGAGGATGAAATTCGCCCTCCTGCCCGCGGGGATCCGCAGCCTGGGCGCCGATTTCGATCTTTTCGCCACCGGACACTATGCCAGGACCGGCTACTCGGATGAGTTGGGCCGCTGGCAACTGCTCAAGGGCGTTGATCCCCTCAAAGACCAGTCCTATTTTCTCTGCCTGCTGGCGCAGGATCAGCTGGCTGCCACGCTCTTTCCCCTGGGCGGCCTCACCAAAGCGCAGGTGCGCGAGATTGCCAGGTCGCGGGGTCTGGATTTCCTGCTCGGCAAAGCCGAAAGCCAGGATTTCCTCAGCGAGGAAGACCATCCCCGCCTGTTCGACCAAAAGCTCGTTCAGCCCGGCGAGATGGTCGGCCCCGACGGCTCCGTGATCGGCCGGCACCGCGGCCTTATCCATTACACGATCGGCCAGCGCCGGCATCTGGGCATCAGCGGCAAGCCCGAACCCTGGTACGTTACCGGCCTCGACGCTATCCACAACCGCGTAATGGTGGGTCAGCAGAGTTTTCTCTACAAAAACCGCTTGATCGCCGAAAATGTCAATTGGGTCTCGATCCCTCCCCTGGCTGCGGAAACACGCGCCGAAACAAAGATCCGCCTTGCCCACACCCCCGCGGCCGGCACACTCAGGCCTCTTCCGGATGGCTCTGTTGAGGTGATGTTTGACGAACCGCAGCTTTCCATAACGCCCGGCCAGTTCGCCGTTTTCTACTCCGGCGACATTCTGCTGGGCGGCGGAACCATTGCCTGAACTGCGGCCTATTCCCTTGCCGCCGCTTGCCCTTAAGCGCCATCCTGCTTCACGAGAGTTGTCCCCTTTTGCTTTCGCCCAGCTCTGCCCGAAGAAAGCAAGGGATGTGGGTGACGAAATTTCAGGGGGATCGGCAGATGCGAGCAGGGGCGGAGGGGGCGGAATATTCTGATTGACATAAAGAGCCGGCTTAAAACGATGGAAGCATGATCAGTGTAAAATGGGATAAAAACCGCTGCAAGGAAAACCTGGAACTGCCGTCCGGCTGGGTTTTCTTCACGTTCAGGCAGGGCGATCAACCTCTGTGGTGCGGCATCACGCCCAATCTGGCCCAGCGCCTGAAGGTGGTCCGCCAGAAAGCGGAGAACGACCCCCGCTATGCAGAAAACGCCCAGCTGGCCGATAACCTGCAGATCGAGAGCCATCCGCGCGCCATCGATGCACTCATCCGCTGCAAGGTTTTCCAAAGCCAGGAACAGCTTACCTACCAGCAGGCGATGCGTCCCAGCCGCGATTACGCCTATCTGGCCATCGACGGCCACCGCTTCCCCTTTGTCTGCATCCAGGACGACACCAACGACGACTGGACCTATCTGGGACCCTGGCGCGGACGCTTTTTCCTGACCGACGTGATGGACACTCTGTCACGCATTTTGAAGCTCCCTTACTGCGAAACCAGCAGCCATCCCTGTGCCAAGCTGGAAAGCGGCGTCTGCCAGGGCTGGTGCCTGGCCTTCGAGGATGGCCTCCCGGAGGCGGAAAAACCTGATCTGGACAAACTCGGCACCCTGCTGCGCGAAGCCTTTCTGCACCCTAATAACGGCATCCTGGAAATGGTAACGCGGGAGCGCGAGCGCTATTTCGACCAGTTGGAATTTGCCAAGGCCGACCTCCTGGACGAAGAGATAGCCAAACTAAGCCAATACCGCGACTGGCTGAACTTCCTCTACGCCACCAAAGCCCTGGCCTTCGAGGAAGAGGATTTCGGCGTTCAGAACGGCTTGCTAAGCTGGTGCCTCTATGAAGGAACCCGCTGGGAATTCCACCCCAAACCGGTATCCTACCGGGAAAACGAGCTCCTGGCGATCAATCTGAACGACACGGATGAAGCGCGCCTGCTCTATGAATATCATGTACAACATCATAAAGGATAAGCTATGTATAAGCAAATAGGTAATTTGGATATAGTGTTAAGCAGCCATCAGGGCAAGGTGAGGGACATCCACGACCTCGGCGACAAACTGCTGATCGTCACCAGCGACCGCATTTCAGCCTTCGACGTGGTTTTCCCCGATCCTTTGCCGGGCAAGGGCGTGATCCTCAACCAGATCGCCGCGCATATCTTCAAAACCACTTCCCATATTGTTCCCAACCACTTTATCACAGACCGGGTGGAGGAATACCCGGAGCAGCTGCAGGCCTTTAAAGACTATCTGGAAGGGCGCAGCATGCTGGTGAAGAAACTGCGCGTGATCCCAGTCGAATGCATAGTGCGCGGTTACATCAGCGGTTCAGCCTGGAGCGAGTATCAAAAGACCCGCAGCATCGGCGGCCTGCCCATCGAAGAGGACTTGAAGGAAAGCCAGGCCTTTGCCCGGCCCATATTCACGCCATCCACCAAAGCCTCCGAAGGCCACGACCTGAATATCAGCTACAACCAGATGCGTGAACGGATGGATACCAACATCGCTGAGTTCATCCGGGACCGATCCCTCGAGCTCTACTCCTGGGCCCACGCTCAACTGCGGGAAAAGGGCATTTTGCTGGCCGATACCAAATTTGAGTTCGGCGCCCTGGGCAACGAGATCTTGCTGGCCGACGAAGCCCTCACGCCTGATTCCTCGCGCTTTTGGGACCTCTCACAATACCAAGTGGGACAAAGCCCCGCCAGCTTCGACAAGCAGATCGTGCGCGACTACCTCAGCAGCACCGGCTGGAACAAACAACCACCCGCGCCCCATCTGCCGGACGACATCGTGCGCAAAGCGCTGGACAAATACCGGCAGATCCGGGATATGATAATTGGAGACAACACCTAGATGCCCAAGATAATATGCATAGTTGACGACGAAGAAGCCCTGATCGTTGACCTCAAGCTGCAGCTGGAGGCCCTGCGCCCCCAGTGGAAGGTGCTGGGTTTCGACAACGGCCTCGACGCCCTCAAAGAGATAATTTCCGGCGGCATCGACCTGGTGCTCACGGATATCGCCATGCCGGACATGGACGGCTACGAGCTGTTCTGGCGCATCAAGGATTACAATCCGGACCTGCCCGTGATCATGATGACCGGCTTCGGCTACGACCCCAACCACGTGCTGGTGCGGGCAAAATCGGACGGGCTGCAGGATATCCTGTTCAAACCCTTCGACACCGCCAAACTGGTGGCTCTGATCGAGCAGAAACTCAATCCGGAAGCGTGATTGACCCGCAAAACCTCATTCACAGGCACCTAAAACGCCGTTCTCCGCTCAGCGACCTGCTCAGCCCTCTCGGCCAGCTTAACGCTTTCCTCCAGATCCAACGCCGCAAGCGGCTTTCCCCCAAGGCCTGGCATCCCCCCTGCCCGGTGATCAGCATCGGCAACATCGTGAGCGGCGGCAGCGGCAAAACCCCTTTTACCATCTATCTGGCAGGCCTGCTGGGCGCTTCGGGCTGCAAAGTGGCCATCTCGCACCGGGGCTACAAAGGCCGGCTGGAAAACACCCCCACGCTCATCTCCGACCGGGAACGGATCCTTTTCGGAGCCACAGATGCCGGCGACGAAGCTCTGCTGATCGCCAAGCGCCTGCCCGGCATTCCCGTGGCGGTGGGAAAACAGCGCGTGGCGGCGGTTTCACTGCTGCTGGCGAAGTATCCGGACCTCGACGTGCTGCTGCTGGACGACGCCTTTCAACATCTGGGAATCGCCCGCGATCTGGATATCGTTTGTTTCGACGCGGATCTGGGCTGTGGCAACGGCCGCCTGATCCCGGCCGGATACCTGCGCGAACCGGTCTCCGCCCTGGCTTCGGCCTCGCTGCTTGTAGTCACGAACAAGCATGCCTCAAGCGGTTCGGAAACCATCGCTGGCTGTTGGGATGCTTTCGCCAAACCCGTGTTCCACTGCAGACTGCAAGCCCGGGATGGCATGGACGCGGAAGGCCGCTCCGTAGAACTGGGATCCCTGGCGGGGAAAAAGCTGCTTCTGATCAGCGGTATAGCCGATCCTGATTCCTTTGAAAATTCAGTAAAAGCCCTGGGGCTGAGTTGGCTGCACCATTTCCGCTATCCAGACCACTATACTTTCAGAGAATCCATGGAAGCGCAGCGGATCGCCCAGATCGCGGCAAAATACAGCGCGGATATTCTGCTGTGCACAGAAAAAGACCTGGCCAAACTGGCGTCGCACGCGGAATTGAGGGATAAATTGCTGGCTCTGAGGATGGACCTCGCTTGTGAAGACGGGGATGGGCTGAAAGAGCTGCTGCGGCAGCAACTGGGACTGTAAAAGGGCTCTAAACGCCGGCGCCCAGCCGGTTGGCATAGGCCTGCCACTGCGCGGCAACTGAAATGGCGGCGGTTTCCGCCCGGGTGATTAGCTCCCCCAAAGAAATCTCCGCGATATCCTCCATCAGACTGAATTCCGCGTCGCTCCAGCCGCCTTCCGAACCGATCAGGAAACAGGGCCTGTCCGCCTCTTCCCCATTCAGATGATGCAGCCAGCGTTGGGGCTGGCGTTCCGAGCAGAGGATGGGCTTGAAGCCTGCGTCGCGGATCACGGGCAGGGCGTCTGCGACTTTGGCGGGGGCAAAGATCCGCGGCAGCCAGGGATTGTCGCATTGCTTGATGGCGGCCAGGCTGATCCTGGCAAAACGCGCGATCGTGTTATCCGCGGCCTGGCGCACCGAATGCTCCGTTATCAGGGGGAAAAAGGCAGTGGCGCCCAGTTCGGTGCATTTTTCCACCAGCAGTTCGTCGTGGCGGTTCCTGAGCAGGGCAAAGGCGATGGCGAAGGGATGCCGGGGCTCCGATTGGCGGTCAACCTGGGTAATTTTCAACAGGGCGGAACGATGCTCCAGGCTTTCCAAAACTGCAGTGGCAAGGGTCCCGGCGCCTGAGTTGAGGAGCAAGGCCTCGTTCAGCCTGCGTTTGGCAACCCGCGCCAGATGGTGGAATTCCTCCCCTTCGAGCCGGATCAGCGAACCCGCCTGCGTGGTTTCCAAACCGGGAAAGTAAACGGATGGCATCGCCGGGCACCGTTTAGGTGAAGAAGTCTTTCAGCTTGTCCTTGAAACTCTTGCCGGGCTTGAGCTCGCGCTTTTGGTTCAGCTCCGCCAGGCGTTTGTAGAGATCGCTTTCCTCGCGGGACAGCCGGTTTGGCGTGATCACGTTGATGCGCACGATGATATCGCCGCGGGAATAGCTGTTCAGGCCCTGGATGCCTTCTCCCTTGAGCCGGAATTCCCTGCCACTCTGAGTTCCGGCGGGGATCTTCATTTTGGCTTTACCGGTGATGGTGGGAACGATGATCTCGTCGCCCAAAACCGCTTGGGTGAAGTGCACGGGGAAATCGAGGACGATGTTGTTGCCGTGGCGTTCAAAGAGGTCATCCTGCTTTTCGTGGACCTGCACCAGCAGATCGCCGTGGGGACCATTGCGCGGGCCGATATGTCCCTGTCCGCGCACGCGCAGGATCTGCCCTTCTTCCATGCCGGCAGGGATCTTCACCTTGATCTCTTTGGTCTTGGAAACGCGTCCCTCGCCGTAGCATTTGGAACACTTGTTGCGGATGATCTTGCCTTCGCCATGGCAGGAAGGGCATTCCGAAACGGTCTGCATCTGGCCGAAGAGCGATTGGCGCACGGTGCGAACCTGCCCCGTTCCGCGGCATTGCGTGCAGGTTTCGGAACTGCCGTCTGCGCTGCCGGAGCCCTGGCAAACGTCGCAGGCTTCCTTGACGTTGATCTTTACGGTTTTTTCGGTGCCGAGGGCGATCTCCTTCAGGCTCAGGGATAGTTCGATGCGAAAGTCGCTGCCCTGGTTGGAGCGGTGCTGCCCTCCGCCGCGGCCGCCAAAACCGCCGCCGAAAAGGGTTTCGAAGATGGAGCCAAAGCCACCGCCGCCAAAGAGGTCGCTGATGTCTTCAAAATGGCTGAAATTATTCCAGTTGAAGCCGCCGTTGCCGAATTGCTGGTCGATCCCGGCATGGCCATACTGATCGTAGATCTGGCGTTTATCCTTGTCGGAAAGCACCTCATAAGCCTCGGAGGCTTCTTTGAATTTGTCCTCCGCCGCTTTGTTGTCGGGGTTCTTGTCCGGATGGAACTGCATCGCCAGCTTGCGATAGGCCTTCTTGATCTCAGCTTCATCTGCCGTCTTGGGCACGCCCAAAACTTCGTAATAATCTCGTTTTGCCACTTGTACTCCTCTTTGGGTCCAAGGCCTGCCCCGGCGGAGTTTCGCGCCCCGCCGGGATCGCCTTCATTATTTATTTGTCGTCCACGACCTCGAAATCGGCGTCGATGGGGCCTTCGGAATCCTGGGATCCCTCCGGCTGCGGTCCGGGCTGGCCTTCACCGGCTTCGGGGCCTTCGGCTCCCTGTTGCTGCTGCGCTTGGGCATAGATGATCTCGCCGAGGCGCTGCGCTTTTTGGGCCAGGTTCTGTTTGATGGATTCAAGTTCGGAGGCTTCGGTAGCTTTCTCCATCTGCTCTTTGGCGTTCTTCAGTTCGGCCTCGATCTCGCTCTTTTCGCTTTCGCTGAGCTTGTCGCCATAGTCTTTCAGGCTCTTTTCCGTGCCGAAGATGAGGCTGTCCAGCTCGTTGCGGGCGGAGATGAATTCCTGCCGCTTCTTGTCTTCGTCGGCGTGCATTTCCGCTTCCTTGATCATGCGGTCGATGTCGTCCTTGCTCATGTCGCCGGCGCGGTCGATGTGGATGGATTGTTCCTTGCCGGTGCCCTTGTCCTTGGCGGAAACGTGCAGGATGCCGTTGGCATCGATATCGAAGGTTACCTCGATCTGCGGCACTCC
>JAJBBF010000033.1 GCA_020532215.1 Candidatus Cloacimonadota bacterium
CTTGAAGTTTTCAGTGAAACAAATTTGAAGTTATCGGTGACAGAAGCTTGAAGTTTTCGGTGATCCATTTGAAGTTTTCGGTGACAAAAGCTTGAAGTTTTCATTGACAGAAGTTTGGGCTACTTAGGCACAAAATACCCCGTTTTTCCCCATTTGAAGTTTTCGGTGATCGGAATTGAAGTTTTCACTGACACATTATATTCACTTGATACTTAATACCCTACAAGCAAGTTTTCCCCCAGCGCGAAAAAAAAGCTTGACAGGATTGTGGTGGTGTTATAGTTGGCTACATCACTATGACGATAGTACAGATAATAACGATAAAGAGGTGGTTATGAAGATATTCAACGACGAAGCGCCGATCTACCTGCAGCTTCGCAAGCACATCGAGGAACTGATCCTTGAAAGGAAGCTGCCCGAGGAGGCGCAGATCCCTTCCATCCGGGTGATGGCGAGGGATTTCAAGCTGAATCCAATCACGGTGGGCAATGCGCTCAGTTCCCTGGTGGAGGAGGGCATCCTCCACAAAAAGCGGGGAGTGGGGATCTTTGTTTCCGGTGGCGCCCGGGAGCTGATCATCAGTGAACGCGGCAAGGATTTCATCACGGACAGCCTGGAGCCGGTGCTGAAAAAAGCGCGGCAGCTCGAGCTGTCCAGGGAAAAAGTGATAGAACTTACAAAAACCATATATGGAGGAAAGGATGAGTGAATTCATCTACCAAACCAGCAACCTGACAAAGCACTACGGCAAGTTCAGGGCGCTGGACAACGTGAACCTGAGCCTGGGCAGGGGCAAGATCATCGGTTTGCTGGGCAAGAACGGCGCGGGCAAATCCACCCTGATGCGCTGTATGCTGGGTTTTCTGGACCATCAGGGCAGCGTGACCCTGGGGGACAAGGTGATCAAACACCGCGATCACAGCATCTTCAACGACGTGGCCTTCATCCCGGATGTGAGCGGCTTGGACGACCGCCTTACGGTGCGCCAGACCGTCCGCTATATCAGTGGCGTGAACGGACGCTGGAACGAAGAGCGCGCCCAAAAGCTGCTCGCGATCAGCAACCTGCCGCTGAATTTCAAGGTGGGCAAGCTCTCCAAAGGGATGAAAACGAAGCTCTACCTGCTGATCACGCTCTCCCTGGATGTGAGTTTCCTGCTGCTGGACGAGCCCACCCTGGGGTTGGACATCGCTTTCCGCAAGGAATTCTTCAACACGATCCTGGGGGAATTTTTTGACGAAAGCAAAACCATCCTGATCTCCACCCACCAGGCGGAGGAAGTGGAAGACCTGCTGCAGGAAGTGATCTTCATCGATCAGGGCCGCATCTTGCTGCATGAAGACATGGAAGGCCTCAAAACCAGGCTGCGGGTTGCCACCCTGCCCGCCGACCGCGAAGCCGAGATTCTGAAACACCAGCCGCGCCTGGTATCCCGCACCCTGGGGTCGATCAGCGCGGTGCTGGATTCCGCCATCGACATCCCCGGCGCCAATTACAGCCGGGCCAATCTCGCGGACCTTTTTCTGTCCGTGGTGGGAGGTACCAATGAAGCAGTGTAAAGCCCTGTTGAGAAAAGAATGGGATACCCACTGGCCGGGTTTCCTGATCCCGCTCTGGATCACCGGCGGAGTGTACGTTACAGCTCTGATCGGCTGGATCATCAGCCTGATCAGGGGCCACAGCCTGAGCGCTCTGGTAAGCGTTTCCGGCATGCCCGCGGGCTACGACGCTTATGTGCTGTATTCAACTGCAGCCGCCGTAACCACTTTGCTGGGATTTATATCCATGATCAGCGCAGCCGGGTTGGCGGACAGTGTGATCAACGGCGGTTTCAAACGCCGCTGCGAGATCCTGCATTTTTCCCAGCCGGTTTCCTTTCTGAAGATCGCCGGAAGCAAGTATCTGCTGGTCAGCCTGGCCTCGATCCTGCTGTTTGGATTGCTCTCGCTGCTGAACGCGGCGGTGATCACTATGATCGGCCGCACGCTGGTTTCAGCGGGATTCCAGTACGGCTTCACCGGCTGGCTGCAATCCTTCATCGGCGGCAGCCTCAGCATCTTTTTTGTGGGTTCGCTGGCCTGGCTCTTTGCCGGGATATTCAAACACAAATCATTTCTGCTGGGCTTGCTGGTATTGCTGGGAATAGAGATCGTGATCGGCGTATTGAACTACACCACCGGCTGGCACATCCCCTCGCTGTTCGAGTTTCTGGGCCGGATGATCGCCCTGAAGGTGGAGATCGATCCTCCCGTCAGTGTGCTGCCTTCGGCCGAGATCAACGCCCTGATCGGCAGAAGCTGGAACTCCATCCTATCCTGGACTTCGGCGCTCAAGCTGGCCCTCAGCGCGGCCTTCACCCTGGCCGGGGCCTGGTTTTACCAGAACAGGGAGCTGAGCTGATGAACATTTCAGTTGACAAAATCCCACCGTCACAAAAAGAAATCAAGCCAAACTTAGGTCCGTCGTGCCCGGTTCCCCGGGCCGGATCTAGCCGGCAGGCAGCGGATCATGCCTGTCCGATCCTTGTAATGACCGGCAAAAACAGCATCATTACCCTGGAGGTATAAATGAAAAGATATTTCTGGAGCCTGCTGCTCCTGCTCGCTTTACCCGCTCTGGCTTGTGCCCAAACCCCAGCCTGGAACAGCCTGGATCTCACCGAGATGGACTACCCCCTTGCCAGCATCGACAATCTCTTCATCCCGTTGGCCAATCCCTCCCTGCTGGGAACCGGCCACGCCAGCGGCTTGGGCTGGGCCAATACCCTGGAGGATTGGAAGTTCCGCCAGCACTACTGGCTGTTTGCCAACGCGGACAATCTTAGCTATACCTACGAATACACCAAGGACGCCTTTGATGTGGGCACCAATTTCCACACCCTGGCGCTGGGCACGGAAGCATTGCCCCAAAGCGTTTTGCCGAATCTCTACCTGGGCACCCACTACCGCTGGCAAAACAGCGATATTCGTCGCGGGGACTGGCGTACAGCTGCTACCTACAGGCCCCACAGCTCAGCATCCCTGGCCCTGAGCCTGGACCATGCCTACCAAAAATCGCCCGCCTACCATGCCGGAGCGGCGATCCGGCCCCTGGCCTTCGTGCCGGGGCTGCAGGACCAGCGCTTGGAACTGAGCGCGGATGTAGATTACGACAAGGATACAGGCTCATACGGCTTCAATGATCTGGTGCTGGGCGCCCACACCAGGATCCTGGACGGCCTGAACCTTGGCGCTTCCTACAACCTGGACCAGCAAACCGCCTGGCTCAATTTCAGCCTCAGCATCAAGACTACTGATCTGGGCGCTCTCGCCACCGGCAAGGCCGCCTCCGACCACATCACCGTGCCTTACATCCACTTCGCGGACAATTTGTTCCGCCCTTTCCTTGGCCTCAAAGGCAAAAACTGGTACGCCATGAAGCTGGGCGGAGAGCTCAAGACCTATGCCGCGCCGAAATACACGCTGGGCAAGATCAAGATCATGGACAACAACTCCAAGAGCATCGAAGCTGTGATCCGCAACCTGGAAAAAGCCAAAAGCGATCCCTCGGTTCATGGCATCCTGCTCAAAAACCCCAGTTTCTCCACCTCCTACGGACTGCTGCAGGAACTTACAGCCGCCATGCAGGATTTCAAGAGCGAAGGCAAGCAGATCGCCTGTTACTACGATAATATCAGCAATGCCGGCTATGTCTTCGCCGCCTCTGTGGCCGACGCCATCTACCTGAATCCTTTGGGCCTGGTCGATCTGCGCGGGATCTCCGTTACCAGCCCCTATTTCAAGGAACTGCTGGATTCCCTGGGCGTGGACGTGCAAAATTACCGCAGCCACAAATACAAGAACGCCGGCAACATGCTCTCCGAAACCGAGATGACAGAAGCCGAGCGCGAGGTTTACGATTCCCTGCTGCAGAGCATTTACGACCAGATGGTGGCTGCCATGAACGCCAACCGCGGAGACAAGCTGGCCGCCTCGGTCCAGGAAACCGTGGACGCCGGTCCTTATTTCCTGGCCTCGGACGCCCTTGCCGCCGGTTTGGTGGACAAGGTGATCTACGAGGATGAGTTGAACAAGCTGCTCAGGGACGAGTTCGGCTTTTCCGGCACCCAGGGCAGGATCCCCGATTATATCGATTACAGCTGGTCACAGCCCCGGGAAAGCCTCATCGCGGTGATCTACGCCCAGGGCAACATCGTGATGGGCAAAGGCGAACCCGGTTCCGTGATCGCCCATGAAAACACCGTCAAGCTGATCCGCGCCGCCCGCAAAAACCCCATGTATAAAGGCATCATCCTGCGCGTGGACAGCGGCGGCGGCTCTGCCCAGGCCTCGGACATCATCCTGCGCGAGCTGCAGCTGGCCCAAAGCGAAAACCAGAAACCGGTGGTGGTCTCCATGTCCGGCGTGGCCGGTTCCGGCGGCTATTACATTGCCTGCGGGGCGGACCGCATCGTGGCCGATCCCGCCACCATCACCGGCTCCATCGGCGTGATCGGGCTGTCGCTGCGCTTCCCCCGGCTCTACGACAAGATCGGGGTGAACTGGTCCACCGTCACCAAGGGCGCCAATGCCGATTTCGGCGCCACCCACCGCGCCAGCTCGGCCGAAGAGGACAGCCGCATGACCCGCTACATCGAGGCCATCTATGAGGACTTCGTTAGCAAAGTGGATGCCGGGCGCGACAAGCTGGATTACGACGCCGTGCACGCCATCGCGCAGGGCCGCGTCTGGACCGGCGAACAGGCCCTGGCCAATGGGCTCATCGACGCCCTGGGCGGCCTGGACACCGCCATCGAGGAGATGCGCGCGATCACAGGCATCAAAGGCAAGATCAAGCTTGTGGATGCCACCACTTCCCAGCAGGGAATGCGCGTCGATCTGCAGGGCTCACCCTTTGGCGCCAGCCTCCAAAGCGAAGCCCTGGATGAATTTCTGGGTGAATATATCAAGGTGTATGAGCTCTGGCGCGATTTCGGCGACGAATCCGTGCTGATGCTCACCCCGCTGGAACTGGACGACGTGCAGTTCTGACCCTAAAGAAAGAATCCTTCTACAAACGGCCCGGGAAATGAACCCGGGCCTTTTCATTCTCCGGATGAAAGAGATAAAAAAGCAAAGGAAAAAGAATTTCCGGGTCTGCGAAGCTGAAGCTCCTTGCCCTCAATGACGTACACACATATCTTTTCCAGTGTTCCCATTCTCTCTCTGTCTCTCTGTGTCTCTGTTTCAACAATCTTTTTTTGCGCCTTGGCCTGGATTCCAGGGCCCTGCGTGCTGGCGCACACTCCCTGGAATGACGGTCCGGGCCAGTTGCTTGCCACAGGTTGAAGTTTCCCAAACAGGGCAAATTAAGTAACTGATTAACCTGCTGGACAGTTCATTAAGTTCTTGACATGAATCCGAATCCAGGATTTGTGTTGTTTGGCAGCTTGGACAGAGTAAGGACTCATACACAAATATGAACAGCCAAGTGCCCAGGTTCCCGGCCAGCAATAGATTTGGCAAACATGATGCTAAACGCCGAATTTGAGATCTACGAACCGATGGCAGCCTGGCCATCAGCAAATACAACCTGATATGGGAGGAAATGATGGACACACTCAAAGCTACATTGCTTTCAATCCTGATGCTCACACTTGTTTTAAACTTGTTTTCCGTTACAAACCTTTCCGGGATGGCAGGTCAATCCGAAGCAAACCTTGGGGATCTCACCGGTTTCAGCACTAAGGAAATAGCAGGCCGCCAAGTGGAAGACCTGGTGATCTCTGTTGATGGAGCCGGGCTCACCCTCACCTGGCCAGCAGTGCCGGGTGCTGTTTCCTACAAGGTTTACTCAGCCGTTTCCCCAGACCTTGCCTTCAGCGAGGACTTCAGCGGCAGCTTCGCTGGCAGCAGCTGGACCACCCCGGTGAATGATCCCCGCCGCTTCTATTATGTTACTTCTGTTGGCAGTGGCAGTCCTGCCGGTTTCGTCTATGTCCCCGGCGGCACTTTCAACATGGGTGATACTCATGGAGGGGGGTTGGGTGAAGAGCTGCCCGTACATAGCGTGACCTTGAGCCCTTATTACATCGGTATTACTGAAGTAACCCAGGCCGAATGGCAGACGGTGATGGGCTCCAATCCAGCCTCCAGCTACGGTGTGGGGGACAACTATCCCGTCTATAATGTTAGTTGGTACGCCATAATGAAGTATTGCAATCTGCGCAGCATGGCTGAGGAACTGACCCCCTGCTACTCGATCAGTGGGTCCACAGATCCGGCAAACTGGGGCGATGTGCCCACCTCAAACAATCTCACCTGGAATGCTGCCATTTGCGATTGGGATGCCAACGGATACAGGCTGCCCACCGAAGCGGAATGGGAATATGCCGCCCGGGGCGCAGCCACCAATCCGGACTATCTCTATTCCGGTTCTGATGACATCGATGCCGTGGCTTGGAATGCTCCTACCGATGACAGCCAACCGGTAGGGACCAAAGCCCCCAACGGCATCGGGACCTACGACATGAGCGGAAACGTGTTCGAATGGTGCTGGGACCGTTTTGGCTATTATAGCGCAGATCCGCAGACAGATCCAACCGGGCCCGCCAGCGGGGGATGGCGGATTTTTCGGGGCGGTTTCTGGAATAGTGATGACTATGGCTGCCGCGTCTCCTACCGGGGCGGTTGGTCCCCGTATGGAAGCGACTATGCCGTTGGTTTCCGCGTTTGCAGAACCGTTATGTGATATTGCTGGATCCCTGATCAGGTTCTTGGTTTCACACCTAAAATAGATAAAACCAGTTGGCCCCCATTATCATTACGGGATAAATACGGGATCAATACGGATTTCATCCGTATTGATCCCGTATTTATCCCGTAATGATAATGGGGGCAAAATGCTGCTTTCCGGGGCAGATCGCCAAGATCTGGGGATTGTGTTGCCAAAACAAAGTCTTGGTCTTTTTCTATTTTATTTCCACCCGGCAATCTCAGATCCCAACCTCTCTGGCAACCGGATCGCGAAGCGGCAGCTTTCTCCTCCGGACAGGACGGATTCCAGCAACTCCACCTCCAGGTCTGCGTCGAAGATAAAATCAAAGAAGAGTTTGGTGAACCCACCACTGCAATAGCACCACAGATCGTCCACCGGGATGTCTTTAAGGATCGCTGAGCGCGCAAAGGGACAGTGACAGGCATGATACCGTTTCAGCCGGGGATCCTGTTCACGCAGCCAGGCATCTGGATTGTAGGGGATCTTGCGGACAATGATGTGATTACCTTTCCGCACTCCGGTCTGGATTTCCTGATGATCTTTCACATAGTCCACCACTGCTTGGGTGATGTACTGCTCGAACCACAGTTTCCCGGAATCGGCATGTTCCTGCAAATTGGCCACCAGGCCTTTGTGTTTTTGAGCAAGAAAACTGTCAGGATCAGGGTTTTCCTGCCACAGGCGTTTGTGTTCCAAGAAGGCCTCAGTGTCAACTCCGTGATGATTCCCGGCCAGTACTTTCTGACATTCATGGGGGCTAAGAGCTTTTCGAAGGCGCTTCAGATAGTCTGTAAGTGAACTTGGATAGTCCTCCAGATCAGCTCCCAGCTGCGGAAAGATCAAGCCGGAAAACACTCTGTCCGCAGCATCATCTCCGAAAAGCAGGCGCAGACGCTGTTCCTGGCTTTCGATCACGCCCAGGGTGCCCAGCAGATTAACCAGATAGGTGCAGGAGGCTTTGTCACCGAAAAAATCAGAATACCAAAACAGGATCACGATCTTGTTTGTTGCTTCGGAAGTTCCGGCGACATAACGAGCGCAATAATGCCTCACATAGTCAAACCCATCCTCAGCTTCGCTCTGCTTATCTTCAAAATGCGCCAGCACTCTTTCTGCAAGCCGCAGAGTTTCAGGTGGTCTGCCTTTGTCTTTCAGGCTTTGAATAAAAC
>JAJBBF010000082.1 GCA_020532215.1 Candidatus Cloacimonadota bacterium
CTGCATTTCCCAACGGCCCTGGCCCCAGTACAAGCCGCCGTACAGCTTGTAAAAGCTGGAGTCGCAGATGATCAGGTTTGGCTCGGCGCCACGCTTGGCCAGCTCGAACAGCGCATCCTCCAGGTGGTCGATGCTGAAGGTCGCCTGCGGAATCGCGGGCGGAACGTAGCTCTTGGTCTTCTCGTAGGCCAGTTCGCTGCGGTCCAGGCCCGCATAGTCCACGGTATCGGAGATAATCATCCCCAGTCCGGCCAACGTGTTGTTGGCCTCCGACGCGACGTTCGAGTTGTGAACGCCCGCACGGAAGATCGAGGTCTTGCCGCCCGTGGTGTCAGTTGAAGCAATGGTGATGGTCTTCGTGGTGCGATTGATGGCCGTGATGGTGCGCTCCACGGCGCTCGTTCCATCGTTGGCCGCAATCACGATCGGCTGGCCGACTTCCAGGTTCCGCACGCTGTCACAGACCGCTTCCGTCACGGCCGCACCCGAGGTCTGAATCGTCGCGATGATGCCGTTGCCCGCCAGATACAAGTCCATGTTGATCTGGCGGCGCATTTGCGGCGGAATGGCCTTCATTTCCTGGTTCAGCGCCCGGATGCCAGCCGCGCTCGGACCCTGGCTGTCGATCAGGTTGCCGTCGATTTCGCCCATGCCGAAGTACGACTTCGACAGCAACGACGCCTCGACGTAATCCTGCGACCCAGCCGCCGGCAGGTAGCCGTTGGCCGCGCTTTGTACTGGATTCCGTGCCCCGATGCCCCAGTTCTGCCCGGTGTGAATGTCCCAGGTAATCGCCTTGCCCCAGCCGCCGCCGGGGGTCTTGATGTCCTTCGTGCGCAAGCCGGGCTTGATCTTGCGCAACGGGTCTTCAAACGTGCCCTGCTTCTGGATGAAATCCAGCAACGGAGCACCCGTATACACCGCCGAACGCATGTTGGGCAGGTAACGGTACTGAAGCACATTTGCGTAGGAGGCGAGCGTTGCCGATGTAGTTGCCACACTAAATCTCCTCTTGTAGACCAGCGACCGGTGCAAAAAGCAAGGAGCGGCGTCGCGCGGACGTTCCACGCGAACCGCCGCTCCTGTAACGAGCTGGCTGGTTACAGCAGCCGCCTGCGGACTAGCTAGGTCCCGGCTGCCCGGCTTTTTGCATCAGTCGCGAATTTCTCCTTACAGTTTTACATTCAGGTCTGCCGCCGCTTGCAGCAGCACTTCATCGTTCTTCAGTGCATCCGGGCTCGGCGTGACTGCAGCCATTGCGGGCGGTCGGCCAGTGCCGACTTCTCCGGTCGCCTCGCGGGCCTTGGCCTTGCCTTCGATAAATTCTTTCACGCCCACGCCCTTGCCGGACGCTACCAGTTCAGCCTGCGCCTCCAGGAACGCCTTAAGTGCCGCCTGCTGACTGCCGCCGTGGTCGGACTTGGCGTGCTGATAAACATAACCCAGCGCACCCGCCACTATCGCCTTCTTAGCCTTTTCCGACCGGTCAGACAGCACTGGATCGGCGTCGATCAACTGCCGCACGCTCTTTTCCCACGCCTTGCGTATGGCCGCTTCGTTCTCGGCTCTCTCGCGGTTGTTCAGTGCGGCCTGTATGCTGGCTATCTGTTTCTTGAGGGTCGCAATTTCGGGGTCGGGCTTGGGCGCGTCGTCGTCCGGATCGGGCTGCTTCGGTGCGGGCTTGGGTTCGGCCGGCGGCTGCTGGAGCGCCCTGAGTCGTCGATCATTCTCGACCGACGCGGCCAGGTATTCGGCCTGTTGCGCCGGGTCGAGCGAGTTCCATCGCTTCAAGTACTCATAAGCCGTGGCGCGCTGCTCATCGTTGTAGCCCGCTGCGTCAAACGCGGCCTTTATTTTCGCGTCCATGTCCGGCGTCTCCGGAGTAGAGGGAGCGTCCGGGGCCGGCGTCTCCGGAGTAGAGGGAGCCGGTGAAGGCGCTGCCCCGCCAGCGGGGGTTTCAGGATTCGGTGTCGGGTCAAACAATCTCATGGCGTGTCTCCGTTACGCCACCCGCCGTTGCGGCCCTGTTGGTCGCTTGGGGGCTGGCATCTGCTCAAGAAAGCCACGCAGCGCCGCGCCGCGCGGACTGTTGAATATCTGTTCAATGCGGGCCTGTTCTCCTATCGGAGCGGAAGCCTGCACCTGTGCCATCATCGCCATCGCCCGTTGTCGTGCTTCCTGCTGCTGCCGGGCCTGCCACTCCATTACCGCCTGTTGTGCGATCTTCTGGTGCTCCAGTTCCTCGATGGCCTGGAGTTTCAGCGTCTCGACTTCATAGCGGCGGAACAGTTCCTTGATGTTGTCCGGCTGCTGCTCAAACTCCGGCGTGTTCATCACCTTCCGCAGTTCATCCAGCCGCGTCGCGTGTCGGTGGTAGTAGGCCGGCGCGACCCACACACCCTTGAACAGCGACTCGTGTACTCGGCGCTGCATGTCGCGATGCTGTTGCTCTACGTCCAGCGTCTGGCTGGCATCACCCAGTTCCAGCGCCAACATCACCTGTCGCCGATGCTCAGGGTTTTCTGGTCTGTAGAAGCCGTACTGCACCAGCATCGTCACCAATTCGATCTGTGCCGCGCGGCTGCGCACCTGGCCAGCCGACCGCAGGACGATGTTGAACGCTTCGGGTCCACTGCTGTTGGCGCCGTTGTCTGGCAGCAGGGTTTCGCCCCGGAACGCGCGGCGCTCCCACTGGTTGTCCTGTCCACGCACGGCAATCAGCCGGTAGTCGTCCACGTACTGCCGCACGACGCACAGGATCATGCGGAACAGGTCTTCGCCCCAGCGTTTGACGTTCTTCAGCACTGGCGCCAGTCGCGAGTTATCCGCATCCTGCAACGCCAGCACGTATCTGCCACTTCGGCCTTGTGCGGGAGCCTTGCCCATGCTTGGGTCATGAATGCCGAACACGTCTTGCAGCACGCGAATCCAACGGTCGAAGATGCCGTAGATGGAACTGCTGGGCGCAACTCCATCCTCCCATTCCGGCTTCGTACTCTTATACCGATGGATGCCGCCGGGACGACTGGTCAATTCATACTCGTCGATCGCCTCGCCTTCCTGAATCCACAGCCGCGGATTGGCGCACAACTCAGTAATTTCCATGATCTGTGTCGTGAGCATGTTGATCGCGGCCTGCGGATCGAACGCATCCCACGCCACGGTCTTGCCGATAGCTCGCCCCGGCACGTCCAGACAGGCGCACTTGATGTACGGCACCTTGCCATGCGCGTACGGGTTCACCAGCCCGCGATTGCGCCGCCGATTGACGCATTTCTGGCCGATCACAACCGCATGCCGCCCCTTCGGATTGCGGGCCGAACGCGGGCACCACAGCTCATACACGATCACCATTTCGTCGTCGTTCGGTTCCTCGATCGAACCGTTCGCGCCGAAGTACCCCCGATAGCGCCGGAACAGGGCCTTGTTGTAGGCTGGCTCCAGGTCTTCGTCCTTGATGTTCCAGCGAGCCTTGACGTAGCTGATTGTGTGTTCGCGGGCCTCCAGTACCCACTCAGCTTCCTCCCACGGCACCCCAACCGGCCCCCAAGTGAGGTTCCGCAACTGCACATTGCTGACGCGCAGCTCACCGGTGTTCAGTCGCAGTACCCCTTCGTCCTGCACTTCCCGCAGAATTTCGTCCTGGACGCCATAAGCGCGCACCTGCTCCGGCGTCAACTCAAACTCGTTGCCGGCCAGCGGGTCCCAAATGATCTTGGTGAAGCCTATCGCGTCCATTGCGATGATCTTCATCAGCTCGTCTTTGATGTGCTGAAGGTCGAGCAAGTCGCGGTAATACTGGCACACGCCCGTCTGGAGCCGGGCCGCATCCAAATCCGGCAGGCTCCCTGACCGCGGCACCGCTTCCGGCTCCAGCGGGTCCATCGCCACCTTCGCGACGAATTGGTCCAAATGCGGTGCGAACAGGTTGAAGACATAACGGTTGCGGCCAAAGTCATCGAGGGTAGCCAGTCGCACGTGACTGGCATTGGTCGTGCCCACGTTGGTCAACGCCAGGTACTGATTCCCCTCATACCACGCTGCCACCAGCTCGCCCCACTGCTCGGCGCGCTGCTGTTCGGCAGAGCGATGTTCCCATGCGTCTTCGCAGAACTGGGAAAGCTGTGCGTCATCCGACCAGGACAGCTTGTGGAACGGGATTGCCTTGCGCTGTTCGCTCGTGTACATCAGCCTGCCTTCGGTAAGACGCCCGCCGGATTGAGTTTCCGCATGTTGTCGAGCATGATTGTGTGCCGCTCACGCTTCTCAGCGAAGCCTGACTTTTCCAGCACTGTCAGCCGTCCATCAAACGCTTCAACGCGCTTGGTGAGCGAGGCAAAATCGTTCGCCAGTTTTACCAAGTCGGTGCGGTTGATCTTGGATGCCCCCTCCAGCATCTTGATCTGGCCGACTGCCCCACGCAGGCGCTTGTGGGCACGCCTCAGCAGCCACGCCGCAACGCCCACGGCCGCCAGTTGCAGCACCAGAATGCCGACTGCAATCCAGATCATCCCGCTCTCCTGCGGAAGCGCTGCTGCTCCCGTCGTTCGTAAACCGCTCGCATGTGTTCCATCGAACAGAACCCGAATCCGAACATGCCGCGCCGCCGGTTCGTACGATCCTCCAGCTCCATCTGCGGCAGGGGGTCGGGGTCGTACACGATCGGATAGCTGGCAACGATCAACTGGTTCAGTCGGTCGATGCCGTACTCGACTTCCCCCTTGTCGCCCCGCACCCGCTTGTCGAGGTCGTAGCCCATAACCGGTACGCCCTGCGCCCGGAATGCAGCCAGACAGTCAACACGGCTCTTGTCGCCAACCGACGCCGAGATCGGCCAGTTGCCCGTACCCTTCAACACTGCATGCGCGTTGTCCGCAATCCAGCGCCCCTCGGCCGCGAAATTGAAGTCGTACAACTCTTTGAAGACGTGGACGTGCCCAGTCATGTTCCATTGGGTTGCCACATACCTCACGCAGTCGATGCCGTGGTCGTCGTGCGTCACCGGCCGCCCGGTCTTCGGGTCGTACATCCACTCGCTCATCTCGCGCCACAGATTCGGGCAACGCGCCATGTCGATGCTAAACTTCGGCTTGCCCGGTTTGTACGCGACCCACGTACACACGAACGGATCGACGCCACCCCAGTCGAAACCGCGGTAAAACCGGTAGCCATCCTTCAGCAGCCTTTCCGGCTCGATCGACAGGTTGTGCGTCTTCTCGTTCAGTGACGGGAAGATCAACCCGGATGCACTCTGGAACGCCTCGCGGACCGTACACGGGTACTCCTGCTGGAAGCTCAGCAGCCCGCCGTGGTTAATGATCTGCTTCTGCCGCCACGCCAGTTGTTCGTCATCCAATCCGTACTCGGCGCGTACCCGGTCTTCTTCTTCCTGGTCCTTCGGGTCCGGCCACGGCTTGGGCTTGGCGCCGACAATGCGATAGGTCGATTCCCAGAACCACGGAATAAAGACCGGTACGAAACTGCCGATGCCCTTCTCTGCGTCACGGAAGCGCTTCTTAAACTCACCGCTCTGGTCCGCCTTGTTGGCCGTGCTCTCGATAATCACGATGGTCATGGGCGACAGCCCGACCGCGTTCAAGAGCGACAGCATGATGTTGCGAACCGTGTCGGGGTCGCCCTCGGCTTTAGCCAGCTCGGAAATGTGCAGCACCTGCACTGTTGCGGAACTCAGTGCGTACCGGCCACTGAACGTTCGCATCTTCAACGAAGAGTTGTGCGGGTGCTTGAACTCGATCGCCCGGTTGGTCGGGTCCGGCGGCTTCTGATCGGTGTAGCCGGGATCGTTGACGTAGATGCAGCGGGCGATGTCGAAGATGTCTTGCGTGCTCTGGTCGGTGTGGGCCAGTACGCGAGCGTGCATGTGCGGGCGCGTCTTCACGATGAAGTAGCCCAGCGCCTGCACAAACGTCGAGAACCCACCCTTGCGACCCTTGAGTCCAATGATGCGGATCGGCTGGTTTTGGTACGCCTGCGACAACATCGTCTCAAACAGATGAAGCTGAAGCCGGTTGAACTTCATCGGGATCAGCTTGGGAATTCCGTCAGCGTTGCGGTCGCTGGCGATGATGCAGTTACCGTCCTCGACCCAGGCATAGAACGCGCGCAGAATCTCCACCATCGGCGGAACAGACTGCGAACGTTTGCCCGTGGTCGGAGACATCATTTATCCCTAAGCAGCGCTTCGATTCTGTCCAACGCTGGCATCACCCGTTGTTCCACTACCGCAATCCGCTTCTCGTGGTCCGCCACCTGGCTCCGGTTGGCCGTCCACGCACTGCCCGCATGCCACGCCAGGGTCGCCATTATCGACAGGCCCGTCAGAAACAGGCTCAGTGGCATTAGTGCTTCTTTCGTCAGCTTCTGTGCTTTCTCGGTCACTGTCCTGTCCCTTTGGTCGAATGACGGCCAGAACGCGCTCCTCTATCTCTTGCAGGCCCTTACGCATCTTTGGGCTCATCCGCTTGGGCGCAGTGCGACCGGTGGCCGCGCGGCCGTGCGTATGCAGTAGCACCTTCAGTGCGTAACGCGCCTGTGCTGTGGCAATCTGGATCGCGCGAATGGCGGTGTCAGCCTGCGGGTTTTCTGTGATACGGTTCAGAATCGCCTGGAGTTGCGTGAATACGTCCGGCGTGAACTGCTCCAGGAACGTGTCCAGGCACCGCCGCAAATGGTCTTCGGACGGCGTAGTGCGATCGCCGCGTTCTGCGATCTGTGGCACCATCGCCAACAGGTCCAGAGCAATGCGCAAATGCGACTCGATCGCCCGCAAGCGCACGCGCTGGCTATCGTTGCGATTCCGCCCCAGAGCAATATCAATCAACGTCTGTGCGTACCCACGAAACGAGTTGACCGACAGCGACATGGCCCAAGAGGCGATGTGATTCTCGGCCACGCTCAGGTTGTTGGCGGTCGCATCGCCCTTGTTGATCTTTCGCAACAGCGCCTGCATCTCGCGAGCATTTTTCGGCTTCGGGGTTCTCGGTGGCGGGAATATGCCCTTGTAGCCGTTCTGGCGCGCGCGCGCCTCGGCCGCCGCGAGACCGGTTGGTATGTCGCTGTTCAACCCGAATGTCACGGCCTACTCCTTCCTGCGCTTGGGCTCAGGCTTGGGCTCAGGCTTGGGCTCAGGCTTGGGCGGCAGGGGGTACAGTTCCGGCTTGCCCGTGAGCGGGGATATGCCGTTGTGCTTGGCCATGTGCCGCATGATGGGCTCGCCGTCGGCCAGCAATTTGCCGTAGCTGTTGCACAGCATTTCAGCGATCAGGAAGGTCTCGTCCGGGTAGGTGTACGACCGCGCCGCTGCGTTGATCAGCAGGCAGTGGTCCGGCGTGTTTGTGCCCAGGTCGTACCCCTCCACGGCCTTGTACAGTTCCGGCATGCGCTGCGCGGAGCGGAACCGCTGCCACGCCAGCACACAAGTCGCATGCTGCCGGTCGTAGCAGTACACTCCTGGGTAAGCCGCGGCGGCGGCCTGTGCGGCCGGGCTGTGGTCAATGACGAGCACGCTGCCGCTCGCCGCCCCGTCCAGCAGCGCCTTCACGTCCTCAGGCGTCAGCGACACGTCCAGCACGATCAGGTCCAGATTTGGCGACACCGGCGGCTTCTCACCCGGCCTCAGCGGCACGTACTTCGCGTGCTCGCCGTAGCTGAGCTTGACCGCATAGGCCGCGAGATATCCGTCCAGTTCCGAGTCGTAGTACACAACCGTTTTAGCGTTCATGTTTAAATCCCGACCCCCAACTGCCGTAAGCCGATTGAATCACGCA
>JAJBBF010000178.1 GCA_020532215.1 Candidatus Cloacimonadota bacterium
CTAAGCGGTTCAGCGTTTATGCATACGGCAGGCTGAAGCTCGGCCAATCCTACAACGGAACGCGCCTCGACCAGCCGCTGCTGGACGCGCTGGAGCGGTTCCACTCCGTTAGCGAGCTGAAGTATTTCAACCTGATCCATAAAGGGGTGGAATTCCGCGAATACGTGGGCGTGCTCCAGGTGGGCGGGGCCCAGATCGAGGTGCTGCCCAAGCCGGACAAACACGGGGGAGACGTGAACGCCTGGCGGGACCTGCTGATCGGGATGCTGAAGGAAGTGGGGATGTTCCGGGTGAAGGCGCCCAGCGACAGCCAGCTGACCCTGAGGTCAAATTCCATATTGGAGCTGTATTTCGACATCTTTATCTCGGAGGTGGAATACCTGATCCGCACCGGACTGGTGAAGCAATACCGCCGGGAATCCCGCAACCAGACAGCGCTGAAAGGCCCGCTGGACTTTCCCCGGCACGTGGCCAAAAACCTGGTCCACAAAGAGCGTTTCCTCACCAACTGCAGCGTTTACGACCACGACCACATCTGGCATTGCATCCTCGGCCAGGCCATCAGCCTGATCCGCCTGCTGAGCCAGGATACCGGCATCCACAGCCGCGTGGGGGCGCTGGAGCTGAATTTTCCCCAAACCAGCAGCGCCAGGATCACTGAGCGTACCTTCAACAACCTGGTTTACAGCCGCAAAACCGAGGGCTACCGGACGGCCATCGAGATCGCCAGGCTGCTGCTGCTGGGCTTTCACCCCGACCTGGCCGCGGGCGCCGAGCCCGTTCTGGCCTTGATGTTCGACATGAACCTGCTCTGGGAAAGCTTCGTCTATCACAGCCTGAGAAAGCAATTCCTGCTCAATTCCGCACCATACTCAATCCGGGCCCAGGCCTCCACACCCTTCTGGCGGTCCGAAAACCGCAGAAGCTCCTTGCGGCCGGATATCCTGATCAGACACAACGGAGACGGACGCAGCTACGTTCTGGACACCAAATGGAAGGATGTTTCGGGCAGCGGCCCCTCCCCCGGCGACCTCCAGCAGCTCTTTGCCTATTCCCAGTTCTTCCGCTCGGCGAAGAACGCGCTGGTCTATCCCGGGCAGGCTTCCAGCGTGAGCAGCGGCAGCTACGATATCTCCACCGAATGGACGAAACAGCTTTCCTGCAGCCTGATCCAGCTGGGCGTGAACACCCACATCCGCGCCTGGCAGGGCGCGATCTACCGGGCTGTGAGGGATTGGATGGAAAACGGGGCATGAGGTGCAAAACAAGGATAAATACAAGATCCTGCTCAAACATATCGGCTGGCTGCAGGCACTGGCAGCAGACGTGGAGAGGCTGGGCCCTGAGGCTGACAGAGGGACGATCAGACAGACCCATCTGTTTGTCGAGCGGAAATACAAAGAGGATTTCCAACGCTTTCATGAAGATTTTTACGAATCGGGCCTGCTGGACAAGGAATACATCCTGAATGTGGAAAAACTAGGCTACGGCAACAGGCGCCTGCCCACCCACGCCGATATCCGGAAGACTGAGCTGGCCCCGTTGCTCTCGATCCTGACGGCCTACATCCGGTCGCTGCACTGGGGCTGGGGCGATGAATGGGTGAACGATGCGGTGGACGGGACCTATCTGGCCATCCTTTTGCGCCTGAGGGAGCTGACGGGAAATTGAACGAACCACCCGGGAGAGGATATGGGAAATGAGTTGATGAATGACCTGGAAAAGGCGATAGTGATCGCGGTGAACGCGCACCGGGGCCAACTGGACAAACAGGATCTACCCTATGTGCTGCATCCCCTGCGGGTGATGCTGAAGCAGAAGGTTCCGGATGCCAGGGTGGCGGCTGTTTTGCACGATGTGGTGGAGGATACAGACGTGACTTTGGAAGAGCTGGCAGAGGCAGGCTTTTCGGCAAAGGCGCTGGAGGCCATCAGGCTGCTCACCCACATCAAAAGCGTTCCCTATCTGGATTACGTGAAAGCCGTCGCCGCCAATCCCATCGCCCGGCAGGTGAAGCTGGCCGACCTGGAGGACAATCTGGACCCCAGCCGCATTCTCAACAAGACCGCCAAAGACCTGGCCCGGCTGGAGAAGTACCGGGAGGCAAAAGTGATCCTGGAAGGCTGGGAAAGTGAATGATCAACGATCTGGACACAGGAGAGAAGAATGATGATCAGCCTGACGCGGGGCAACATTGTGGACTTCGCCGGCGACGCCATCGTTAACGCCGCGAACAATTCCCTGCTGGGGGGCGGCGGAGTGGACGGCACCATCCACCGGGCCGCGGGGCCGGAACTTCTGGCAGAATGCCGGACCCTGGGCGGCTGTCCCACCGGCCAGGCCAGGCTGACACAGGGCTATAGCCTGCCGGCCAGATATGTGATCCACACCGCGGGTCCGGTCTGGGAGGGCGGAAACCACGGGGAAGAAGAGCTTCTGGCCTCCTGCTACCGGGAGTCGCTGGCGCTGGCGGAAAGGCAGGGCCTGCGCTCGATCGCCTTCCCGAACATATCCACAGGCGTTTACGGCTTTCCCAAGGCAGCGGCCGCCCGGATCGCCATCCGGACCGTGCGGGAGTTTCTGGAACTCCATCCGGAGATGGAGGTGAGCTTCCTCTGCTTCGACGCTGAAAATTACGCCATCTACCGGAATTTACTGGCGCGAAGGCTGTAACCTGTTGTTCGCGGTTAAAAGAGATTAAGAGGACGGTGAGCCTCAGTCAGGACCAGAGCAAACGAATTCAGCGTTGCGCCACAGGATGTCCCCTTCCGTCTTTTCCTTGATCCCGGGCAGCAGCAGCAATTTGAAAACGCGGTCATACTTTTTGCTCAGATCCAGGCAGCTGATCTTATCATCAAGATCCCTCAGCAGGCTTTCCGGCCTTACCCGGCTTTGCCATTTGGCTTCGCCCACCAGGAGGACGCTGCCGTCGGTGGATTCCGAGATCAGGTCTATCTCCGCCGAGCCTTGTTTGCGGGATTGCTGCCACCACCTCTGGGCAGGCAGGAAGCGATGACCGTCGATCTCCAAATGGCTGACGCTTTCACGGCACAGCTCTTCCCAGGTTTCGGAGACATGGAGCTTCCAGCGGGACTTGATCTCATCCATCACCAAATCCACGTGGCCGCTGCTTAATTTGGACTGATTTGGCACCACGAAAGTGAAGAAAAAGCGGGAGAGGGGATCCAGGATGCGATAGAGGGTCTTCTTGCTGTTCTTGACCTTTTCACCCCAGCAAACGTCGCGCTTTACATATCCGGTGGCGATCATGTTCTGGAGCGGCCGGTTGAGGCTGGTGGCCGGTTTGTTCAATCTGCCGGCGATCTCGGAGAGTTTGTTGCAGCCCTGGCCGATCAGAGAGGAAATGCTGAAAGGCTGGACGGCATATCTGAGGTCATCCATGAACAGCCGCAGAGGTTCTTCGTGCAGGATTCCGTAGGGATCCAGGACAAGTTCTCTGATGGCTTCATTTAGGGAAGCATACTCGCTTCTGAGTTCCCAATAACGCGGTATCCCACCCCAAACTGAGTATTCCTCGATGGCGGCGGCAGGATCGATCTGCAGGGCCTGGAGAAGCCACTTACAGCGCATAGGCTGCAGTTGAATGATCCTGTGGGCCCGGCCAAAGAGAGGCGCCGACCGGTCCAGGACGAGCCCCTGCATCATCTGCTGGGAGCTGCCGCACAAGACCAGATGGAACCTGGAGTTTTGCCCGAGGTCAATGATCTTCTGGATCACACTGGGCAGTTCAGGCGAGCTTCTGACCAGATAGGGGAATTCATCTATCATGACAGTGATATGCCGCTTGAGCATTTGATTCATTTGCCTGAACAGGGTGTTCCAATCCAGATAAACCGGCTGGTCGAATCCGGGGATCATGTCCGCCACCTGAGCAGCAAAAAAGGAACGCTGTACCTGAGCTTCGTTGATATCGGCCAGATAGTAAACGACCTGATCATCGAGGACCTGCCGCAGCAGAGCGCTTTTACCGATCCGGCGGCGTCCATACAGCACTATCAGCCTGCTGTCAGGTTTGCCAAGCTCGCCGGTGATGAGGGCCTTTTCCTGTTCACGATTTAGAAAGTGCATCGCTTATCTCCTTCATGCTCATATCAGATACAAGATAACTCGAGGCATTATGTTTGTCAAACATAATGTTTGCAAAGCATAATGTTGGGTGATTTCCGGGCTTGGTCTGGGGGCAACAACATTTCAGCCTCAGGATGATCGAAGCCGCCTGGGCTTGCGGCGCTTTCCTTACTCCAGCGCGCTATCTGGGCCCCCTGATCATCCTGGGCGACAATCTTATTTTCTACCAGAGAGATAATGGGTTTGGTCCGTTGTATGGCAGGGCGATTATTGGAAAGAGACGAGGCAAGCCAAGGGTAATCTGGATGCGTATGAACCATGAGGTTTCGCAAGATATTCATATATTTTCAGCTAGAAAGACACGACCAGGTAATTATGAGGGCAAAGTCAGCCAAACACAAGGTAAATTTAAGGTTCCATCAGATGTTAGCCCCAGCCTACGCTCTGCCATCAGCCTGTGAACTCCCGGTAGTTTTCCCTGTCCACCCTGCTGACGGCCGCCTCCGGATAGGCATTGCAAAAAGCCGCTGCCGCTATCCTGCGTTTGGGGTTCCATTTGAACTCATAAGCTTCGATCCTGCCGCTGTGGAACTCGAGGTAGTCGATCTCGCTTTGATTGACGTTCCTCCAGAAATGGCTGGACCTATGGATTTTGTTGTTGCCGAGATACTTCAGCCGCTCAGACACCAGGAAATTTTCCCACAGCTGGCCGATGTCTTCCCGCAATTCCACTGGCCGGAAATCGTCTATCAGGCTGTTCCGCACCCCGTTGTCCCAGAAATAGACCTTGCGGGCCTTCCTGATCTCGTTGCGTTGGTTGGAGCTGAAGTTATAGAGCCGGAAGATGATGAAAGCCTGCTCCAGCAAATGCAGGTAGCGCTGGACGGTGGAGTGGTCCGTCCGGGTGAGTTGGGCCAGCTCTGTGTAGGATACTTCAGAGCCCACCTGCAGGGCCAGGGCGCGCAGGAGGTTCTCCAGAAGCTCGGGCCGGCGCAGATCCTGGAACATGAAGACATCCTTGAACAAATAACTGCCCACCAACAGGTTCAGCAAGTCCTGCTCTTCCCCGGGGTTCTTCACCACATCGGGATAAGAGCCGAAGATCAACCGACGGGGAAGATCCTTCCGTTCTTCCCACGATCCGAAGTGAGCGGCGAGTTCCTGCTGCGAAAAGGGATGCAGGTGGTATTCGAATTTCCTGCCGGTGAGGGGTTCCTGGATGCGGTTGGAGAGCTCAAAGGAAGAGGAACCGGTGGCTATGATCTGGATCCCGGGGATGTTATCCACCATGAGCTTGAGGCTGAGGCCAATGTCGCTCACCCGCTGCGCTTCGTCGATCAGCACAACTTTGTGCTTTGCCACCAGGGAGGTCAGGGCTGACAAATTCTGGGTTTCCAGCGCCTGGCGGTCATTGGCGTCATCGCAGTTCAGATACAGCTTGTCTTCCAGGCCTGAGGATAGCGCCCGCAGGAGAGTTGTTTTTCCGCACTGGCGGGGGCCCAGGATGATGATGGCCTTGCCTCTGTGCATGTGGTCCTTGATGTCTTCAACCAGCCAGCGCTTGATAACCTGTTCCTCTTTGTTTTCCATCTTTTGCTCCTTGATCCTCAATCCACTGATCCTTGGTGTAATTGACGCAAACTATGGGGCAGGAACAAATCTGTCAAGCAAAATATCCCTGATTACGAAGATATACTCTTGCAATACGGCCCTTATTACGAGGATATGCCCGCGTGATCGTGGGTGTTCCCTTGTCCTGGGGAAAAGGGGAAAGGGTTGGCGTGATGGCGTGGTGGCGGGGTGACGGGGCGGGGTGGAGGAACCCGGCGAAGGCCTCAGAGTTCGCCCGCTCCGCATTCAGCGGGCAATTCGCCGGGATCCCAGCCGTCGAAGATGGTCAGTTGGTTTGGGTCCCAAAGATCGATGTCCTGGCGCTGGAGCCAGAGGTGGATGAGGCGCAGGGAGGCGGGGTCGGGAAGCGCGTTGCGGAAGCCGCGGGCGTCCTCCAGTTCCCATCCGGTGGCGCCGCTGAAGCGGTCGCAGGTTTCGCGGTAGAGGATCGTAAGCCTCTCGGGGACGAGCATCCGGGCCACGCAGTATTCCCCGCTGGCGATGAGCTCGTGATAGGAATAGATGCAGTGGCGCATGGCGCGGCCCTCCTGGTGGAGTTCGGCGGAGCGGCGGATGCCCTCGATCCAGAGGCCGGAGCGCCTGATATCGGGCAGCGGGGGTTCGCCGTAGGCCAGATCCTCCTCCGGGTCCAGCATGTTCAGCTGGTCCACCAGTGCGTCGTGGATAGTTTCCAGCCCCGCCAGGGAGCGGATTTCGAACCAGGGCTGGGGATCGCCGTTGAGGGCCAGGGCCTTCCTCATGCCCAGGATATCGCGCAGCCTGGAGCTGATCTCGGGTTCCTCGCGGACGGGATCCAGGGCGGCGATGGCGGCCAGGGCGCGATAGCTGAACTGGGGACGAAGCAGGGAGCAGATGATCCGCAGGCTGGTGGAGTTGTGAAGGGGGTAAAAGGAGAGCTGGCGGAGCAGGTCCGGTGATTCGCGGAGTTGTTTGCGGAGGATGAAAAAGAGGCCGGTATCGCAGGCATCCGGGCGGATCCGGGAGAAGAGCTTCACCGCCGCTTCAGAGGAGGGAAAGCCAAAATAGCCAAGGATCTCGCGGCGCTTTTTGTCCAGGAGGGAGCGGACCGAACGCCAGTAGCGTTTGCCCGCCAGGGGATGGTAAACCGCGTGGGCGCTGAGCAGCCAGGCCAGGGCGGGATTGGAGCGCGCGAGCTCCAGGGCGCGTTCCCCGCCGTGAACCAGCAGGCAGTGGAGCAACCAGTTCCGGTTTCCGTATCGCTTCAGCAGGCCGACCTTTTCCTCGCCCACCCAGGCGGAGACATCTTCGTAAAGGGCATTAGAGAAGGCGATATACCTTTGCAGGGCTTGGCTCTGGCCTTCCGGCAGCAGGGGCTGGGGCGGGGAAAACAGCCAGGGAAAAGGGGACTTGGGAATCCGGTTTTGCCAGGTCCCGGTTCGGGCCGTCTTTAGATACGCGGCGGGGTAGGGAGCGCCCAAACGGATGACCTCGATCCTATCCGGCGAGAATTTATAGAGCTTGCCCCGCTCCGGATCGAAGGACAGCGCCTTCCTGGCCGGAGGACTGAAGCCTGAACAGGCCGCGATCTTCTCACTCATGGTCTCTCCCGTCGCGATGGCGCGCCAGCAGCTGTTAATTCCCTCCGGCAGAGGTAGTTGAACCCACCCGGCGGCGGCCGGGGCACGCCTGGATTCCTTGTAGGCGGGAGGGGATTTTTTGTCAAGCTTGCCCTGGCCAAGAGCGGAGCGCGGAAAGGGATCAAAAAAAGAGGCTCTCTTTCAGATCAAGCGGGTGACTGAGGCAACCCGTTATGAACCATGACAACTTATCCTGGGTTGCCAGATCCCTGCGCTGACTCTGCACATGCGCAGAAGCTTAACGCGGACATTCAACCCCGCCTTGCGCGGGGTGCAGGGCTATAGGCGGGGTGTTTCAACCCCCGTAAAAGCAACCAGGCAAATCCCTAAATAACCCCTCGCCAGAGGGGTGCAGGACTTGGGTTCGTGATTTATCACGGATCAGAGATGCGTTGCCAAATCCCCGATCATTAGGGCGAAGCGATGAATCGCTCCGCAA
>JAJBBF010000171.1 GCA_020532215.1 Candidatus Cloacimonadota bacterium
GAAGCGGTAGCTGTTTCGCAGCATTGGCATGCTGCGCTACGCGGTTTGTTTGGCTATTCCCGCCCGGCCTGGATTCCAGGGCCCCGGCGTCACGGACGCCACCCCGGAATGACAGGCTGTCCTTAACTTGCCAAGAGGCTGCCGCCCTCCGGGCTGTTTTCTGGTTGAGTGCTTCCATTCCCTCGGTTTGAACGAAAGCCCCATTTTTTGCAAAAACCCTGCCGCGCTCCCATTATCATTACGGGATCAATACGGGATCAATACGGATGAAATCCGTATTGATCCCGTATTGATCCCGTAATGATAATGGGGGCGAACCAATGCATCACCGGGGGAAATAGACCCTGCCAACCCTGCCAACCTGCTGTGGGTTGAAAGAATCACCCGGAGCAACCCAGGCAACCCAGAGCAAACCGTAGTGGCGAGCAACCCGGAGCTGGAACAACCCCGAGCCACCGCTTTCCGCTTTGGTTCCGGCGCCGCCGGAGGCCTGGATCCCCGGTCATATCAGCTTTCCAGCTTCGCGGCGCCCGGACTGGCCTGCGTTTATAACCGCGCAGCCTCAAACCCGCGCCATTCCGCCTGGCCCGGCGGGGCAAAAAGCGAAAAAAATCCACAGGCAAAGCGGAGAGGGAGCAACGTTGATAGTGTATAGGCTAACCACTTGATAATAAATGAATTGAATATACAAATTGCAGCCATTGCAAGAGCTATTTTTGCCAATTGGCTGCCCCGCAAAGAATAAGAAAATTCAGAGAACCCGCATTATTTTCTTGACAGAATCCCGGGGCTCGTTTTTAAGCGAATCTGTAGGGCGTGGGACCAGCGCATAGACGTGCCCAGGTTCGCCAAGAGGAGCTTAACAATCCCGTTTTAACCACAATCACCGAAATATTCCCCGCTATCGGGAATAAATAAGCAAAAAAAGCCGCCCACAGGGCGCAAAAAAAGGAGAAAAAACATGGGAACCCAACAACTTCTTCTCATCGTACTCGGTGTGATCATCGTCGGCATCGCCATCGCCGTCGGGATCACGATCTTCAACAACCAGGCCTATAACAGCAATCAACAGGCTGTGGCCAGCGAACTTAACAACTATGCCTCCATGGTGCAGCAATGGTGGAAAACTCCCGAAGCTCAAGGTGGAGCGGGACAAGATTCTGCTAATCTTGATGTGGCAGATATTGCAACATGGTTAGGTTTTAATGAAACTGGTAACATGCTGACTACCGATAATGGTCAGTTTTTGGTGGCGTCAGCGACCCCAGGAACATCAACTACTGCTAACACAGTAGTTTTAATTGGTGCGGGAAACGAGGAAAGGAGCACTGGTACTACACCCTTTCCTGAAATAACTACCACAATAGACCTTGATACTGGAGATATAACATCTGTAGTGGGAACTGATGCTGACGGTGTTCCAGACGTTACTACTGGATCTTAAAGATCTGTAATTATTCAGGTTTATAATCCAAGAACGGCCTCCTGGCCGTTCTTGGGCCCTTTGAAGATTTAGCGGCAGGAGAAGTATAGTCCACACATAATTAGCTGACGGCTAAGCAAAGGGGATTTGTTGGCGTATTTTCCCCGGGAGCGTTCCCGGGTGCGATTGTGAATGGAATAAAGGTCGTGGCAGATGATTTTTGAATACCGTTTCCGGGGCACGAACCAGGAGGGGCGTCCGGTTACGGGCACGTTCAGCGCGTCCGGAGGCGCGGAGGCCAAGCGGCATCTGGCGGAGCTGAGGCAGCGTTATCAGATCACGATCTCGAAGCTGGAGCGGAAGCGGGATTTCCTGTATAAGGTGAAGGTTCCGGGCCGGGCTCCGTTCAGCGGCCGGCAGTCTGCCTTCAACCAGGCAGACGTGGCCGAGGGTTTGCGGCGGCTGGGCTATGAGGATTTCAGGATCGGGAGGGTGCTGTTCGACCTCCCGGGCAAGCCTTCCATCGCGGACATATTGATGTTCATCCGCCTGAGCGCGAACATGCTGCGCGACAAGATGAACTTCGGCAAGATCCTGGAACTGCTGGCGGAGGAGCAGACGAACCGCAAGATGAAGGAGACGCTGTATCAGATCGAGAGCCAGCTCAAGGCGGGGGCCGAGGGGTGCGAGGTTTTCATCGGTTTTTCCAGCGTGTTCGGGCGTTTCCCGGCCTTCATGCTGGGCCTGGCCACCAGATCCGGCAACATGGCGGACATTTTTGATTCCACGGCGGAATTCATCGAACGGGACGTGGAGATCAGCAAGACCATCCGCAAGGCGCTGCTCTCGCCCCTGATCACCATCCTGGCCACGCTGGCGGCCTTTGCTTATTACGTGTTGGAGATCTTTCCGGCCACCGCTACGCTGTTCACCAAATACGATATGGAAACCCCGCCGCTCACGGCGGCCACCCTGGCTTTCAGCGACTGGCTGCAGAGCGTGTGGTGGATGCTGGGGCTGGGCACCGTGGCGGTGATCCTGGCCCTGTGGTGGTGGTGGAGCACGCCGAAGGGCAGGATCTGGCGCGACCGCAACCTGGTGAAGATACCGGTGGTGGGCCCGCTGATCCACAAGATGAGCGTGGAGATCTATTTCCGGGTGTTCGGCACCATTTACAGCGGGGCGGGCGACAACATCGAGACCATCCGGATGGCGGCTGAGGCCTGCCGCAACGGCTGGATGGAAGACCAGATCAAGCGGATCACCATTCCGCTGATGCTGCGCGAAGGCGAGGCCTTCGTTCCGGCGATGGCGGCAGCCGGGGTCTTCACCCCCACCACCATCACGCGGCTCAAGACTGGCCAGGAGACGGGCAACCTGCTCACGGCCTCTCAGCAGATAGCGAATTTTTACAAGGCGGAGACCACCTACCGGATGGCCAACGCGATCGAGCTGCTTCAGACGCTGGTCTGGCTGTTCGTGGCGGCGGCGATCACTTTCCTGACCCTGGTTTCGGCCGAGGTGGCGAACATTTCGCCGCCCACCTATTAGGAACATAATGGCAAAACACATAAATTTCGCGAGATACCTGGTGGACAAAGGCGGCTTTCCCCACGAGATCGTGGACAAAGCCCTGCAGCGGGTGGGAGAATACGGAACCCTGACCCCGGGCGCCCTGGCGGGGATCATGGAAGCCGACTTCCTGATCCCGCACGACCGCGTTTACGCCAATCTCGCCAGTTATTACTCCTTCGAAGAGCTGGAGATCGATCCCGAAGCCCTGAACGAAAAGGTGATCAAGGCGAACCGGGCCATCCTGGCCAAGTTTCCCGAAGAGCTAAAAAAGAAGCTGCTTTACCACCACATCCTGCCCTTCACCGCCCACAACGGGGTGAGCCGCGAAGGGCTGAAGGTGCTGGCCTCGGACCCCACCAACAAGCTGATTCAGGAGATCCCCAAACAGACGCCCTACAAAAGGATAGACGTTTACTGGTGCCGCCTGCACGTGATCGAGGAACTGGTCGACAAGATCGCTCCGCAGAAAAACGAGTTTCTGAAGCTTCTTACCGAAAGCGGCGAGCTGTTTATCGGCTCGGAAGACAGCCAGCCGGAACTGAGCGAGCAGGCGCTGGACGAGGAGATCAACAAGAGCCTGCTGGTGCACCTCTTCGAGGGCGCGCTGATCGACGCGGTGCGCAGCGACGCCAGCGACATTCACATCATCCCGGCCGACAAGCGCAGCGTGGACATCTTTTTCCGTGTCGACGGCAGGCTCCAGCTCTGGCTGAGGCAGGAAAACACCGCGCCGGAAGCTTTGGCGGCCGTGGTGAAAGACCGCTCGATCGGGGTGGACCGCTTCGAGCGCGACACCGCCCAGGACGGCTACGCCCAGAGGATGATCGACGAGCACCTGATCCGCTTCCGGGTATCCATCCTGCCACTGGTTTCGCCGGAATACGAGCGGCGCTTTGAAAGCATCACCATCCGCGTGGTGGACGACCGCAAGGTGATCAAGGATTTCCGCAAGCTGGGTTTCCAGGCCCAGGCGGAGGAGGAATTCATCAAAGCCATCACCACCCCCAAGGGGATAGTGGTGCTCACGGGCCCCACCGGCAGCGGCAAAAGCACCACCCTGATGGCGGCGCTGCACCACGTGATGAAACCTTCGATAAACGTTCTCACCTGCGAAGACCCGGTGGAATACGTTATCCGCGGCGCCCGTCAGCTGAAGATCAGCCACAAGATGGATTTTGAGCAGGCCCTGCGCAGCATCCTGCGCCACGACCCGGATGTGGTGATGGTGGGCGAGGTGCGCGACCGCATAACCGCGGACATCGCCGTGAAACTGGCCAACACCGGGCATCTTACCCTCACCACTCTGCACACCAACGACGCGCCCAGCGCCATCACCCGGCTCTACAAGATGGGCATCGAGCCCTTCCTGCTGGCCTATTCCATCAACATCATCATCGCCCAGCGCCTGGTGCGCAAGCTTTGCACCCACTGCCGCCGGCCGCTGGGGCAGGAGCACTGGGAAGCAGCGCTGCAGCTGGGCCTAAGCCGCGAAGAGCTGGCCAGCGGCAGTATTTATGAGCCGGTGGGCTGCGCCAAATGCCATCAGGGCTATTCCGGCCGGATCAACATTGCCGAGGCTCTGTACTTCTACCCCGAGATCCGCAACGAGATTGTGCTGGCCGGCCACGAGATCGACGAAGAGCGGATCCGTGACCTGGCGGAAAAACATGGCATGCTTTCCATGCGCCAGAGCGGCATCGACCGCATCCGCGAAGGACTGACCGACATCACCGAAGTGCTCTTCGCCACATCAGAGGATTAAACCATGAATTTTATGGAAATGGCGATTTGCGTGTTTGCGGTGGTGCTTTTTTCCTCGGTGGCGATGCTGATCAACCGCACCCTGCTTGTCCAGCACGATCTGGAGATAAACGTAAACCAATACATGCAGGCAAGCCACCTGAACCATTCCATCCTCGACGAAGTGGACGCCAAACTCTTCAGCCGGCAGCTTAAGTTCAACAATATCGGCAGCAACTACAACACCACCCGAACCCAGACGCTTCCCCATACCGGAGGCATTTGGGTTTCCTCGATCTCTGCGGCGCCATGCGATTCCCTGGGCGTACCCCTGCAGATTGCCGACCCCACCGCCATCTATATGCTGGTGCGGATATCCACCAACACGGCCGGGTTGAAACACCCGGTCAATTCTTTTCGGGTTTATACAAAAACGCACTTGAATCTTTGATATGAGCATATTCCTGGATATAATCGGTTCCGTGATCATCGGCAGCATGGTGCTGCTGATGCTGATCACCTTTCAGTTCAGGACCAATGAATCCGCGGAACGATTCATATACTCAAAGGAGATGATCGCGCACATAGATCAGGCCGCCACCCAGCTGAATCACGTCATCGCCCTCGCCGGGGTGGGCTTTGAACCAAAGGACACGGTTGTCCATGCCACCGCAGACAGCCTGGTATTCAACACCTACTGGAACTTTGAAACCAACTCTCTTGAATTGACCCCCCTGACCATCTCCATCAAGGTCTCCGAGTTTCCCACTCCGATCGGCCGGGCCCTGGTTGTCTTGCAAAACAACGAACCGGTGGAGCGCCTTGGCTACATTTTTTACGTGGAAGACCTGGAGTTTCGCTATTTCGACAAATATGACGCCCAAGCCGTAAACAAAACCAATGTGCGCAGCACGGAGATGTGGATCACGTTTTCCCGGACCCCGCCTGTCTCCGGAACCGCTGATCTGCGCAACAGGATCCAACTGAAGTGTTACTTCATGAACGCTTACATGCGCGGAGCATAAGAAGGTGAAACATGGGTAAAAGTATTCTGATACTGGTGTTGCTGATGACAACCATATATACGGGTATAATGATCCGGTTGGGGCAAAGGATGCTTGATCTTCCCGACCTTGTGACAGAGAACATGATAGTCAAGCAAGCCGAAGGAGTGAGCGATTACGCCCTGAGAACCGCTGTGCGCAATTCGGTTTCCCTGGGCATGCAGGCGGGGCCCGATGAAGTTTGGTACTGGACCACCAGATACAACAATTTCAATGTGGGAAACTGTGTGATAGACAGCATTTGCTACGAGTTTGCCTCCAGCGCAGACCGCTACCTGGCCAGATCCTATGTACGCGGTGACCTGATGGGCAAACATATCGATTATCCGGCCGAGATCGCATTCGAATTTCCCCTGATCGAAATCGTGGGCACTCCCAATATCTATTATCTGGAATTCGACCAGCCGCAGTTCAACCCGTCCAAGAACTGGTGTTTGGCGTGGGATTCAACCGACTGGCACAATGACGGCATCCCCTATCCAATCTACGGTCAGGCCGGGGCGGGCGCTATCAAGACACGCCCCAAGGGCCAGGGGGCGAACGGCTGGAAATGCGCGAGCTTCGAAGTGGATGGCGGATACATCTACAACCTGGGGCATTCTTCGATGCACGTGAACACCAACTTCACGATTATCTCGTTTGCCAAGATCCGTAAGGGGCATCCCGCCGCCACCATTGTCTGGATGGCGTCAGACCCCTATGACGGAACCACCTCCTTCACGGGCGAAGACGGAGTTTATCATCCCGGCAACAATCTGCGCCTGAAACCAAGCGCCGCTATATACTACGAAAACGGCAACCTGAATTTCACCGCCACGAACGCTATGCAAGTACCCGTAACCGTTAGCACGCCCTTCACCCCACAGGGTAAGTGGCCCCACAACAAGGACCAGTGGATCTTCATGGGCATTACCTACAACTACGGGATTGTGAAGGGTTATGTGAATGGAAATTTGGTTGGAACGAACTTCCAGGGCTTCCCTTTTGCCGTAAAAACGCCGGCTTATGGATACAGCGTCGGACGCCGGGACCTGCGGGGAGGAACCTTTTCCACTTCCGAATACAAGTACATGTTTGGTTTGCTGGACCAGATCGGCATGTATGACCGCACCCTCTCCGACAGCGAAATGAAAGCCATATACAACCAGATCATTAACCCCGCAGATATACACTACATCAAGGATTGAGGATCTTGTCCAAATGCTGCGAACCGAAGCAATCCCTGCCGGCGGGCTTTTCTCCACGGCCGGGTTGCCAAGACATGGAGTTCTGCGGTTTGAGCAACCCGCCTTCAAGCGCTGGGTTCCGGACCCAAGCCGGAGAGATGCTTGCCGCGCGATTGTGTGTGTCTGCCGGGCAGAGAACAACGACTACATGGAAGAGCCATGCCACTGAGTTTCAGGGAAGCACTGCACGCGCAGATCGATGAATCGCTGAGCGGAGTGGAGCTGTGTCTCAGTATCGACTCCCTGATTGACCAGCATCCCGACTGGCGCGACGAAGGCAGGAAACTGCTGGGATCGTGGCTGCTTCAGACGAAAGAGAGAGCCGCCTCCGATATTGATTTTGGCGCTCCGGGAAGTGGGCAAAAGATCTGGATGCGCATCTATGGAAACAAGACCCCATTGGAAGTTTTAGGCGAATACAGCTATCTGGAGACAACCGCTATCATCAGCAGCTGGCTGAGCCCGATGCAGAAACAGCGGCTGTTCGACAACATGGTGCTGGATTTTTCCGCCACCATCCCCTATGGCGAGGCCAATCTGCGTTTCCGCGGCACCGCCTATCTGGACCGGGGCTACCTCTGCGCCAACTTCCGGCGGATCAACGATTTCGTGTTCACCATGGAACAGCTCCGCATGCCGGGCCCCATCGTGGAGCGGATGAACTTGCGCTCCGAAAAAACGGGGTTGATCCTGATCA
>JAJBBF010000125.1 GCA_020532215.1 Candidatus Cloacimonadota bacterium
AGTCCGGCTACTTTCCACCCCGGCAATAACATCGCTAATGAGCAAACCATAGAGCCTGAGCGCTATGGTTTTCGTGTGTTAACACTTAAGACCAACGACCAACAGATGCCTTCTGCATTGGCTCTGCATTCAAACTACCCAAACCCGTTTAATCCTTCAACTACTATCAATTTCTCATTGCCAAAAACAGCACCAGTTAGGCTTGTCATTTACAATATCAGAGGCCAAAAAGTTAAAGAACTCTTGAACGAGTCACTAGAGGGTGGAAACCACAACGTTGTCTGGAATGGTCGGGACGATGGCAATCGACCTGTTGCGTCTGGTGTATATTTTACTCGTTTAGAGCAAAGTGGTGTAACTAAAATTAGTAAAATGATGCTTATGAAATAGATCAGAAGTCTGTGCATTTAAAGGCTGCCAACAATAGGCAGCCTTTCCTGTTTCATCATCAGTACATCTCTTATTACTGAAACCGCATTAAGGATCATCAGCAAGAACAAGGATGCTTATTCCACTGCCATAATAGACATAGCCGATGAGGATGTGATCAGCTTTGTCACCAAGCGGGGCAATCAGGAGAAGCCGCAGATCACCTGTCTGGATATCCTGGCAGGCGATACCACTCAACTACAGAGCAGGATCAAAGACTACCTGATTAACTTTCATGACTCCAAGTGGAGCTGCGAAGCAGTCATCGATCAACTAAGTAAATACAACCTCTCACTCCAGTCCAAGATACGCATCCAGAATAAGATCTATGCCATTACCGAACTGGAACGCAACTACAATGATGATGAATACAAGGTGAAGGCATGGCTATTATAAAGGGCTTCAAGCTCATCCGCTGGGCTGATCAGGGTATCTACTATTTAAACTGTCCTAATGGGCAGATTGAGTATAGTCCCTCTCAGAATCTGCGTGATCTGCGTGCCTTCTCTTTTCCTACGGATTCCCTACATCCGCGAGATCTGCGAAATCTGCGTGAACCCTTCTTTATCCGCGTAAATCATAATCATCAGCGTGATCTGCGTGATCTGGGTGCCTTCTCTTTTCCTACGGATTCCCTACATCCGCGAGATCTGCGAAATCTGCGTGCCCCCTTCTCTCTGCCTCTCTGCCCCTCTGTCCCTCTGTTTTATCGGTCTTTATCCGCGTAAATCATAATCATCAGCGTCATCCGCGTTCCATTCTTTCCTCTTTTTCTGACCACACTTTCCCTGTTTCCGCGTTTTTCCGCGACGAATTGGATCACGGCAAAGAAAAGCCCCGGAAAGGGAGATTCCGGGGCTTCAGGATTATCAGGAAGGGATTATTTCATTAGCACCGCTTTGCGGAAGAAGCTTTCCGTGCCGGCGGTCATGCGGATGTGGTACACCCCGGTGCTGCAGGCGCGGCCCAAGTCGTCACGGCCGTCCCACTCTGTCTGGTAGTGGCCGGCGGCTTTGTCGCCGATGGGGATGCGGCGCACCAGCTGTCCGCGGGTGTTGTAGATCTCGATGTTCACCGTGGCGCTTTCCTTCAGGCTGAAGGGGATGTGCGCGCGCGGGTTGAAGGGGTTGGGATAGATCGGCTTCAGCTCCGTCACCAGAGGAATGCTGGGGATGTTGCCGCCGGTGATGGTGTAGGCGATGGAGATGGGGCCGTGGAAGGCCACCGTGCCGTCGAGGTCGGAGTTTTGCAGCCAGTAGTAGTAGGTGCCGTCCTCGTAGAGCTCATCGTCCGTATAGACGTAGGTTTGCTGCTGCGAGGTGTTGGTGGCGGGGATCAGCTGGCTAATGGTAACCGCGTTGGCCAGGTCATCCTGGATGTTGCGCAGGATGTAGTAGCCGGCCACCCCGGTCTCGGACTGCGTGATCCAGGTGAGGTTCACGAAGTTGGTGGCTGAGATGGTGGCGGTGAAGGACGAGAGCTCGATGGGCAGCGGATCTTCACTTTCCAGCTCGAAGACGATGGTGTATTCGGTCACGCCTGTGTAATTGGTGGATTCCACCTCGATGAGGCTTGCCACCCAGATGTAGCCTTCCGGCGGCGAGGACAGCGAGTAGTTGCCCAGCAGGTCATCCAGGTCGTAGGAACTCAGCTCCGCCCCGCCGGCTTCCTGTCCCACGGCGAAACCGTTGTGGAAGAGGTCGTAGCCTGTGATGGGCTGTCCGTTCTGGTCCAGGGCGTTGACGTTGAGGGTATAGGCCTGCCTCACATCCAGCACGAAGGGGTCCTGCCTGCGGTTGAGGCGCAGCCAGTGTTCGTTGCCTTCGGTGTCGTTGGCGATGATGCAATAGAAGATGGAATCGCCCAGGGCCAGATTGGCGCCGGGGATGGTTATCGTGTAATCGTTGCTGCCCAGATTGGCCCAGTCACCCAGAAATACATCGATCCAAGGACCGTAGGTATCAGTCGAGGCGTCGTAGATCTGGTAGCTCACGTAGGTGCTGTCGGCATCGAGGGCGTTGTAGCTGGTGATCTCGATGGGCAGGACGATATCTTCGCCGGCATCGACGGAACCCCAGAGCGGATGGTGCCAGATGTGCACCATCTCGGCATCCCAGATGGTGTTGATGCGGCAATGGATGGCGTCGGAGGACAACCAGGGATCCGAGGGTTTGGCAGTGTAGCCCTGCACCGCATACTGGGGCATGGCAGCCTTGTAGGCAGCGATGGCGGCGGCGTCCTCGTCGGCAAGGTCTCCGCCGTAGGCAGGAACATAGATCTTGCGGTTGTGGATGAAGCAGTTGGTGTAGTTGGTGGTTTCCGGGATCTCATCCACGCGGTGGACGCGGTAGGGGAAGTGTTCGCCGTAGCTGGAAGCCCGGGTGGCCCAGTCGGTCACCGCGTTTTCGGTAAGTTGGTATTCGGTTGAGTTCTCGGGCACCCTTTGGATCATCACGATGTCCACATCCAACAGTTTACACCAGCAGTCCATGTGGTCCACCGTGGAGTTGAGATCGGTGTCCGGGTCCTGGAAGATCATATAGTTGTCGATACCCAGGAAGTCGTGCATGATGGCGGCGATCTGGGCGTCGTTGTAGTTGAACGCGGTAACCGGAGTGTAGTCGTAAACAGGGTCTCCGTCATTGTCGTCGCGCACCAGGTTGGTGGACATCGCGGCGCCGTTGCCGTCGGTCATGATGTTGCCGCCGGTGTGGATGATGGGCGCATTGAACAGCGTGTTGTCGTAGTTGGTGGGGTAGTTGGCTTCGATATAGGTATTGATGTAGCCGGCCGCCGCGTCATCCAGAGGACGGGGACGGTTGTAATCGAAGTCCACCAGGCTCATTTCGCGGCCGCGGGAATCCCCGTGGAAGATGTGCCAGGGGCCCCAGTCGCGGGTCCAGTAAGTGTTGGTGGGGAAGTTGACGAATTTGCAGTTGGCCAGGGTGGCTCCGATGTCGGTTAGATAGTTGGTGCAAGCTGTTTGCTCATCGGTGGCACAAGCGATGAAGACTGTGGTTTCCTGTGAGAGATCCACGATCAAATCATCCGGGATGCCGAATTTGCTTCCCTGCGGGCTACCAATATTATAGTAATTCCAGGCGATGCCGACGCCGACAGCGTCCTCCCACTGTGCCACCATGCGCGGATTCACCGGAATGGCGTTGGTGGAGGCCAGCACGGTGAGGGTCACCGGCACGGTGATGGTGCCGAAATCGGTGGTGATCACCAGGTTAGTGGTGTAGGTGCTGTTCGCGGTGAGGCCGGTGGCATTGAAGTTCAGCACGATCTGGATGTCGTCACCGGGGTTGATGGTGCCGGAGGCGTCGGTGTAGGTAAGCCAGCTGGCGGTATCTGAGAAGCCTGTGTAGCTCCAGGCGCTGGCGCTGATGTTGGTGACGGTCACGGTGATGGTGGAGGTGGCCCCCACGTTCAGGATTTCGGTAACTATGGGCGGATCGACGTCATAGAGGGAGCGGTGCCCGGCCACGAAGTCGTCGATCTGCAGCACCCAGGAATCGTCGGAGACGCACTGGATGGCGATCCAGCCGGTATGGTTGGCCAGGGCTGGGATGGAATATTCATACTTGGTCCATTCCGTGGGAGGCTCGATCCAGGTGCTGGCGCTGCCGGCCACGTAGTTGCCCGTGAAGTCGGAATAGGCGTCACCCGTGAGCGAGTAATAAACCTTGAAGCGTTCAGGATTATAGGATGTGTTGGGCGATTTGGCGAAGAAACTGATGCGGGGGTCGTTGTCGAATTCCAGGGCCGGTGTCACCATCCAGTCGTCATTCAGCACGCCGTTGGTGGCCACGTCGAAGGAGCCGACCCAGTTGTCGCCGGAATAGGCCATCCAGGCTTCGCTGCTCAGTTCCGGCACCGCCTGGTCGTCAAAGACGATGAAGGAGCCGGTGTAGGGGGCGAAATACTCCGTTTCGCCGATGTAGATGCCGTAGGTTGGCTCCAGGTCCTTGTCGTGCAGGGTCCAGTAGCCGAAGCTCTGGTCGCGGTGGCTGTAATACTCGAAGTAGTCTTCCATCAGGCCTTCCACGCCAAAACCGCGCAAGGCGATGTCGTTGTTGGCCTTCTGTTTGGGAGCGTCGTCCCTGTTGCCTTTGTCGGCATTGGGGACCATGCCGGGGCCTTTCACTGCCTGGCCTTCACCGCTTACGGGATCCTGCACGTAGATGGTAAGCCCGCTTTTGGCGAGGTCGTCCACAATGCGCAGGTAGGCATCATCTTTCTCGCCCCAGGAAGTGGGGGTGAATTTCACTGTCCAGGAGGCAGATTCACTTGTATCCAGCGCGATCGGGTAGGTGTTGGCGTCTGTGAGAGTGAACTGGCCGGCGTCCGTGCCTTCCAGGGTGGGAGGGTTGGTAATGGTAACGGTACCGCTCCCGGCGTTGGTGGCGGTAAAGACTCGCGGCGTGCAGTTGCTGGCGCCGATAAAAGCCAGGCCGTAGTCCCACTCATCATCAGATATTGTCAGAGCGGGTCCGGCCAGATGCCCGGCCACGAAATCGTCGATCATGAGCATGAACATATCGTTGGATACGCACTGGATCGCGATGTAAACGTTGGTGTTGGCGCAGGCTGCAGGCAATTCATATTCGAACAGGGTCCAGTCCAGGCCGACGGTCTGGGGCTGGGTGCTGTTCAGATAGTTGCCGGCAAAGTTCGTGTAGCTGTTGCCAGTGGTGGAATAGAGCACGTTGAAGCTTTCAGGGTAATAGTCGGCCGCCAAAGACTTGGCGAAGAAGCTGATCCGGGGACTGTCCTGGAAGCTGAGCTGTGGCGAGATCAGCCAGTCATTGTTCACAGCCCCGTTCGCGGCTGCACAACCGGCATATTGGTCACCGCCGTAAGGGCGCCAGGAATCGTCAGGCTCTGGTGAATAACTGCTGAAGTCCAGGCAGATGAAAGATCCAGTGTAGCTAGGAACTATTGTAACTGCTCCTGATCCTGGGTTGTATTGCAGGCCCCAGGTTTGTGTTACGTCACCGTCATACTGGGTCCAGGGATTAAGGGTCCCGGAGAGATGGCTGTAGGTTTCGAAGTAATCTTCGAACACACCCATCACGCCAAAGCCCCGCAGGCTGACGTTGTTGGTGGCCCGGGTTTTTACAGTTGTGGTGGGCAGGGTGCCCACGGACTTGGCTGTGGCATTTGAAGCTGCTTTAACACCTTCAGTAGCCGCGGGGATCTCTTCGGCGGCGAAGAAGCTGAGGCCCTTGGTGCTGATGTCGTCAACGATCGAGAGGTAGGCTGTCTTTTCGCCATAGGAACTGGGTGTGAATTTCACTCCCCAGTAGGCGAATTCAGTGGCATCCAACTCGATGGGATAGGTGTTGGCGTCGATCAGCGTGAACTGGCTGGCGTCCGTTCCGGTGAACTGAGGCGCGCTGGCAATGGTCACTGTTCCCGCGCCCGTATTCTGGGCAATGAAGTAATGCGGGGTGCAATTGCTGCTCACATTATAGGCCAAACCGAAATCGTAGGAGCTCTCGGATAGCGTAAGCTCCGGCCCTGATGCAACCAACTCATAAGCCTGCACATAGTCCACGTACAGATCCCACTGATTAGCTTCTGAATAGCAGTTGAAGGCAAAATAGTAGGTGCCAGATGTGGTGGGCCGGTAATAGGCAGTGGTTCTTTGGGCGTAGGTGGTGTTGGCCAGTGAAGCCAGGGTCAGCACGGTAGTTGTTTGTGCAGCCACCGTCTGGGCATTGCCCACGGTCACTTTCAGATTTTCAGTGAAATAAATAGAGGCTGTCTTTTGATAGAAGGTAAGGTAATAATCATTACCCGCTGTCATGGCAATGCCGGGCGTGAAAGCCCAGGTGTTGGCCGCGTAACTTGAGTTGTACTCGTAGCGCATGTGGTAAGTCCCACTATACGGGTCACCCGTGGCAGTCAAGCTCCAATTATTGCCGCTGCCGGCGTTTACAACCGTCCAGCCGGTGGGTGCCGTGGACGCAAAATCCTGCGTCCAGAGCAAAGTTTGGCCAGACAAACCAGAACACACCCCCAGTAAAAGCACCAGGGATAAAACAAACAAAGTGATCTTTCTCATAAGACTCTCCCTAATTTTCCTAAAATTCCAATTTTATTTTTGTTTAAAAAATCTTGTTCCGCGTTCCCGCCTCTGGGGCTGGAACCCTGGCCTGTCCTTACTTTCATGGCTTGCTCCTTGGATCAATCCCGATATCCGGTCTGCCAAAGATGTGTCAAGAGAAAAATGCCTGATTTTCAAACTTATCTCCACCTGAAACGGCAAATTTGATAACAGGTTCCAAGGCAAGCGAATAACTTTTATCTGCCGATCGTCATTCGGGTGATTTGTCCAAGCGCTTGGCATACCCGCAGATAGGCGTGTTGGCGTTTCTCCCCTGATGAGCTTAACACGATGTATCACAAGGGTTTATGGAGTATCAAACAAATTGTGGGAAAGTGTGCTTTTTTCCCGGTAAGCACGTTCGCAGGGTTGCGCTAATGCCTTGTTGGCCATGTTTCTGTTTGCTTCGAAAGCTGCCTGGGGCCGCTGTTATGACCGCAGTAAAATAGTTCCCAGTTGTGGACTGTTTTCCACAAACCCGTGTTTCGTTCGGACTTGGATGGTGAGGTTGGAAGCTTTCATCCGGCCCGGGGTCTGGCATGAAATTATGGCCCTCTTTCAAACCGAGTGGGTGCAGAGGTATTCTGAACCCAGAACTTTCAACCTCCCACCCCCGCTCCATCATTCCGGGCGGTGAAGCTGGAGTCGAGCGATGCTGGCGTCCAGCGACGCAGGAGCATGGACGCCAGCAGAAGTGGATGAGGGTCCTGCTGGAGTCGATGCTCCTGCGTCGCTCGACTCCAGCGTGGCTTTTCCAGAATGACGATCCGAGACTTGTTGTTTCGTAGTTCTTCGGTCATTTTGTCACTGCGCCCGCTCGGTTTGAAAGAGAGCCAAAAGCAAGGATGGAGAAGTCCCGCAGGGACGAAACAATTTAGCCCGGGGTGTCAACCCCGGGTTCATGGGGCAGAGAGATCTCGCAGCCCCGCAGGGGCGACACACTTCGCAACAAGTTGCATCGCAGGCAGTTGTGTCGCCCTGCTTGATCTCATTTTTTTAGCACTCATCCCAGGGTTCCGCTGCGCTGCACCCTGGGCTAAGTTGTTACGCCCTCCGGGTAGCGTCTCAAAGGTTGGTGTAAAATAGGTAACGGCAGATGAAGAAAAAGGTTGAGCCAGATCCCGCTCTTTGTTTTGATGGTTTTGACAAAACTAACAGACAAGGAGACGATCATGACTC
>JAJBBF010000126.1 GCA_020532215.1 Candidatus Cloacimonadota bacterium
ACAGCACCAGCGGAATGATCTTGTGGAAAGCGTCGATGAAAAAGATGGGGATCAGGAAGCCGAACATCAGCAGGAATTTCCAGAAGCTCAGGCTCTGCACCCCGTAAACGAAGAACAGACCCAAAAACAGCAGCGGCGTGGCGATCTCCACCGCCAGGTGGTGCCAGTGGATCTTCGCACCGCAGGAGCTGCATTTGCCTTTTTGCGCCAGGTAGGTGTAGATGGGGATGTTTTGCCAGGCGGGCAGCCGCTTGCCGCAGGAAGTGCAGTGCGAGGGAGGATTCACCACGGATTCCCCGCGGGGGATCCGGTCGATCAGAACATTAAAAAAACTGCCCAGGGTGGCGCCCAGGACAGCTATCAGAATTCCGATGATTACGCTCAAAAAGCCTTACCACCTTTCATACCAGGGACGCTGGTCCCCATACCAGGGCGTGGAGCCCGAATACCAGGGCGCTCCCTGGCGGAATTCCACCGATAGGTTCACGCTGTCCGAGGGACGGTAGTTCAGCCGGAATTCCGGGATCACCTTGGTGGAGTTGTCGGAGTTGAATTCCAGCTTGGAAGAGGTGGAACCATAATTCACCAAACTGAGGTCCAGTTCCAGATCCAGTTTGGGGCTGAAGGCGTAGCGGATGCGGTTGGTGTAGCGGGAGAGGTAAAATCCTCCGCCGGCGCTGCTGGTGCCCGCCTCAAAACCCATCGAATGGCTCATGGACAGCCTGTCCAGGTTCAGCAGCGGGGCTTTGCTTCCCTTGTAGGGGTTGAGATCCGGTTTGGGCATATCTATCTGTGCCAATAGCGGCAAACTGAGCAGCAAGGCCAGGATTCCGATCAGGGTGGCTTTCATTCGGACACTCCTTTTTGGGTATAATCTTCTTTATTAAACAAAATAACCCATCCCCCCATATCTGTCAAGCTTCTTCCGCGTAGCCTCCGAAACAGCCTCCCAAAGCCTCTACCACTGCGACTTCTGCTTCAACACCACCATCCCTTTCCTGGAGATCGTGAGCGAACGGAGCCCCTCGAACCAATTGGTTGCGATCGAGGCTTTTTGTTACGGGGGTTGAAACTCCCGCCTATAATGCATCACCCCGCGCCAGGCGGGATTAATCCTGTGAACACAAAGGGTGGTGATTATCATCCCCGGAATGATAGTCTGGGCTGGATTGCGGGCACTGCGCGCTGAAGCGCTCCGTCCCGGAATGACGTAGATTCGGAGCTGGTTGGAGAGAGGCCCTGGAACCCTGATCGCAGCCACTATGCACATTGCGGTTTCCCCGGCGGGGAAATTGCTTATAATGTCTTTATATAAACGCTACAGGACGTTAAAACAATGAAACAAACAGATCTGACCAGCGCCTACGGCCTGATCCATTTACCCGCCAAGGTAACCTTGGCCGCAGTGGAAAAGCCTGATGGAGGCTACAACCTGATAACTCTGGAGTGGTTCATGCGGACCTCGATCCAGCCTCCGATGTTTGCCATCTCCATCGGCCACAGCCGCTATTCGCACGAATGCCTCCTGGAGAGCAGATATTTCAACCTCATATTCCCCTCGGTGGAGATGAAGCCGCTCTGCGCCATGGCCGGCTCCAGTTCAGGCCGGGACACCGATAAGCTGGATCTTGGCAAGGTGGATTTCCTGCCGGGCAAGCTGCACAAACTGCCCGTTCCCAAGGACGCGGTGGCGGTTTTTGAATGCGAGGTCACCAGCCAGGTGCGCAGCGGCGACCACACCATCTTTGTAGGTGAAGTCCGCTACAGCTGGGCAAATCCGGACCGCACCCTGCTGGTCTATAGCTGAAGCAGGCGAAGGACCCAAGGGCCGGCGGAGCTTAATTTCAGGGTTATTGGGCGGCGAAGCTGATCTCGCCGGAGCAGGATCCCGCTATCCGCAGATTTCCCTTGGGGTCGATATCAGCATTGAGCAGAAACGGCGAAGCCTGCGATTCGGTTTGAGCCGCCCAGCACCAGTTTCCGCTGGTATCCAGGCGGGCTACGATGAGTTTCCCTTCGGTTTGGTCCAGGTAGAAGGGGAGGCCGCCAGAATCGATGTAGGGCCTGTATTTAGCCACCAGATAGAGGTTTCCCAGGGGATCGGTTTCGATGAAATGGAGGTCGGTTCCCAGCCATCTGCGCGCCCAGAGGAAGTTTCCGCTTGCATCCAGGCTGGCGTAGAATTGGGCTTTCTGCAGGCCGCTATCCAGTTTGTGGCCACCGAGGCTGAGGCTGCCCCGGAAGGTTCCGGCGATGAAGACGTCGGAATTCCCGCCCGCGCTGATCCAGTCGATGGAGGCATCCGCCCCGTCCAGATCACGGTTCCAGAGTTTTTTACCGCTACCGTCCAGCAAAGTAAGACTGGAACTCACGCTCATGGCGCCGGCGTAGATGGGATCGGGGATCGGGTCGCCGTAGAAATTTTCGCTGAACCAGGTGTAGCCTTTGCTGTCCGTGGCGAAGCGCTTTCCCCAGCCGCCGGCGCTGAGTTGCCGGATCCGGGTTCCCCAACTCCAGTTGCCGGTGGCGCCCAGCCGGGCCAAAAACAGGGTATTGCCGGCGGGATCGGGCTTTGAGCCAATGCTGCCGGAACCGAGGTTCAGGTTTCCGCTGGTGGTTCCGAAAACAATTATCCCGCCATCATCCGCCATTTCCAATTTAAGCAGCTTCTCCGTTTTGGCCCCTTTGGTCTGTTGGGCCCAGAGGCAGGTTCCGGCCGGATCGAGCCAGGCCACGAAGATGTCGGTTTCGCCACCGGAAACGAGGCTGTGGGGATCCAGGCCAAGGGTTCCGCCGAATTCGCCCGCCAGGCAGATGTTGCCGCTTATATCGAGAGCGAGAGCGGGGGAGGAGACATCCTCCAAGCTGCTGGCCTGTTTCTTCCAGAGCAGTTCCCCGGACTTGCCGAATCCAGCCAGCCAGATATCGTTGCCCCCCAAGGCATTTATCTTCTCGGAACCAAGACCGATCTCGCCGCTGAAGGCTCCGGCCGCGTAAACAAAACCGGAATCGCTCACTGCCAGAGCCAGCTGCAGGTCACCGTCCGCCAGCACCGGAGCCAGGTGTTTTGCCCAGATCCATTTTCCGGCGCTGTCCTGGCAGGCCAGCCAGGTGTCGGTGAGTTTGCCTTCAGCTTGCTGTTCCGCGCTCAATCTGCTGTCCAGTTTGGTCTCTCCAAATTCCTGTTCATCCGCCAGGATGCCGGCGTAATAACGGTTTCCGGCCGCGTCTGCAGCGTGCAGGGTGTTGGAGGGTATCCTGCGGATGTCCAGCCAGTTCCCATCCGCGTCGATACTGGCGGAAAAGAGGGGATCGCCGGGATCAAGCCGCAGCTTGGCGGCCGGGGCTAATCCCCTTTCCGGGGCGGGAAGGTCGGTGATGGCGGCATAGGGGTCGATCTCCTTGATCTTCAGCAGTTGGCCCAGGCTGATCGTGTTGCCGCTCAGGTTGTTCAGCTCCTTGATCTGCTCGATGCTCACGTTGTAGCGCTTGCTGATGTTGTAGAGGGTGTCGCCGGAAACAACCCTGTGGGTGATCATTTCAGCGCCGAGCAGGATCGGGATAAGCATGATCAGCAGCAGGGCAGCGGATCTTCGCAATTGGGTGAAAGCTCGCATGGTTTTCTCCGGCGTTAAACCAGCAATTCCGCCAGGCGCCGGATGCCGGTTTCGATCTGCTGGGGGGTGGCAAAGCTGAAATTGAGCCTCAGTTTGTTGTAGCGTTCCTGGCCCTGGGGGTAGAATTTGGAACCGGGGATGAAGGAAACCTGGCGCTGGGCGGCGGCGTGGAACAACTCGTCGGCGTTAACGTTTTCCGGCAGGGTCATCCAGAGGAAGATGCCGCCCTGGGGCTTGGTCCAGGTAACGGATTCAGGCATGTAGCGCTCAAGATCGGAGAGCATTTTTTGCAGATAAGGGGTGTAAAAAGCGCGGATGCTGGCTATATGGGGATCCATGAGCCCCTTTTCCAGGAAGCGCGCCACCGCTCTCTGGGCCACGCAATCCGGAGTGATGTTGATCTTCTGCTGCCAGGATACCATTTTGCCGATCAGTTCCTTGTCCCCTTTGGCAAAGGCAACCCGCATGCCGGGTCCGAGGATCTTGGAAAAGGAGACGATCTCGGTAACCAGGGAAGTGTCGCCAAATTCCCCGCGGGCCAGGCTGAACAAGGTGGGAAGCGGCTCGCCGCTGTATCTGAGGCGGGAATAGGGATTGTCTTCCACGATGGGGATCTCGTTGTCCAGACAGAAGCGGATCAGTTCCCGGCGCCTCTGGAGGCTGTAGCTGATGCCGCCGGGATTATGGAAATCCGGGATCACATAGATGAATTTGATGTTCTTGCCGCGCAGCCGCAGGGAGCGTACTTTGGCCTCAATCTCTGCCATCAGGATGCCGTCGTCGTCGAAGGGAACGCTCTGGCAATCCGCTTCCAGGGCGTCGAAAGCCACCAGCGAACCCAGAAAGGTGGGCGCTTCACAAAGCACCACGTCGCCGGGATCGACCAGCGTTTTGCCGTAGTAGTAGAGAGCGTTGGTGGCTCCCACGCTGATCATCATCTCATCCTGGCTGAGGTCCAGGCCCTCCCATTTCAGCAGCTGCTCTTTCAGCAGGCTGTCGCCTTCGCTGGCCCCGTATTGCAGCACGTCCTGGCCTTCGTTTTTCACCACTTCGCGAAAGATCTCCGCCAGTTGCTGAGCCGGAAAGGTCTTCGGCGAGGGAAAGCCGCCGGCGAATGAGATCAGGCCGGGAATGTTCTTGGTGGAGGCCACCAATTCGCGGATCAACGAGGATTTCATCCCCATGGTGACCCGGGAGAATGATTTGCTGTGATTCATCCTTTTCTCCATATTCTATTTATTTGATAAATTTTAACTTTAACCGCCCCGGCTGGCGTGGGACGAGAAACCTGCCCCGGCTACAGCCAGGCTTGGCTCTTCTGCCGTCCTGGCTGGGTTCGCCGGACGCCAAACTGGCTCAGGGATAGATCCGATAGATCATCCTGGGAAAAGGTATGGTTTCGCGGATGTGGTGGATGCCGCTCATCCAAGTAACCAGGCGTTCGAGGCCCACGCCGAAACCGCTGTGGGGCACGCTGCCATATTTTCGCAGGTCCAGAAACCACTGGTATTGCTCGATCGGCATGTTTTCCGCCTGCATCCGCTCCAGCAGCAGGTCGTGGTCGTCTTCGCGCTGGGAACCGCCGATGATCTCGCCGAAGCCTTCCGGCGCGATGAGGTCGCTTCCCAGCACCAGGTTTGGATCCTGGGGATCGCGCTTCATGTAAAAGGCCTTGATCTCCTTCGGCCATTTCTCGATGAACACCGGCACAGGGGAATCCTTGGTGAGCAGCACTTCGTCCGCGGCGCCGAGATCGCTGCCGTGGGGTATCTCGCTGCCCTGGGCCCGAAGGTATTCGATGGTTTCGCGGTGCGTCATGATCCTAAAGGGCGCGTCGGCGGCTTTGAGGGCTTCCTTGTCACGCTCCAGCACGGTGAGTTCGGTGTCGCAATCCCTGAGCACGGTGCGGATCACGTGGCGGATCAGTTCTTCCTGGATCCGCATGTTTTCTTCGTGTTCCACAAAGGCCGCTTCGGCGTCCATCATCCAGAATTCCGTGAGATGCTTGCGCGTTTTGGAGCGCTCGGCGCGGAAGACGGGGCCGAAGTCGTAAACCCGGCCCAGGCTCATGATCCCCGTTTCCAGGTACAGTTGTCCGGATTGGGAGAGATAGGCCTTGCCTTCGTCGAAATAGTCCAGCTCGAAGAGGGTGGTGGTGCCTTCGCAGGCGTTGGGGGTGAGGATGGGCGAATCAAAGCGCACGAAGTGGTTTTGGTTCAGCCAGTCGCAGATGGCATAATAGACGGCGTGGCGAATGCGCAGCACCGCCCACTGCTTGGAGGAGCGGATCCAGAGGTGGCGGTTCGAGAGCAGGAAATCCGGCCCGTGCTCTTTTTTGCCGATGGGATATTCTTCGGAGATCTGGATGGGGGAGACCGAGCTGATCGCCAGCTCGAACTGCCCTTCCTTTTTCTGGTGCGGCTTGGCGGTTCCGCTGATGATCACGGAGGATTCCAGGGTGAGGCGTTTGGCGGTTTCGAACTTTTCCTCGCCCAGTTCCGGTTTGAAGGCCACGCATTGAATTTCGCCGCTGCCGTCGCGCAAAACGATGAACAGCAGTTTGCCGCTGTGGCGGATGGTGCGCACCCAGCCGCGGAGGGTGATCTCTTCGCCCAGATGGGCGGCGATGTTGGTTATCAAAATGTTTTTCATGCTTTTTTGGATCCGTTTGTGAAAAGGTTTTGCCGGCTGATGGCTGCTCCGATCCGGGCGGCTGCACGCAGGGCCCGCAGTCCGGCCTGGCCGTCCACCACTGGCTTTTTGTCTTCCAGAATGGCCTCAACCCAGGCTTCCAGTTCCAGGGCGAGGGCGTCTTTGCCGGAGCTCCCAGGCTCAAGGCTCCGGGCGTCGATCAGCTCTTCCGGCTCGATGCCGGTTTCGCCCCGCAGCATCCTCTGCAGCAGTTCGCCGGCCCTGGCGCTTTGCCGGATCAGGCTGCCCCGGTGATTCACCAGATCCAGCGAGATATAGGCGTCCCGCTGGAAAAAGCGGATCCGGCGCTCCTGTTTGAGCCCCACCCGCGAGGAGGTCACGTTGGCAACCGCGCCGCTGGCAAATTCCAGCCTGGCGTTGGCTATATCGAGGCTGGGGGTGAGGATCCCGGCGCCGTTGGCGTGCACAGCGTCCAGCGGGCTCTGCACGAAATCCAGGATCAGGTCGATATCGTGGATCATCAGGTCCAGCACCACGGAAACGTCGGTTCCGCGCGGCTGGAAGCTGGAGATGCGGGTGGATTCGATGAACAGGGGCTCCCGGATGTATTGCTCGGCTTCAAGGATCACCGGGTTGAAGCGTTCGATGTGCCCCACCTGGATCTTCAGGCCGCGTTCCTCAGCCAGGGCCACCAGCTCCTCCGCCTGCGCCAGTTCAGCGCAGAGCGGCTTTTCCACGAACACCGGTTTGCCCGCCAGCAGGGCGGCTTTGGCCAGTTCGTGGTGGGCGCTGGTGGTGGCGGCGATATCCACGGCGTCGCAGGCGGCTATCAGCTCGTCGTAGCCGCGGAAGTCTTTCACTCCGAAATCCCGGGCGGCTTCGGCGCTGCGCCGTTCGTTGATGTCATACACCCCGGCCAATTCGCAGCGCGGATCAGCCAGGAATTTGCCGGCGTGGAAGCGTCCCAGGCGGCCAACGCCGGCAATGCCTATTTTGAGCATATTCAGCTAAGTCTGGCGGAGAGGATGTCCAGCATGTCTTTGGTCATCCCGGCCAGGTCGTATTCAGGTTTCCAGCCCCATTCCTGCTGGGCGGCGCTATGGTCCATGGAGTTCGGCCAGCTGTTGGCGATCGCCTGTTTGATGGGGTCAACCTCATACTGCATTTTAAACTCGGGAATGTGTTTCTTGATCTCGGCGGCGATCATGTCGGGATCGAAGCTCATGGCGGAGACGTTGAAGCAGTTGCGGTGCTTCAGCTTGGCGGGATCGGCTTCCATTAGCTCCACCAGGGAGCGCAGGGCGTCCGGCATATACATCATGTCCAAAAAGGTTCCGGGCCCCAGATTGCAGGTGTAGCTCTGTTTTTTGATCGCCTCGTAATAGATCTCCACGGCGTA
>JAJBBF010000154.1 GCA_020532215.1 Candidatus Cloacimonadota bacterium
AGCTTTTTCAGGGTTCATGTTGAGAATTTTTGAAAAAATTGTGGATAACTACAAAGTAGATCCTGGAAAGCTGGACTCTTTGGTATTACGCAAAGGTCTTATAGGTATATATATGTTATATATAGAGATATCACTATCACATGTCCTGGATCTGCCTGGCTTGCCTGGCAGGGGTTCCCAGTAAGGGAACTTGCGAATTTGTAGAACTTGCCTCCGGCCGCCAGTGAGGGAACTTGTGAATTTGTAGAACTTGCCTCCGGCCGCCAGTGAGGGAACTTGCGAATTTGTGAATTTGACCCCTGATAATTGCCCAATATTCCGGCTTCCGCTCGCGGGTCTGGGCGAAATTGTGATTGACGAAAAAGCGCGGGCCCAGAACTTATGCTTGGGATAGGATAGACCGAATGAACGAATTTCTGAGCAAACTGCATAATTTCAAGCAGGGATTGAACCTGCGGATCGTGGCCAAAGCGCTGATCCTGGCGCTGATCTGCCTCGTTGTGGGCCTCCACGCCTACTTTCTGGTGTGGCTGAACCTCCCCGCGCAGTCGCCCACGCTTGTCTATCTGAATTACGCTCTCAAAGCGTTGATGGCCGGTCTGGCCCTTTTCTTCATCTATAAAGGCATCCGCGCTTTTTACGATCCCCGCGCAACCGCCCGCTGGCTGGATCGCCAGACCCGGTACGACGACGACCTTTACCAAAACCTCTGGGAACTGAAGCAGCAACAGGAAAGCGAGCCGGTTTTGGACGCTTTGGCGGGGCAGGCCCAAAACCGCCTGAAAGCCTCTTCATACCGCTTGCCCAAATTGTTCCAGGCCACCCAGTGGTGGCTGATCCTCTTTGTGCTGGCGGGCATCGGCAGCGTCTGGGCCCTCTCCTGGCAGGATTTCCGCTACGCCTTCAAGCAGTTCCAGGCCGTGGAAGCGGACGCGGTCGAGTATAAAAAAACCATTGAGCTCAGCCCCGGCAACGTGACCCTGGGCAAGGGCCGGCAGCTGCTGATCAAGGTACTGGAGCCGGACACCCGGCTGCACCACCGGCTTTTCTACCGCTGGGACAAGCAGTGGCGCGAACTTGGCATGACGGACAACAGTTACAGCTTTCCCGCCCTGGAATACAGCATCGAGTATTACGTGCGAAACGAGGTGGCGACCAGCGAGGTTTACAAAGCCGTTTGCCTGGACGAACCCTTCGCGCGGAACTGGGAAGTGCGCTATAAATACCCTGCCTACACCGGCCTCGGGCCCCGCAAGGACAGCCTCAGCTACGGAAACATCGAGGCCTACAAGCACAGCGAGGTGATCCTCTCCCTGGGCACGAACATCCCGGTGGAAACTGCCGTGATGCGTTTTTCGGACGGAACTTCGCAGCCCCTGCAGCAGCTGGACGAAAGCAGTTTCAGTACCCGGATCAGAGTTACCGCCCCCAAAACCTGGTATCTGGAACTCACCGACGCTCTGGGCCGCAGATCCAGGCCGGAAGAGAAAACCATCAGCATCATCCCGGACAACGTTCCCGAGGTGCGGATCATCTTCCCTGGCGAGGACGTATTGCTGGACCAGAGCCTGCTGCTGCCGCTGATCATCACCGCCAACGACGATTTTGGCCTGCGCGACCTCAGCCTGCACTACCAGGTCAACGACCGCCCGGCCCAGTCGCTGGCGCTGCGTTCGCTGATCGCCGAAAAACTCTTCACCCTGGACCACACCCTGGATCTGAAGGGTTTCGGGCTTCTGCCCGGAGATGAGGTCACCTATTGGGCTGAGGTTTTTGACAACTCTCCGGACCGCCAGAGCGCCCGATCCGCCAGGTTCAAAGCCCGTTTCCCCTCCATCGAGGAGATCTTCCGCGAGATCGAACGCCAGGAGCAACTCCGCACCCAGGACCTTGAGAGCGCGCTGGAGGAATCCCGCGACCTGCAGAAGGATTTTGAGCAGAAGCGCCGCGAGCTGCTGAATGAAGACAAGCTGCAGTGGGAGGACAAGAAGCAGCTAGAGAAGATGCTCGAAACCCAGCAGCAGCTTACCCGGCAGGTGGATGACGTGGCCCGGGATTTCCAGCAGATGATAGACCAGATGCAGCGCAACGACGCGCTTTCACAGGAGACCCTGCAAAAGATGCAGCGGATCCAGGAGCTGATGGAGGAGATCAGCACCGAGGAATTGCGCGAGGCCATGAGCAAATTTGAGCAAGCGCTGATGAACGTGAAGCCGGAAGACCTGCGCAAGGCGATGGAAAACATGAAATTCTCGATGGAGGATTTCAGCCAGAAGATAGACCAGACCCTCGACCTGCTGGAAAGCATCAAGAAAGAGCAGGCGCTGGACAAGGCCCTGCAGATCTCCCAAGAGATGGAACAGATGCAGAGCGCCCTGCAGGAAAAGACCGGCGACCCCAAGGAAAGCGCTGAACGCCTGGCCCGCGAGCAGGAAAACATCAGCGAAAAATTTGACCAGCTGCAGGAGGCGGTGGAAAACGCGGACCAGCTGCTGGAACCGGGCAAGGACCGGCAGTTGAAGCAGGAAATGAGCGATCTGAAGCAGGACATGAAGAGCGGCCAACTGCAGAATAACATGAGCCAGAGCCGGCAGCAGCTGCAGAAAAACCAGCGTTCCCAAGCCAGCCAATCGCAATCCCAGGCCCTGGAAAAGATGCGCCAGTACACGCGCCGGCTGGGTGAGATGAAACAATCCATGGGCGGCGGCAGCATGCAGGAAGTTACTTCCGCCATGCAAAAGGCCATCCGGGAACTGCTGATCTTTTCCAAGCAGCACGAGGAGCTGCGAGGCCTCTACAGCAGCGATCCCTACCCCATCGTGAGTGACCTCATCGCCCATTACGAGGGCGTTCAGGTATCCCTGAACCGCCTGTTCAGCGTTCCCCAGGTCACGATGTTCCTGCCTCCAAAATTTTACATCGACCTCACCGATACCAACCGGGGCTACCGGGATATTTTCATCAATGTCAACGAAATGCAGTACGCCCAGATCCCCGCCCAGCTGGAAGCGATCCAGCGGGGGCTGAACCTGATGGTCTATGACCTGATGCAGACCATGAACAACCCTTCCATGGGCTCCGGCGGCGGCGGCGGGATGCAATCCCTGATGCAGATGCTGGGCCAGATGGGCCAGGAACAGATGGCGCTGAACCTGCTTTCGGAACAGCTGATGCTGCAGATCCAGCAGCAGGGCGGCCGGATGGGCGCAGCCACGCAGCAGCAGATGCAGAAACTTGCCTCGGACCAGGAACGCCTGGCGGAAAACCTCAAACGCGCCCTGCAGAACAATCCCGAAGCCCAGAAACAGGGCAACGCCATCAAGCAGATCATCGAGGAAGCGGAAGCGATCTCGCGCCAATTGCGCAACAACCAGCTTTCGCAGGACCTGCTGAACCGCCAGGAAAACATCGTTTCCCGCCTCCTGGATGCCCAGCGCAGCATCAACAAACGCGACAAGAGCGAACGCCGCCAGGCCGAGGCCGCCGATCCCGCCACCCTCCAGGAGGCTGTGGATACCGATTACGACGCCCTCCGCCGCCAGGCCATGCTGGAAGATTCCTACCGCCTCTTCCCTCCTTCCTACCAGCAGGTGATCCTCAAATACCTCAAGCTGCTCAACGAATGAAACGCCTCCTGCTGCCGCTGCTTGCCCTGCTGGTCCTGATCCCGCTGGGAGCCCAGTACAACGAACGCGACATCCTCTCCCAGCAGGCCTATCAGATGCTGGGCCAGCGCCAGTACGCGGAGGCGGAAAAGCTGTTCCTGCAGGTTTTGGAGAAGTTCCCGGACGACGCCAACAGCGTGCTGCAGCTGCTCAACATCTATTTCCAGACCTCGCAGCTGGACCAGGCGGAAAAGCTGCTGCGCCAATACCGGCGAGTGCTTCCGGCCAACCAGGCCACCGAACAGGAGATCCTGCTGCTGGTGATGCAGGGCAAGCCGGATGCCGCCTGGGACCTCAGCCAGATCCACCTGGCCCGCATGGCTTACAGCGAAAACAGCTATCGCCTTTTGGCTTCCTATTTCCAGCGCCGGGGCTTCTACGAGCAGGTTTTGAGGCTTTTCGAGGACGCCCGCCTCCGCCGCGGCGATCCGGATCTCTTCCGGCTGGAAATCGGCAATGCCGCCCTCAATTTCCGCCGTTTCGACCTCGCCCTCACCGAGTATCTCAGCTTTCTGGAGAAAAACCCCGCCAACCTCTATTTTGTGAACAACCAGTGCAAAACCATCCTGAAAGAGGATCCCAGCCGCATCAAGACCATTGGGGATTTCGCGGCCTCGAGCCCGAACCCGGTCATCAAAGAACTCTACGCCAACGCCCTGATCTCCCAAAACCTGGCCGCTGAAGCTTTGGAAGTATATAAAACCCTTCCCCGGGACCGCCTGCTCAGCTTTGCCCAGCAGCAATTCGCCGCCCTCAACGACGAGGTGGCGCTCCCCTCCTTTCAGTATCTGGAAAGCGTAAGCCAGGACACCCTTGACAAAAACGACCACCGCCTCCACCAAGCCTGGATCCACTTCCGCAACGGGCGCCACGCCGAAACCGACACCCTGCTCTCGGCCATTATTGCCGATTCCCTGATGCTGGAGCGCGGGAATTACCAACGCAAAGGCGTGAACCTGAACGCCCGGCGCCTCAGGGCGGAGAACAGCCTGGCCCTGACCAGGGACACCAAAACCGCCGCCGCCTGGTATGAGGAGGCCCGCAGATTCTGCGGCAACAGCTATGACCGCCAGAACATCGACCTGGCCCTCGTGCGGCTGCAGATCATCGACCGGGAATTTGAGCCCGCCCTGGCCAAACTTGACGCCATCAGTGAGCCCAAGCACCAGGAAACGCGCGATTACCTGCGTTTCAGCCTGGAACTGCAGCGGGGGAACACCGATATCGCGGACAGCCTGATGAACGAATATGTGATCCGCTATCCCGGGGGCATTTATGTAAATGACGCCATCTACCAGATGATGTTCGTACTCGGCCTCAGCGGCGCCGACCTGGACAATTTCCACCGCGCCAGCCGGCTGATGCTGCTGGGCGATCCCGCCGCAGTTGACACCCTCAGCTCGATCTTTGCCAGCACCCAGGATGAAGAACTGCTCACCCTGGCCATCGAATGGGCCATATTGCTGGCCGAACCGGGCAAGGCCCGCGAACTGCTGGAGCATGAATGGCAGGATCCGGTGAGCGCGGAATACGCTTCCCTGCTGCGCCTCAAGCTCAGCACGGAAGAGGAGTTGTCTCAGCGTTTCGCGCGGGATTTCCTGAAGGACAATCCCAACAGCATCTTCGCCCCAAAATTCCGGCAGAGCCTTAGCAACAGAGGATACGAACGGCCGGATTTCTGATCACCTTTTGCCCCCAGCTTGCCCCTGCCTCCGGAAACCGCTGTAAAATGTCAGAAAGGTTGACACATTTTAGCCCGCGTAAATATTGAACTTCAATATGAGACACAGAGGACTCCCCAATGTACAAAGAGCCTTATAGCTTCAATATCGCCCGCTACATGGAGCCGGAGCGCTTTGCCCGGTTCCGCGAGTTCGCCCGCACCCAGGAAAGCCCGCTGCTGATAGTGGATCCGGATATCATCAGAAGCAAGTATCTGGAGCTTCAGCACAGCATCCCCGGCCTCCAGATCTATTACGCCGTGAAGGCCAATCCCATGAACGAGGTTATCAGGCTGCTGGATTCTCTGGGCTCGAATTTCGACCTCGCCTCGGTGAACGAACTCAAGCAGCTGCTCCAGCTGGGCATTGACCCCCGGAAAATGAGCTTCGGCAACACGATCAAAAAGCCTCGGGACATCCGCTATTTTCACGAGCAGGGCGTGCCCCTTTTTGTTACAGACAGCGAATACGACCTGCAGCGCATCGCCGAAAACGCCCCCGGGTCCAAGGTCTATTTCCGCCTGCTCACTGAAGGCACCGGCGCAGACTGGCCGCTTTCCCGCAAATTCGGAGCCCATCCGGATGTGATCTACAGCCTCATCCTCAAAGCCCCGGAACTGGGCCTCGTTCCCTGGGGAGTGTCTTTCCACGTGGGTTCCCAGCAGCGTGACATCGGGCAGTGGGACGATGCCATCGCCCGTGCCAAATACATCTTCGATGCCGTGCTGGAGGAAGGCATAGAACTGCAGATGATCAACCTCGGCGGCGGCTATCCCGCCAGCTATGTCGATCCCTCCTATTCCATCGAGGAATACAGTTCCGAGATAATGCGTTTCATCGAGGAGGATTTTGGCGAACACATCCCCCAGCTGGTGATGGAACCCGGCCGCTCGCTGATCGCCGATGCCGGCATCATCGTGGCCGAGGTGGTCAATATCGCCAGCAAGGCCCGGAACAACCTCTACCGGTGGGTCTATCTGGATGTGGGCAAATTTGGCGGGCTGATCGAAACCATCGACGAATCGATCAAATTCCCCATCTATTTCGAGCGCGAGGGCCTGGCCGACGAGATCATCCTGGCGGGTCCCACCTGCGACAGCATGGACATCATGTATGAGAACTACAAATACCACATGCCGGAAAACACCCAGCCCGGCGACCGCGTCTATATCTTCACCACCGGGGCTTATACCCAGAGCTACTCCTCGGTGAACTTCAACGGCTTTCCGCCCTTGAAAGCGCTGATGCTGCCAACACCTTGAACCAGGGAGCTACACTTATGAAACGCCTGCCGATCAATACCCTTAAAGCCTTTATGGAAGAAGTTTTCACCCATATCGGAGTGCCGGCCGGGGATGCCCGGATCTGCTCCGACATCCTTATCGCCAGCGATCTGCGCGGCATCGAATCCCACGGCATCGGCCGCCTCAAGATGTATTACGACCGCATCAAAGCGGGCATCCAAAACCCCGTCACCAAGATCGGGATCCTGCGCGACAAGGCCGCGACAGCCGTCTGGAACGGCAATCACGGCATGGGCCACGTGGTGGCTTTCAGGGCCATGGAAACCGCCCTCGCCAAAGCCCGCCAATTCGGCCTGGGCGCAGTGGCAGTGCGGGATTCCACCCACTTTGGCATCTGCGGCTATTACGCCCAGATGGCCTGCGAGGAAAACATGCTGGGCCTCATCTTCACCAACGCCCGCCCCTCCGTCTGCCCCACTCACGGCGTACAGCCGCTGCTGGGGACAAATCCCATCTGCTTCGGCGCTCCCACCGACCTTGATTTTCCCTTTATCTATGACGCCGCCACCTCGATCAGCCAGCGCGGCAAGATCGAGCAGTATTCCCGCGAAGAAAAACCCACTCCCCCGGGCTGGGCCATCGATCTGGAAGGAAACCCCCATACGGACACCAACCGGCTGCTGGTGGATCTTATCAAACAAACAGCCTCCCTGCTGCCGATCGGCGGTTCCGATGAGATCTCCGGCGGACACAAGGGCTACGGGC
>JAJBBF010000005.1 GCA_020532215.1 Candidatus Cloacimonadota bacterium
TCCAGCACTTCCAGCAGCAGGGTGCTGAACTTGAGGTCCCAGGCTCGTTTTTCCTCCTGGGTATAGGGGTTTTTGAGCAGGCTGTTGCGCTGTTCCGCCACATGAAGGTAGTTCCTCAGGATGGTGATGTAGGGCGGGTAGATCTGGGCAATGGCCAGATCGAAGTATTGGCGCCGGAAGCGGGGGTATCCGCCCACCAGATTCATGTCTTCCGGAGCGGCGTAGATCACCTTCACGTTCTCATAGACGCTGCTCAACTGGCGCACGGGATTATCGTTGATCTTCAGGAGTTTTCTGCCGCCCTGCCAGGAGATCTGCACTTTGAGGTCCAGCCCGGATTCGTCCTCGAACTCGCCCCGGACGCTGAAGAAATCGGTGTTTTCCCGCTTCAGTTCCTCATCCCGGTGAAAGCGCACGGATTTGCCAAGGCCGCAATAGGCGATGGATTCCAGGAGATTCGTTTTGCCCCGGCCGTTGGGCGCGATCACCAGGTTACCCGCGTGATGCAGGCTGAAACTGGCTTTGGCGTAGTTGCGGAAATTGGCCAGGCAGAGCTGTTTCAGGATCAAGCGCTACGACCGCAGCGGCATCAACAGGAAGGTGATCTTCTTATTTTCCGGCAGCGGCTCGTTATAGACCATCATCGGTTCTTTGGAACTGCCCAGCTTGATGCAGACCCTTTCCGTGTCGATGGCGTCGAGGATGGCCAGCATATAGCGGAAATTGAAGGAGATGGAAGTATCCGAGCCTGAATATTCGTAGGTTTCCACAAACTCCTTGGCGTCACCGGTATCGCGGTCGCTGGTGTTGATCTCAAAGCGCTCGGAGTCGATCTCGAAGCGGATGCGGTTGTTGTCTTCCGGGGCCACCAGCGCCACGCGGCGGATCGATTCCTGCAGCTTTTTCTTGTCCACCACGATCTGGTTGGGCAGATCGGTCATGAAAGCTTTCTGATACTCTGGATATTTATGCTCGATGATGTTGGAGATGATGGTGAAAGCGCCGTAAGAAAAGACGATCTTGTTGCGTTCCATCAGCACTTTCATGTCCTTGATGGAAGAGTCGAAAACCTTTTGCAGGAAACTCAGGGTCTTCACGGGGATCACCTTTTCCATCAGCTGTTCCGTCTGGCTGTTGTCAAAGATGCTGCCGTCCGCTTCAGCGTTGTCGCCGGTTTTGGCCGGAGAGCTGTTCGGAACCACGATCTCGGCGACCTTGCGCCCGTCCGTCGCGGCCATCAGGTTGGTCTTTTCCATTATCTTCCAGCAAACGCCTGTGAGCACCGCGCGGTTGACGTCGGTGGAAACAGCAAAGGCGGTTTTACCGATCATGTTGTTAAAGATCTCGGCGTTGACGGTGGTGGCGTTTTCCAGTTGGGGCTGGGGCAGGATCGGAAACAGGGTGTGGTCCGCGCAGAGGATGTTGAAGTCGATCTTGTTGCATTGGATCATCAGCAGATCCTCGGTTTTCCAGAGGTCGATCACCGCGGAGGGCATCTGCTGGATGATCTCGTTGAAATGTTTGGCGGAAACGGCGATAGTGCCACCTTCGCTCACGGCTGCGTTGAAACGCACATCCACCGTTATCTCCAGATCGGAGGCCGTGATCTTCACCTCGCCCTTGTTGGCGTCGGCTTCGATCAGATAGTTGGTCAAAATGGGAGAGGTGGTCTTGGCGGAAACGATCCCCACCAAGTGTTGGATGTGGTGCACAAGCTCTTTCTGCTCTATCGCTAATCTCATGTCTTCCCCTTGTTTACGGTAATTCTGTTTACAAACCCTTAAATTTGGCAATTGCCTGTTTGTCAACTGTTTTCTGGACTTGGCATTTTTCCAATATTGATCCAGCTGCTAATCAGGAACCTATTCTGTGAAGGCCTGCACCTTGTAGAATTCTTGGCGTCCAGCTCCCGCCGGGATGCTGGAGTGGGGGTCATTGACTGTTGCCAGGATGGCAGCTGTGGCGGCGAGTTTGGCAAATCTATTCACTTCTCGTTCTCCCCGAAGGGTTGTTTCTTGCATGAGCTCAGCTTGGCGATATCCGTCAATGTTTTTTCCCCCGCAATCCCTCTTTTCACAGGGTGATGCCGCCTTGTTCTGCCCTGAGCCGCTTCCTGTAAGCCTCTTGGTCGCCTCCCGCACACTTCCCGTTGGAAGGGCGGGAACTAAACGGGAGGTGAAGGAGAGGCGAGCGGGATGGGGCTAAGCGCGCAACCTGGCTGAGATCCATCAGGGGCGGGACAATGCTGTTGCCACTGGCTTTCATAAACAATGGCTAAGCAATATTGGCGGCAGGGAAGCCGGCGTATGTTCAGAGGAGATTGCTACTTCCCTACCGGTTCACATCGGAGGGCAGTGGCTATTCAGCCAAGACAGCGATCAGGCCGGCTTTCCTTTTTTCCAGCGAAAACCTGGTTTTGATGCTCTCCGAAATGGCCCGGCGGTCTGGATCGAGGGCCAGCGCTCGGTCCAGCAGGCTTTCCAATTCTTGGGAATCATGCCGCTGAAGCAAAAAGCCATGGTCGCCGATCACGGTGGGGATGCCCGCGACCCTTGATCCAACAGGGACGCAGCCCATCAGCATGGCCTCCATCAGGGCGTTGGGCAGTCCTTCGGAGATGGAGGGCTGGGCATAGACAGCGCTTGACTGCATCAGGGCGAACAGCTCCTTTTGGCCGAGATGATGGTGCACGGTCAGGTTGGGGAGGCCAGCCAGCCCGTATATCCTGTCGATCTCGTCCATCCATTTTGCCTGGATCCCCACGAAGACAAATTTCAGGTCCGGCCGGCGCCGGGCAATATCCACCAGGAGGTCGTAGCCCTTGTTGCAAAAGGCTTGGAAGACCGGCGTGGTGCCCACTGTGAGTATTTGTTTTATCCGGGGGTGAAATTCGTCCGGAGGATCAACGGTTACCGCGTTGTGGATGACCGTGGCGGGAGTGGACAGGCCCGGGATCAGCCGGTAGATCCCTTCGGGATGGCCTTTGGGATTGTAGTAAAGGTTGTCTGAAGACAGCAGGGATTCATGGTTGGCGATGACATGGGTGCAGTTTTTCAGAGCGAAAGCGGCGCAGCGGCTCCGGAAACAGGAGCAGTGAACCCCCATGCCAAACTCCGGGTACTTTTTGGCGTCGTAACCGGCAATGAAAATATAGCTCTTTTTCTCCAGCAGCTTGGCCAGCCAGACCAGCGGAGCGGCATGGTAGTCGGCGAACCAGATGAAGATGCTCTCTGCCTTGAAGGAAACAAGAAGCAGGGCCATTGCTCCCAAAACCCTGGCCAGATATCCGGCTTTGGAAGCGCTTTGGTCCAGATGCGCCGTTTTCAGATGGTACAGCGATCCCAGGATCTTTTCGTCCACCCGCATGAAAGTTGAGCGGGTAGGCAGGAAGAGCAGGGCGGAAGGCTTCATTGGGCAACCTCGTCGATCAGGTCTGCCAGAGCTTGGGCCAGCTTCTCCCGGGAAAAGGCGGATATGAAATCCTGATCCGCCTGCAGACGCTCTATATCGCCATCCTGCCATAGCTGGTAAAGCTTAAGCAGCTTATCTGAGATCCCCTGCTGATCAGAGCAATCCGCCACCAGCCCGGTTCCGGCCTTGATAACAAGCTCCGCGGCCATACCCCCGGGCGGTACGATGGCCAGGATGGGCTTGCCGCTGCGGAGGTAGTCGAAGATCTTTCCCGTGAGGACGGATCCGGCGTTCTTTCCGGAAGGGATGTACAGCAGCAGGGCGGTTGCCCGCATCAGCGTTTTCAGGCTTTGGGAGTGGGAAACGAAGGGTTGGAAGCAGACGATTTTCTGCAGCGTGGGATGGCCGTTGTATTGGCCCAGCACGAAAGCGGGGGTGTTTTTACCCTGGATCTCAACCCTTAGTTTGTCCGGATCGATCCGGCCAGCCTCGATCAAGCCCAGGACAGCCCGCCAGAGAGGATCTGGCTGCCGGCGGCCGTAAAAGCTGCCGCTATAAACGAGGTGGAAGACCTGCCGGTCGGAAGTGGCTTCCAGGCCCGCGAAATCCTCTTCGGCAAAACCGTTGGGGATGATGGCGGAGGGTTTGGTATCCAGGAAGGGGTAGGAGCTTAGGAAATTGTCACGCATCCGCTTGGTCAGATACACCAGGCCCGCAGCCGCGGACACCACCTTCGCCTCCATCAGCAGTTCCCGGCTCTGGGACGCAGCGGGATAAGCCTGGTTTATCCGTTCCGGGTTGTTGGTCCATTCATCGCGAAAGTCGCAGATGAAGGGGATGTGGTAGCGGTTTTTGATCATCAGCCCCAAAGCAAGCGAGGATGGTGGCCCGGAGGAGATCACAGCCGCCCGGATCTCCGGATGGCGGCGGATGATCCGGCGCAGCTTCCTTTTGGCAAACGGCCGCCACAGCACTTCAGCGTCCGGGATCAGCAGCCGTTGCTGGATGAACTGGACCAATGTGTTCAGTTTGAGGCCCCAAAGCAGTTTGAAAAGCCAGCTGATATCGGGGCAAAAGGCCCGCCAGACCTTAACGGAGGAGGGTATCTCGGCCAGCAGGGCGTGATCTTTGGGACGCCGGATGAGAGCTGTCCGCACGGTGAGAACTTGAACCTTGTAGCCAAGCTGGGCCAGGTATTTCACGTTTTTTAGGCTGCGCAGCGTTGCCACGCCACCCAGGGGAGGGAAATGATAGGCGATGTAGAGCAGGGAATGGCGTTTGTGGCCCATTGCCTATAGACCTATTGACCTGTCGCCTCGCTGAGAAGGGGTTGCGTACATCGCCATCAGCCAATAAGGACGGGTTTTTCGGCCCAACCGGCCCAGCGCGTTCACCGCTTTGGTCAGCAGGTTTTTCCGCAGCCTGAATTTCCGGCTCCGGCAGTTCGGGCAGGCAAGCGGAAGATCGGGCTTGAACCATTGCTGAAGAACCTTTTGGCGAAAACTGAGCAGGGCGGGTGAGAAATCCCGGGACCGCGGACCCAGGGTTTGGCCCCAGATCCGCTGCCAGCCCAGCAGGAAATCCAAGCGGGAGAGATCAAAGCTCTGCAGATGCCCATAGGCATGGAAGATGTGGCCGCAATCCTGGCAGCGCACCAGTTCAGTTTCCAGCTGTTCCCGGTTCGGGACCGAGACCAGCAGATACCTGGCGGAGCAGCGTTTCAGCTCTGTTACCGCTTGGGCCAGGTCCGCGTCACTCAGGTGTTCCAGCACCTCGTTGCACATCACCAGGTCGAAGGAGGCGTCTGGGAAGGGGATGGCGGTCACGGAGGCAATCACTTTGGGCGCTTTCACGTATTCAAGGGCGGCCGGGGAAAGATCCAGCCCGGTTACATCATAGCGTTCATGCAGGGCGTTGGTGATCACGCCATTGCCGCAGCCGGCGTCCAGAATGGTCTTTACGTCCGGCGGCAGGATCCGGTTGATCTGTTCGAGCCTTAGGGCGATCAAGCCGTCAGGGTCGTACGCGGCCCAGGTTTCGGGAGCGAAGATATCCATCAGCCAGCCTTTAGAAACCGCGCCCTGAGTTGTGCCCAGAGCTGTTTGGCATAGTCGATGTCGTAGGGCAGAATGGCATTGAGCGCTTTGCCCAGGATCATGAAAGCCGCCAGATAGAGCAGCAGCGAAACGATCTGCGGGATCCAGCCGCGCCCGAGGATCCAGAGCACGGCATAAGCCGGCAGTGCGGAGGCGGAGGCTACCAGGGCTGTTTTCAGCAGAGCTTTCAGGGGGAAAAGCTGAGCCAGGTCGAGCTGGAGTTTGCGCCTGATCCAAAACAGGTAGATTCCCACGGAGATCCAGGAAACTGCCACTGTGGCGATCACGGCTCCCATCATCCCGATCAGGCGCACCAAAACAAGGTTCAACGCCAGATTCAGGCCCAGGGTGATCAACGCGTTGGCCATGATATAGCGCGTTTTCCCGGTGGCCATGAAGAGGATGCCGTAGGTGGCCACGCGCAGCGGCAGGTTAAGCAGGTAAACCCGGAAAAAGGGGACCGAGGCGAGGTAGGTATCGGTATAGAGCAGGGTGATCAGCGGTTTGGCGAAAACCAAGCCCAGCGCGGCGAGGGGGAAGATGATCAGGGCGTTTTTCCGCACCGCGGCGCGGTAAACCTCTGTCATTCTGGCTGGTTCGGCGCTGATGTGGGGCAGCAGGATGGAATTCACGGATCTGGTCAGGATGGAGATGAGGGGCAGTTCCATGGCTCCGATCGAAAACACCGCATACTGGGCTGGCGTGAAAAAGCCGGAGACCACCAGTTTATCAAGCTGAACGGACAGCATGCCCACGATGGAGGCCAGCCCCAGCGGCAGGGAATACTGGAACACCTCCTGGTAAAAGGAGGGATCAAAACTGGCCCGCGTGATGTAATGGCGCAGCTGGAAATGCGCGAAGCCCCATTGCAGCAAAGCGGAGACCATAACGGCCAGAACAATGTAATAGAGGTCCCGGGTGAGCAGCGCCACCCCCAGGATCAGCACAAAATCCGCCACCACGCTGAAGAGGGTGAAGATGGCCGTTTTGGCGGGCTGTTTGAGGCCCAGCATGATCTGGCTGTAGATCTGGGTGATGAACATGAAGAGCGGGTATACGGCATAGATGATCAGCAGCAGGTCGAGCTGGGGATTGTTGAAGATCCGGGCGATGAAGCCCCGCAGCAGAAATATCCCCAGGCCGAACGCGAAGGCCAGAATGCTGACCAGATTCACCGCGCGGCTGATGAATTCCCGCTTGGAATCTATATGCCGCAGCTTGGGCAGGAAATAGAGGACACTTTGGGGAATTCCCAGCAGCAGCAGGGTGGAAAAAGTACTGTAGATCAGAAAAAGCTGCCGGTAGGAGCCCAGTTCCGAGGGGATCAGGATGCGGGCCAGGAGAATGCCAACCAGCGACTTGAAGCCAAAGCGGATGAATTCCGCGGTGGTAAGCATTCCAGCCTGTTTGCTGCGGTCCGCGCTCATTGCCCCAACTCCGTCAGTGACACCGGGATAACGTATTCAAAGCGGTCTTGGGCACGGTAGAAGCTGATCAGATAGTTGCCGGGAACGATCTGCGA
>JAJBBF010000006.1 GCA_020532215.1 Candidatus Cloacimonadota bacterium
ATGATAAAGCTCCGCAACAGCACCCCGGAGGAGAGCGCGATCAGGGTCACCAGCAAGAGCGGCAGCAGTATCTTGCGTTGCAGGCTAAAGGACATCCCGTTCTCCGCTGAACAGGTAGCCGACGCCGTAGACGGTTTTGATCAGCTCAGGATTGCGGCTGTCGGTCTCGATCTTCTGGCGCAGGTTTTTGATATGGGCGTCCACGCTGCGCTCATAGCCTTCAAATTGGTAGCCCAGGGCCTTGGAGACCAGTTCGTCGCGGGTAAAGGTGCGGCCCGGGGCGGCTGCCAGGGTTGCCAACAGCTTGAATTCGGTGGGAGTAATCGCCACGGCCTGACCGTGTCGGGTCAGGGTATGGCGCTTGGCGTCCAGCACCAGGGTTCCCTGGTTGAAGCTTGCCGGTCGTTCACCGCCGCTGGCGTCGCTGCGTTTCAGCACCGCCTTGACCCGGTAGACCAGCTCACGGGGGGAGGCCGGCTTGACCACGTAGTCGTCGGCTCCCAGGGCAAAGCCGGTGATCCGTTCCTCTTCCGATGCCTTGGCGGTGAGCATGATCACCGGCAGGTCGCCCAGCTCCTTCAGGTCCTGGCACAGCTCCTCGCCACTACGGTCCGGCAGGCCCAGGTCAAGCACCACCGCCAGCGGCAGCTCCTGTTGGGCCTTTTCCAACGCAGCGGCGGCGGTATCAACATGGATCACCCGAAAATCGGCCCCTTCCAGATAGGCCTTAATGATCCGGGCGATCTTGAGATCATCTTCTACGATCAGAATCGGGCGTTGCATGACAGCTCCGTTCGGCAGGAGATGGTGGGCAGTATAGCACAGCCGGGGCCGTCAGTCAGGCGGGAACTGTGTCTAGAGGATTGAGCGGATGCGACCGGAACGGCGATCGATAATCACGGTGTCCAGCAGCGTGCCGTTCTTGTCGACGATGTTGGCCTTGAAGTGGCGGGGACGTTCTTCGAGATTGCTGATCGTCACCTGGTCGGCGCCAAACAGCTGCAGCAGGCGCTCACGGGCCTCTGCTGCGCTGTGCACCGGTTGCCGGGCGCCGTAGCGGTCGGCATGCCGTTTAGGGCAGTAGGCGCCGTAGGGGCTGCGTCCCGGGCCGAGACCAAGGCCCTTGCCGGGGCCATGCCAGCCGCGTCCCGGCATAAATGGCCGTTCTTCAGGCTCTAGGGCTGCGGACGGTTGCGCAAGCAACAGCAGTACAAGCAGGGATAACAGGTATGTCAGGGCTGTTTTGGGCATAATGTTTGTGTGTGCAGCCGGCCGCCGCAGGTTGTACGGGGCCGGCTGCAGTCAGGGTTGCTGGTGCTCGATTACTTGGAAGCTGGGGGCGGTGCGGTCATCAGCGGGCAGTCCTGTGTCATGCCACCCATCATGCCACCACGCATCCCTTTGCCGCCTCTTTTACCCATCTTGCCCATCGGAAGACCGGATTTGGTGCGGGCATCGATCATCTTCTTGCGCAGCTCAGCCACCTCGCCCTGCAGCTTGGTGATCTTGTCGCTGTTCGGTTTTTCCTGCAGATACTCCTTCTGCAACTCAAAATGCTTGTTCATCATCTCCTGGCGGATCGGCAGGGTTTCAGCGGCAAACTTCTTGTACTGCTCGGCATAGGGGCCGGATACCATACCCGGACCCATGCCCATGCCGCCACGGGCGAAGGCTGAGCCGGTGATGGCCAGTGCTGCTACTACGGTCAGTGCTACCAGTGATTTTTTCATGATTCGTTCCTCCTTGGGTTTCGTGTTCCGCAAAGAACCTCGTTAAGATGGTTCCACCTTAGCAACCCGATGGGAAGATCTGATGAAGCAATTGTGAATGATTATGAATGTTTCATTGCACTGCGCACCAGTTCAGCCAGACAGCTGATAAAGGTGGGCGAATCGTTCAGCGATTCGATGCGTCGGAAGGTGCTGATCCCCAGTTTACTGGCCTCTTCGGCGTACTCAATGTCGATCTCGTGCAGGGTCTCGATATGGTCGGACACAAAGGAGAGCGGCACCACCAGCAGGTTTTTGCAGCCCCGAGCGGCCAGTTGTTTTAGCATGTCGTCGGTGGAGGGCTCCAGCCACTTCACCGGTCCGGCCCGGGATTGAAAGGCCAGATGGTGTGACACGTCACTGAAGCGCTCCATCACCAATCGTACCGTTGACTGAATATGCTCAAGATAGGGATCGCCCTCGTCGATGAACGATTGGGGCAGCGAGTGGGCTGAAAACAGCAACTGCACCTGGCTTCGGTCCGCAAAACCGGCTAGCCCGGCCTCGACCTTTTCGGCCAAGGCCTGGATGTAGAGCGGATGATCATAGAAATGGGGAATGCGGACCAGCTGCATTCCGTTACCTGCGGCGGCCAACTGACGATCCAGGTCGTTAAAGCTGGAACCGCTGGTGGCCCTTGAGTAGTGGGGGTAGAGCGACAGCGCCACGATCCGCGTTGCGCCGCTCTGTCGCGCTTGGGTCAGGGCCTGGGCGGTGAAGGGCTGCCAGTAGCGCATGGCCGGAAAACAGGGCAGTCCCAGCTCCGCAGACAGGGCATCGGCCTGGGCCTGGGTCAGCTCACGGATCGGCGACTTGCCGCCGATCTCGCGGTATTTCTCCACCACCGCCGGGGTGCGCCGCTTCACAATCAGTCGGGCGATCAGCGGCTGCAGCCAGGCCGGGCCGATCTTGATGATCTCCCGGTCGGAAAACAGATTCAGCAGAAAGGGATGCACCGCAGAGAGAGCATCAGGCCCCCCCATCTGCAGCAGTAGTACGGCAGTCTTCTCCATTACCTGCTCTCCTTCCGCTTACCGCTTCGCCAGCCAGACCATCAGCAGACCGCCACCACCAGCCACCGACAAAACACCCTCGCGGGCCCGGGCCAGTACTTCGCCGTACAGGGCGTCGGGTGGCACTGCCAGACGCCAGTAGCCGTAGAGGACCAGTGTTACACCGGCGAGTAACAGTAGGTGCGGTGTGCGTGTCATGGTTAATAATAGCCTGCAGTGAAGTTGTACAGCTCTATCTCCTGGTTGCGGCTGCCCTGGGAGGCTGTGGTAAAGCCGTAATAAAAGCTGGCTGGCACGGTTACGGTGCGTTGAATGGTCGGTGGGCCGGGGTTGGAGCAATCAGTACAGTCGATCCATACCCGCACCAGGCCGGTGGCTTGTGTGATATCAATCCGTGCCTTGTGCCTGCCGGTAAGGGTGCCGTTTTCAAACCAGCGCACGGCGTCAAGATTTGTGCCTGAGCGATAGCCGCATGATGGTGGTGTAGCTAAAGGTAGCACGCTGCATTGTCCTGCATCGTGGTCTGAGTCACCAATCTGCACTGCAACATGGTTACGGCTGCCGCCACCGGCAATCGGGTCGTTGGTGCTGTCCTTATACGCGTCCAGTTCTATGGCCACCGTGTCGGGGCCAATGCCGTCATAACCAAGCGGGCGTGACCCACAGACCAAGGTTGGTGAGCCTATAGAGCTATTGTACATGACGAAGCTGAAGCCATTGCCGTAGTCACCACTGTCAAGCCTGGTTTCTTCGTTAAAGACGAACTCAAAATAGACGCTGAAGGTTTTGCCTGTCGGTATTGATATCGGGGTGGCGCTCCAGCTGCAACCCGCATCGGTACCCTTGGTGGTGATGATAGTGTAGGTTTCAGTTGCAGGATCATAGACAAACTGAACCTTATTTGAGGGCGGGCCGACGAAATCTTCTAGCGATACGGGCAGGTTTGTGGTGCCGCAGTTGACGACTTTTAGATTGTAGGTGCGGTTGACAGTTGTTGCGATTGGCTGGTGGTTGTCTTTTAGTGTGGTGGTAACTTGATAGGTGGCGCCTGGGGTGTTGGGGGTTTTTGTATTTAGCGGTAGAGTAAGGGTTCCAGTCGTTGAGTTAATTTGAATCCAAGATGGAGGTGCGACCAGAGACCAAGTGTAGTTGGGAACTCCACCATCGGCGAAGAGGGTAGCGGAATAAGTATCACTATCTTTACAGGCGCTCGGCAGTTCGTTGTTGACGATACGCAACCGACCGCCAGTGGCGCCATAGCAGCCGGACCGGCTTTTCAGCTCATCGAGGGTAACAACACGGTAGATGTCGCTGATTTTTAGATCAGGCTCAGCAGTAAGCGCCTGGGATGTCTCCGGTGTCGAATCGGTTTTGAAGTCATCGCCTCCACTCAGGATGATGAAGGCAATATTGTTGTAGGATGCTGCTGTTCTGCCGCAGAGTCCACCGGTTGATGAGTCAGCCAGGTTAGCGTCGTAGGCGTACACCAGCGGTCTACCCCAGGCATCATTAGGGTTGGTAAACAGAGTGGTGATCTCGTCTGTTGTGGCTGTTTTCTTTGGCAGCCGTCCATTGGCCACCGCCCAGCTGATAATCGCATCCACGTTGTTGTTGATGATCGTCTTGGTGTCGTTGATCTTACCCCGCTTGACCAGCGGCCCCACCAGCGCTGAACCGGCCATTACCAGCACACCGATCAGCATCAGCAGGACGATCACGTTCATGAGTGACATGCCGGAGCGGGAATGGGTGAAGGGTGATGGCATACGAGGCGTCCTTAATTACCGTTGTGCATGGCCTGGATGGTAGGCATTTTTGCTGGCCGCGTCCAGTACATTTGCCAGGTGGTGGGTAAGGCTTTTAACGCAAAGAGCATCAAGAGCAGGACGCAAAGGCGCGAAATTTACTGCTCTAAAAGCCAATCCGCCGCATTACAGACGGTAATGTTTTCAGGGGATACAGTTGGCGTAGGAGGTGTAAGCGTAATCAGGAAGAGTCCGGCTTGCGGATAGTCCTGTGCAGCATCTTGCAATGCCCTGATTTCTCTGCTCATGGTTGTTGGATCATCCAGATTGACACAGACCTGGATCAACGCTTCCGATCCTTCAGGATAGCGGGCATGAAAATCAACCTCAAAGCCATTTTTTGTACGCAGATAAGAAATCACCGCTCCTCTGCGTACAAGCTCAATATATACGCCTGTTTCAAGGGCATGGCCCAGATTGGTTTTTCCTGACCGGTCAAAGACCGGAATCAGACCCGTGTCTATCGGATAACATTTTCGAGGGTTTACTCTGCGACGGCGTTCAGAATCACTGGCTAACGTAATTGTTTGCAGCAGAAAGGTGTCCTCCAGGAAAGCCAGGTAGGCATGCAGCGTGTCTTTACCGACGGCAATGCCTTGTGATTTTAAGTCGGCATGAAACTTGTTAATGCTGAAGGTGCCGGCAGCGTTGCCTAACAGCTGGCGCACCATCCAGCGCAGCACGACCGGCTGGCTAATGGCGTGTCGCTCCACAATGTCTCGTAGCAGCACAACATCAACGTAGTTGTTCAGCAGCGTAGTGCGGTTGCGGCTATCAAGCCCCTGTGCCTCAGGAAAGCCGCCTTGTGACAGGTACGTTAGCAATTGGCTGTCCAGCAGTGATCGTTGGGCCTTGGTCAGGCGGTTTGCTGTTTTTTGCGGTTCACGTCCGGCGTGGCGCAAGCTTTCACGAAAGCTGAAAGGCAGCACAACTGCTTCCAAGGCGCGTCCGCGCATGCTGGTAGCAACTTCACGTGAAAGCATCTGCGCAGATGAGCCAGACAGGAACAGATCAACTGATTCGCTATCAAGCATACGCCGGGCAAATTGTTCCCAACCGGGCACAAGCTGGATTTCGTCAAGAAAAAAAGCTGCCCGGCGTTGATCCCGCCACTCGGGATACAGACGGTAGTACTCCTCCAGTACGATAGAGAGGTCAGCAGCTTGCAAGCCTGCCAGTCGTTCATCTTCAAAGCTGAAATAGAGCAGTCCTTCTGGTGCTGTCCCCTGGGCTTGGCGATCAGTCATAATCTGCCAGAGCAGGCTGGTTTTGCCAGCCCGACGCATACCGATCACAGCGGTTGCCTTGTTTGCAACCTTTGGCAGCCAGGTGTCGCGACGGGTTAAGGTCGGGGGAGGGGATGCAATGGCGTCTACGATCTTCTGGCGGATTATCTGGCGAAAGTGGTCTTTCATGAAGGTTAATATACTGGAAATATGTCTTTGTGAAAAGGATATATTTGTGGGTATGGTTTAAGGCGTTTTAACGCAGAGAACAGCAGAGCAAGACGCAAAGGCGCAGAGAAAATAATTACTACGGGTTGATAGTGAGGACAAAGGCCTTATTGGCTTTGTTTGCAGCAGCAGTAGCGCCATCGCGAACGAAAATTTTGAAATAGTGACTGCCGCCAATCGTTGGGGTGCCATTCACGACAAGTTGTGTGGCACTACCCCAGGTCGTATGCGTAGAACAGTTTGACGAGAAGATCGTTAATAACGCTGCTCCAGTGGCACTGTTTTGCCTGAAGGCTAGAGTTGCCGGGGCAGATGCGCTCGTTGTTTCAACGCACCATTGATAATTTGATGACCCGAGACCGCCGTCTGCAACAACGTAGACATCAGGGTAGGGGCTACTTAAGCTTCCATAGGGCAATTCATTATTCACGATACGCAGTTGCGGCCCCTGGCAGCCCACCTTGGTACGCAGTTCATCCAGCGTTGCCCAGCGTACAATATCATCGCTGGTAGCGGCGGCCACGGTTGTGGTGGCGGAAATGGCCTGACTGGTTACGGCTGTGCCGCCAATAGTGGTCTGTGTGGCAGCATCGTCTCCCTGGCTGAGCACAAGGTAGGCAACGTTCTGGATAGTGGCCCCGGTAGTGGAATCGGTCAGGGTGATGGCCGTGGTTTTCTTGCCGCAGATGGTGTCTTTGTTGGCAGGCGTAACCAGGCTGTTGTCATACAGGTAGATAAAATCTCTGCCCCAGGCGTCGGCAGGTGTCCTGACAACAGTGGCAACGTTGGTGGTGTCCGGCAGTCGGTTGTTACTGGATGCCCAACTGTTGATCGACTCCACCGCTGCCCCCAGGTTTTCACGGCTTTCCCGCACCTTGATGGCGCTCATCAACGGCCCCACCAT
>JAJBBF010000004.1 GCA_020532215.1 Candidatus Cloacimonadota bacterium
ATCGGCGCCGCCGGTCTTGATGGCGCCGGCGAAACGCACTTCCATGCGCACGGAGGAGTAAAACTTCAGCGCCACGCCGCCGGAGGTGGTTTCCGGGTTCATGTAGGCCGTCACGCCTATCTTCATGCGGGTCTGGTTGATAAAGATCACCGCGGTGTTGGATTTGGAGACGATCGCCGTCAGCTTGCGCAGCGCCTGGCTCATGAGCCGGGCCTGCAGGCCAAAATGGCTGTTGACCATATCAACTTCGATCTCCTGTTTGGGTACCAGTGCCGCCACGCCGTCCACGATCACCAGATCCACGGCTGAACTGCGCACCAGGGTTTCGCAAACTTCCAAAGCCTGTTCGCCGCCGTCGGGCTGGGAAAGCAGCAGTTCCTCGGTTTGCACGCCCAGTTTTTTGGCGTAGGCGGTGTCCAGGGCGTGTTCGGCGTCGATGAAAGCCACCACGCCGTCCAGTTTTTGCGCTTCGGCGGCGATGTGCAGGGCCAGGGTGGTCTTACCGCTGGCTTCAGCGCCGTAGATCTCGGTCACGCGGCCGCGCGGGATGCCGCCGATGCCCAGCGCCAGATCCAGATTGAAGGCCCCGGTGGGGATCACATCCACTATCTGCAGCGGTTTGTCGCCCAGGCGCATCAAAGTGCCCACGCCGTATTTCTTCTCGAGTTGAGAGATCGCTGTCTTGAGGGCGGTCTCTTTGTTTTTGTCCTGCATTGTTACGTCCTTTTGCTTTATCTTAATAGGTATTGTTCCAAACTGTGGTAGGTCGGCCCCTCGGGCTTGAGCACACTGCGGTATAGAGTTACGGTGTCGTATGCGAACCAGCCGCGTTCCACTTCGCTTTGCAGAATGTCGCGCTCCAGCTCGGGCGGCAGGGCGGATTTGATCCGGCCCAGGGTCAGGTGCAGTTTCAGCGGCTTGGCGTCGGGCTCGAAACCCTCTCTGCGGATATCACTTAGCAGATGTTTGTGCCAGCGGGCCAGGGCGTCGTCTTTGGCTTCCAGGCTGGCCCAGACCAGCCGCGGAGCCTTGTAGGGAAAAAGCTCCAAGCCTTTCAGCGCCAGCTCGAAAGGGGTGCTGCGTCCGGCCGCTTCGGATAAAACTTTGGCCAGGTCCGGCATCCGGGCGCTGTCCACATCGCCCAGAAAGAGCAGGGTCAGGTGCAGATTTTCCTCTTTCACCCAGTTCACGCCGGGGTTGGGGCGCAGCCAGCGCAGTTTCTTTGCCAGGCAGGCGCGCGGCGCGGCCGGAGCTTCCAGGGCGATGAAGGTTCTGTACAGCATTCAGCGCTTGTAGCCGATGTCCCGCAGGAATTTTTTGCGGTGGGTGATGTCTGTGTCCAGCTCGATCCCCAGCGGCGCGGAACCGTCGATAACGCCCAGGATGCCATTTCCCTGTTCGCTGTGGGCCAGCACCACCTGCACCGGATTGGCCGTGGCGCAGAAGATGTGCGCCACCTCGCGGCAGTCTTTCACGGCAGGCAACACGTTGATGGGAAAGGAGTTCCGCAGCACGATCAGGAAGCTGTGCCCCGCGCCCAGGCGCAGCATGTTCGCCACCGCGCATTCGATCAATTCGTTGTCCGTGCCTTCTTTGCGCACCAGGCAGGGACCGGAGGCCTCGCAGAATGCCAGGCCGAATTTGATGCCGGGAACGCTGTTCGCCAAAGCCTCGTAAAGATCCTCCACGGTCTTTATGAAGTGGCTCTGCCCCAGTATGATATTGGTATCCGGGGGAAATTGAAGCTGCTCAAGCCTGAGTTCCATGCTGCAAACCTCGTTTTTGCTATTATCGGCAAAATATTGGGCGGGCAGAGCCTTGTCAAGCTAAATCTGCCCCTCCATCCCTCCGCTCCCAGCATCAATACGGGATAAATACGGGATCAATACGGATGAAATCCGTATTGATCCCGTATTTATCCCGTAATGATAGCAGGAGCCAAGCAGACGCAAGTTTATCAAAAAACTGCCATGGCAGCAACAATATCAATGGGGTTCGCGTTGGTATGAGCAAATCTCTTGACAGCCATTGGCGGGATAAATAATTGCGTTTTGAAAGGGGATCTAGCTATAGCGATCCCTTCGCCAAAGGAGACAAGATGGAACCCAGAATGGTCAGCCGTGAAGCTTTCACGGTGGTGGGCCTCAAGTGCCGCTCGAGCATCCAAAACAACGTAATTCCGCAGCTTTGGGACGATTTCAACAAAGTCTGCGCCAGCATCCCCCACACCGTTACCGACCTAACCACCTACGGGGTTTGCTTTTACGGGGATGGCGACGATCCCGCCGGGGACGTATTTTCCTATCTGGCCGGGGTGGAAGTGGCCAACGCGGACGACATTCCCGCGGGCATGGAAGCGATCTCTATTCCGGCGGGTGATTACGCCGTTTTCGAGCATCGCGGACCGCTGGACAAACTGCCCGGGACCTATCAGAAAATAATGGCTCAATGGCTGCCCGGCAGCGCTTACGAGCGGGTGGGCACCCTCGATTTTGAGCTTTACGACTGGCGTTTCCGCTGGGGCCAGCCGGATTCCCTGCTGGAGATCTGGATCCCTGTCCGCGAGAAATAAGCTCCGGATCAGCCTGGTCGGGCTGAACAGCGCCTGGTACCAGAGCAATCCGGCGCTCTACTATCTGCGCGGCTGTTTGCGCGGCCTGCCCTATACCGTGCGGCTGCGTGAATTCACTTTGGCCGAGCCGCTGTTTGACATCCTCACCCAGATCGTCCGCGACCAGCCTGATATAGCCTGCTTTTCCGCCTATGTCTGGAACAGCGGGGAACTGCGCCGGCTGCTCCCCGAACTGAAAAAACTGCTGCCGGAGTTGAAGATCGTGCTGGGCGGGCCGGATGCCACACATGGCGACTTCGGCCTGTCAGAGAGCGATTTTGTTGTGAAAGGTCCGGGGGAGGGGGTGTTCCGCATGCTGGCTGAATCAGGATTAGACCTGCCCGGCGGAGTTTACGAAGCGCCAGCGCCGCCTCTGCGCGAACTGCCTTTTCCCTACCGCAATACCGACAAAGCAGCGCTGCAAGGCAAACTTGTCTATTACGAAAGCTCGCGGGGTTGCCCTTTCCGCTGCGCCTATTGCCTTTCGGCCCTGGATAAACGCAATGAAGCGCGTTTCGACCCCGCCCTGGCTACGGATCGCCGCAAGTTGTATTCCGAACTGGACCACCTGCTGGAGCTTAAACCGCGCACCCTGAAATTCGTGGACCGCAGCTTCAACGCGCACCCCCAACTGGCCCAGCTGATCTGGGATTACGCCATCCGGCAAACCGAAGCCTGCGAATTCCACTTCGAGATCTATCCCGACCTGCTTACTGAAGAGGATCTGCAGCTGCTGGAAAATGCCCCGCCCGGCCGGATCCGTTTCGAGGTGGGTGTGCAGACCGTGAACTCCGCCGTGGCCCGGTCCTGCGGACGCAACTCCAACTGGCAAAAGGCGAAAGCCGCGCTCAACGCCCTGCGAGAACGTACCGCGCTCTGCGTCCATGCCGATCTGCTGGTGGGGCTGCCAGGAGAAAACTACGCTTCGGTGCTGCGTTCCCTCGACGAACTGGCCTCCACCTTTCCAGCTGAAATTCAGCTTGGCATGCTCAAGATACTGCCGGATACGCCAATGCTGCAGATCGCCGGCCAGCGTGGCTATCAATGGCTGGATCATCCGCCCTGGCAGGTTCTGAAATCCGACGCGCTCAGTTTTGATGAGGTTTCCCGGCTGCAAGAACTGGCCAAGATCATCAATCTCTACTGGAACAAAGGCGAATTCTCCACTAACTGGCAGGAATTGCTCTCCACCGGACACAAGGCCTCCCGGATCTGCCTGCGGCTGCTGCAACTCCACCATCAAAAAAGTTTAACCCTGCACAGCGTTGCCAAAAGCACCCGCGCGGAGGTTTTCGGGGCATTGCTTGAAGCTTAAATCCGATCGTCGCCGGTCCCCCTAAAACGGATGCTCCGCTGCGGCGGGACGATCCCCGGGAGAAAAGACGCCAATCCACTTTCCACTTGACACCACGAGGGCTTCCCGGCGATGGTCACACTAGTGAAAAATGACCACTGAGGACTTGATGAAAGAAGGTTTCTTACCGAAAAACGATTTCCACTCCATCTTCTTCACTGACCAGGCCGAGCACTGCAGTGATGACATAAAGACCCTGTTTTTGAGGCACTTGGAATATTCCCTGGTGAAAGACACCACGAACGTGCAGCCTTGGGACATCTATTTCGCCCTGGGGCTGAGCCTGCGCGACAAGCTGATCGAACGCTGGCTGCGCACCCAGTATGAATACCGCAAGCAAGACGTCAAAAAGGTTTTCTACCTCTCCATGGAGTTTCTCATCGGCCGCCTGCTGGGCAACACGCTGGTGAATCTGGAAGAATACGACAACGCCTACGACCTGCTGAAAGAATACGGCCATGCCCTGGAAGACATCATGGAGCTGGAACCGGACATGGGCCTCGGCAACGGCGGCCTGGGCCGCCTGGCAGCCTGCTTCATGGATTCGCTGGCCACACAGGCTTATCCCGCATATGGTTACGGCATCCGTTATGAATTTGGCATCTTCAAACAGAACATCGTGCAGGGCTACCAGGTGGAAGAGCCAGACCACTGGCTGAAAAAAGGCTGCCCCTGGGAGATCCAGCGTCCGGAGATCTCTTACAGAGTGCGTTTCGGCGGCAAGGTGATCAGCGAGGAAATGCCGGACGGGCGCACTTTGCATCGCTGGGTGGACACCAACGATGTGATGGCCGTGGCCTGGGACATACCCATCCCCGGCTACAAAGTGGACAACGTGAACAACCTGCGCCTCTGGCAGGCCACCGCCACCGACGAGTTTGATTTCGACTATTTCAACAGCGGCGACTACGTGCGCGCCGTGGAGAAGAAGAACATCTCCGAAAACATCTCCAAGGTGCTCTATCCCAACGACAACATCCACCTGGGCAAGGTGCTGCGCCTGGAGCAGGAGTACTTTTTCGTTAGCGCCACCCTGCAGGACATCATGCAAGGCTGGAAGCAGGACCATGACAGCTTTGCGGAACTGCCGGACAAGATCGCGGTGCAGCTCAACGACACCCATCCGGCCCTTGCCATCCCGGAGATGCTGCGCATCCTGATCGACGAGGAGCGGCTGGATTTTGCCACTGCCTGGGACATCACGAAGCGCTGCTTTAGCTATACCAACCACACCATCCTGCCCGAAGCGCTGGAAAAATGGAGCGTTGAACTCTTCAGGGAACTGCTGCCGCGCCACCTGATGCTCATCTACCAGATCAACAACCACATTTTGGGCGAGGTGACGCGCCTTTATCCCGGCGACATTACCAAGATGCGCAACCTCAGCGTGATCGAGGAAGGCCCCGAAAAGAATCTGCGCATGGCCCGGCTCTGCCTGCACGGCTCGCACGCGGTGAACGGAGTGGCGGAACTTCATTCCCAGATCATCAAGGACCGCATTTTCCCCGATTTTTACGAGATGTACCCACAGCGTTTCCAGAACAAGACCAACGGCATCACGCCCCGGCTGTGGCTGAAGGTTTGCAATCCCCAGTTGGCCAGCCTCATCTCGGAACACATCGGCGATGCCTGGGTGGCTGATTTGGACCTCATCCGCGGCATCGAGCAGTATGCTGGAGATCCCGAATTCCTGGATGCCTTTCTGGAGATCAAGCAGATCAACAAAAAAGAACTTAGCCGCCATATCTTCCGGGTGACCGGCATCCGCGCCTCGGCGGACAGCATCTTCGATGCCCAGATCAAGCGTTTGCACGAATATAAACGGCAGTTGCTCAACGTCTTGGGCACCATCGCCCGTTATCTGAGGATCAAGGAAAACCCCCAGGCTGAATACGTTCCGCGCACTGTGATCTTTGCCGGCAAAGCCGCGCCGGGCTATCACCTGGCCAAGATCCTGATCAAGCTGATCAACAATCTGGGCGTGGTGGTGAACAAGGACCCGGATGTGGCGGACCGCCTCAAGGTGGTTTTTTTGCCGAATTACACCGTCTCGCTGGCGGAAAGGATCATTCCGGCGGCGGATGTTTCGGAACAGATCTCCACGGCGGGCTTTGAGGCCAGCGGCACCGGCAACATGAAGTTCGCCCTCAACGGCGCCCTCACCATAGGAACGATGGACGGCGCGAACGTGGAAATGGCCCAGGAGATCGGGGCTGAGAACATGTTCATCTTCGGCCTCAGCGCCGGCGAAGTAAGCGCCTTGAAAAAAGGTGGTTACAACCCTTACGATTATTACAACAAGGATGGCGAATTGCGCCGGGCCATCGAAGCCATAGCCTCGGATATGTTCTCAGCCAGGGAAAAGGGCATCTTCGACCCCATCGTCCGTTCCCTGCTCGATTCCGGCGACCCCTACTGCATCATGGCGGATTTCCGCTCTTTCCTGGAGGCCTCGCAGCGCATCGACGATCTTTGGCAGGATCGCCACGCCTGGGCCCAAAAAGCCATTCTGAACATTGCGCGCGTGGGCAAATTCTCCTCCGACCGCGCCATCCGCGAATACGCGCAGGAGATCTGGGACGTGAAACCGCTGCTGCTGGACCTGCCCTGAGCCGGGAGGGCTGATGTGATACTGGCCGCTGGCGCTCTGAAACACTTTCTGGCCTGTCTGGGCCTGATCTTTTTGCTGGCCTGGAGCCATGCCCAGGTGGTGATAAACGAAGTCTGCTACGATCCCAGCGGGGCCGACGGCGGCAAAGAATGGATCGAGCTTTACAACTCCGGCAACACGGACGTCAACCTGGCCGGAGCGAAGCTTCTCAGCGGCGGCAGCGAATTTGGCGAGGTTTTTACTTTTCCCCATTTCATTCTGCG
>JAJBBF010000168.1 GCA_020532215.1 Candidatus Cloacimonadota bacterium
AAACATTGCCAATGCCTCGCCGATCGGGGACACCCTGCCGCTGCTGCTGGCGCTGGACGCTTCGCTGGAGCTGTTTTCGGCCGCGGGGGAACGGAGCATCCCCCTGAGCGAGTTCTATCTGGAATACAAAAAGACGGACCTGAAGCCGGGCGAGATCATCAAATCCGTGCTGGTGCCCGTTCCGCCGCGTGGCGCCTATGTAAGGTCGATCAAGGCCGCCAAGCGCAAAGCGGTGGATATTTCCTCGGTGGTGACGGCGGTTGTGATCGAAACCGAGGGCGGCAAGGTGACCACAGCGCGCCTGGCCGCGGGAGGCGTGGCCGCGGTGCCAAAACTTTCGCTCCAATTCCGCAAAGCCATGCAGAACATGGAGTTGCAGTGCCTACATCCCCAGGAGATCGCGGTTTACGTGGCCGCCGAATTTGAGCCGATCACCGATGTGCGCGGCTCCAAAGAGTACCGCAGCAAACTGGTCTATAACCACGTTTACGCCTATCTGCGCGAGTTTCTGGATGGGAGGCAGGGATGAAAAAACAGCCCTTCCACATCAGCGGAAAGCTGCATCTGACCGGAACTTCGCGCTTCATCGCGGACGAAGCGCCCCTGGCGGGCATGCTGCACGCGAAGTTTTTCTACGCCCCCGTCGCCCACGCGAAAGTCCTTGAACTGGATATCTCGAAAGCGGCCGCAATCCCCGGTGTGGAGAGGGTTGTAACCGCCGCGGACATTCCCGGCGATAACCAGATCGGCCATGTGATCAAGGACGAGCCGCTCTTTCCGGAGCAGGAGATCATGTATCTGGGCCAGCCGCTGGCGATGGTGCTGGCAAGCGACGAGCTTCTGGCCGAGGACGCCGCGAAGCTGATCCGGCTGGAATATGAAGAACTGCCGCCCCTGCTGGAGATCGACGCCGCCGACGCCAAAGGTGAGTGGTACATTCCGGAGCGCAAGATCGAGATCGGCGAAGTGGCCAAAGCCCTGGCTGAAGCGGCCTTCACGCTTCAGGGGGTCACTGAATCCGCCGCGCAGGAACATTTTTACATGGAAAGCCAGCGCTGCCGGGCTGTTCCCGGCGAAGGCAGGACCCTGACGCTGTACACAGCCACCCAGAGCACGATGGAGGTGCAGGAGGTGATGTCTCATGTGCTGGAGATCCCGTCACACCACATCATCGTCGATGTGCCCCGGCTGGGCGGCGCTTTCGGCGGCAAGGAACGTTCCGCGACCCTCTGGGCCTGTTTGGCCGGGCTGGGCGCGTTCCTGACCCAAAAACCCGTCCAGGTGCTGCTCACCCGGGAAGAGGACATGCGCAGCACCGGCAAGCGGCACCCCTTCAAAAGCAGCTGGAAAGTGGGCTTCGACGCCTCCGGCAGGATCAGCGCCCTGGATATCGAGCTGCTTTCCAACGGCGGCGCTTACGCCGACCTTTCCATTGCCATCCTGGAACGGGCCCTCTTTCATGCCGACAACGCCTATCACATTGCCAACGCCCGCATCCGGGGCCGGGCCTGCCGCACCAATCTGCCTCCCAACACTGCTTTCAGGGGGTTCGGCGCGCCCCAGGGCGTCTTTGTGATCGAAGCGATCATGGAGCGCATCGCCCGCAAACTGGGCCTCGACCCTTTGGAGCTGCGCCAGAACAACGTTTACCGCTCCGGCGACCTCACCCCCTACGGCCAGCCGGTGCGGGAAAGCAATCTGCGCGAACTGCTGGACAAACTGCGCCGGAACAGCTCTTATGACAAGCTGAAAGAGGAAGTGCAGGCATTCAATTCCGACCACGAATTTGCCCGACAGGGACTGGGAATAGTGCCGGTCAAGTTCGGCATTTCCTTCACCACGGCTTTGCTGAACCAGGCCTCGGCGCTGCTCTGGGTCTATATCGACGGCAGCGTATCGCTCACCACCGGCGGAGTGGAGATGGGCCAGGAGGTCAGCACCAAATGCGCGCTCGTGGTGAGCAGGGTTCTGGGCCTGCCGCTGCAGCGGATCCGGGTGGAAAGCAACAACAGCCAGAGAGTTGGAAACGCTTCTCCCACAGCGGCTTCCACCGGCAGCGACCTCAACGGAAATGCCGCCCGCATCGCCGCGGAAAAGCTGCGCGACCAGCTGATCCCGGTGGCCCGGGAAATGCTGGCCAGGCAAGGCGTGGACTGCGGCGCGGGCGAGATCCGCTTTGAGGACAATCAGGTCTGGTGCGTATCCGACCCGGACCAGCGGGTGGAATTTGCCGCTTTGGTCCGTGAGGCCTACAACGCGCGGGTTCCGCTGGCCGCCTATGGTTACTATCGCACTCCGGGACTGCATTTCGACCGCGAGCGCGGGCAGGGAAATCCCTTTCACTATTACGTTTGCGGCTGCGCGCTAGCCCAGGTGGAGATCGACCTCCTCAGCGGCGAGCACCGGGTGCTGAAAACCTTTATAGTGCACGAAAACGGCAACAGCCTCAGCGAAGAGATCGACCGCGGCCAGATCATCGGCGCCTTTGTGCAAAGCGCCGGCTGGTGCACGATCGAGGAGCTGCCGCAGGACGAAACCGGCCGCTATCTGGCTGTAAATCCTTCCACTTACAAGATCCCCACAGTGCGCGAAACTCCGATCCACCTGGAAGTGGAGATCGTGCCCGCGGGAGCCGAATATGCCAGCGTTTTCGGCAGCAAGGCCACCGGCGAGCCTCCTTACATCTACGGCCTGGCGATCTGGTTCGCCATCCAGAATGCCGTCTGGTCCGTCAATCCCGCCGCGGAACTGCGTTTCCCGGCCACTCCGGAAGCGGTACTGCTGGCCCTGGAATGAAAACGCCGGCCCGGGCGGTGGTGGATATCGGCAGCAACTCCGTAAAGTGCCTTGCCGCCCAGGGTTTTGGGACCAATCAGCAGATAATCCGCGAAATCAGCCAGGTCACCCGCCTGGGTGAAAAACTGGAGGCCACCGGAAAGATCGGAGCCGAGTCGGCTGAGCGCAATCTGGCCTACCTGGCAAAAATCCGCTCTGCCTGTATGGAACTGGAGGTGGGGAAAATCCTCTGCGTGGGCGCGGAAACCCTGCGCCGGGCGAAAGACACAGAAAGTTTTGCCGCCCAGCTGAAATGCCGGACGGGTTGGCAGCTGCGGATATTGACACCGGAAGAGGAGGCGCGGCTGAGTTTAGAGTCCGCTGCCGCTCTGGCGCCGGCGTCCGGGCCTTGCCTGGTGATCGATTCCGGGGGCGGCAGCACGGAATTCAGCTTTGGGCATGATTCGCGGCCGCAAGCCAGTTTAAGCCTGCCTTTGGGGGCGCTGACCCTCAGCGGCCGGTTCCTGCCCGGCGATCCGCCTGGGCCAAGCGAGCTTGAGCGCCTCAGAGAGCATATCCAAACTCTTTTGGCGGAATACTTTCCAGGCCCGGATAAGGTAATCGGAATTGCCTGTGGCGGCGGGGTGAGCTCTATGGCGGCTGTGGCGCTGGCTTTGCAGACCTTCAACGCGGACCAGGTCCAGGGATATTTTCTCTCCGGCGCTGAGATCGGGCGCCAGATCGTCCGCTACAGTTCGCTCAGGGAAGCTCAGCGCGCCAGGATACCAGGCTTGCAGCAGGGACGGGCGGGCACGATCCTGGCCAGCGCCCTGATCCTGGAGGGGATCGCCAGGCACTTCCAGTTGGAGGGTTTCCAAGTTTCCAGCCGCGGCCTCCGGCACGCCTTGCTGGCGGAAAAGTATCTGGGCTGGTTCCAGCCGTTTATTTAGAAAGCACTAAGCCGCATAAGCTTACGCAGCCCTGAATCCCCGGAACCTTGGTGCAGCTACGCCTCCCGCCAGATACACGCCTGAAACGCGGAGATTGGGCGGGGAGCAGAGAGGAGACGAGTTTGCAGGGGCTCAGGAGGAAGTGTCAGCACAACGGCATTTGACAGGGGAAAAGACACCCAAACAGAAGCTCCGCCCAAAAAAGATGGTGGGCCCAGAGGGAGTCGAACCCCCGACCATCCGGTTATGAGCCGGAAGCTCTACCAGCTGAGCTATAGGCCCCTCATCACTGTCCAATCCTTTCCTTTTCAGGGCTTTATTCTGTCAAGCAAAATCGGAAACGCCAAACTTGGACTATTTGCCTGCATCCCATCTTCTGGATACTGTCTGGCAGGTCCATCCGGGCCATTGCTTCCCTCATCCCTTCAATGAAAGGGGCAGCCGGCCAAGGAGGCGAACTTACACCGATGCTAAACAATGCTATTACAAGGCTCACTGCAAACTGCGGCAAACCCGGAATCCGGTGTAATTCACGGCGGTGGTCGCGGGGCTCTGGTTGCGTCTGGAAACTTCGCAATTCATCGGGTGGAAGGACCAGCCTCCTCCCCGTTTAACCCTATTGTCGCCACTTGGCGGTCCGGTGGGATCAGTCTGGGAGCCGCTGGGATAGGTGGCATAAATATCCCAAACCCATTCAAACACGTTTCCGCTCATGTCATAGAGGTCCAACTCGTTGCCGGCTTTGGTTCTAACCGGATGCGTGGTGCTTTGCGAGTTTATGGAATGCCAAGCCACCAGATCCACGTCGTTGCTGCCGCTGTAAGTATAATTATGGCTGAGGTTTCCTCCCCTGGCCGCGAATTCCCACTCCGCCTCGGTGGGCAGACGGTAACCGCTGGCACTGAAGGTACAGGTTATATTTGTGTGGTTGGTGTTTTCTTCGTTCCAGCCGGAGGGCCAGGCGTCCGGGTTTGTGCCGCAGCTGCCATAGCTGTAGCAGGGTATAAATCCTTCCTGGATGCTTCTGCGGTTGCAGTACTCAATTGCGTCGAACCAGGAGGCAGTTTCCACCGGACGGCTTGGATCGCCAGAGAAATATGAGGGTTGAGACCCCATCACCAGTTCATACTGAGCTTGCGTGAGTTCATAAGGGTCAAGCAAAAAGCTGGAGATGCTGATATTGGCGGTACCATTATGGAAGGTGCCGCCCTCCACCTGAGCGAAGCTGTAATCCGCCCGACAGAGGCGGAATCCGGTGTAATACACGGCGGTAGTAGCGGGGCTCTGGTTGCGTCTGGACACTTCGCAATTCATCGGGTGGAAGGACCAGGCACCACCCCGCCTGACCCGGTTTGTTCCACTATCCGGACCGGTGGGATCTTCCTGGGGGGTGTCTAAATAGTAGTCATAAATATCCCACACCCATTCATACACGTTTCCGCTCATGTCATAGAGGCCCAGCTCGTTGGCGGCTTTGCTTTCCACCGCGTGGGTGACGCTTTCCGAGTTGAGGGAATGCCAGGCAACAGCGTCCACATCATCGCTGCCGCTATAATTATATCCTTCAGATTCGTTGCCGCCTTTAGCCGCGAACATCCATTCCATCTCAGTGGGCAGGCGATAGCCGTTGCTCGCCCAGGAGCAGGAAACGTTGCTGTGGTTGGTGTCTTCATCGTTCCAACCTGCTGGCCAGAGATCCGGATCACTGCCCTGGCTGCCATAACTGTAACAGGGGATCAGGCCTTCCAGAAGGCTGCGGCGGTTGCAATACTCGATAGCGTCGAACCAGGAGACGGTTTCAACCGGATGCAGCCATTGGCCGGCATTATAGGAGGGATTTGTACCCATGACCAGCTGATATTCGGATTGCGTGAGCTCATGACGGCCGATGTAAAAACCTGAAAGAGTGATGTTGGAACTGCCGTTGTGAAAGGTTCCGCCTTCCACCATAATGAATTCTTCACCATCCGCGGCGACAGCCGTTACATAGTAAAATCTGGCCGGACCCGAAATTGGTGCGGTCCAGCTGTCTCCGCTGAACACACCGCTGGTGTCCAGCTGAAAACCGTCATCCGGGTTTGGGGACGAATAGACCTTGAAATCGTCAACGCCGCTGGACGTCCAGGATAGTATAACCTGGCTTCCAGCCAAGCTTAGCTGCAAGTTTTGGATGGGGGAAGTTCTGAATCTGGGGAGCTTGCCCTCTGCTGTGTATAGCTCATACTGCCCATCAGGCCCCAGATTGTAAGCCGCAACTATGTGGCCGGTTTGGGCTGGAAACCTCGCCATGGCCAAGAGAAATAACAATGCTAACATAAAATACGTCTTTTTCATGCTACCTCCCTGATAGCTGTCTCTGGGCACGCCACTTGAAACGGATACCCGGTTTTAGGTGTGTGAGTGTGGGGACCTAACTGTCCGGCAAAGGTTTGTATAACGAAATCAAACTGTAAGATCTTTTCTCTGTTGTCAAGAAAAACCTGTATCTACAATATCTGAATCACCATTTGTACAGAAGTTCTTTATCGCTGAGAGCACATGATAAGGTAATGCCAAGAACTGCAAATGAAATCCACAGATCTGACCTCTGCGGCAATGATTGATATCAATTTGAACACTTAAGCTCAGCTAGCCGGGTATGTCATAGAATTTCGCTTCACATTTGGTTCACTCCTGAACTTGTTAAAACTACCTCATATAAAGATTTTAATGCTCGCCGATGTTTGAGCGCTGGAAAAAATTCTTGACAGCATCAGGGAGCTATGAGACAAAGAAAAAGAGAGAATTTTGGTCGAACAACGGCATTTTTTAGCTGGGGTCAAAGGAGACCGAGATGAAGGCCACTGTATTCAGCCTGGCATTGGCTTTGGTATTATGTGCGGGATCCCTGTATGCCGATCTGGCGGAAAAAGAACTTATCCTCTCCGAAGAAGAAATCGAATATACCGGTCAGAGGACCACCAACAACTGGCTGGGAAGCATTTCAACAGACTGGCATGACGCCGCGAACTGGTCCCTGGGCCACGTTCCCACCTACCTGGAGGATGTGTATATCAATAATTGCGATGACGATCCGCCCGTTTGCAACCAGGCA
>JAJBBF010000094.1 GCA_020532215.1 Candidatus Cloacimonadota bacterium
CAATTGGGCGATATCGATCTCCATCAGGCGCAGGAATTCGCGGCCGGCAGCCAGGGCATTGATCCCCTCTTCCGGAAAGGCCGCGTGGGCCGGCTTGCCGATGAATTCCACGTCGAATTCCTGAGGCACGCCGAAAAACACGCCGGAGCGGCTGGCCACTGTTCCCAGCGGCATTCCGCTGGCCACGTGCAGCGCGAAGGCCGCCTCCACGTCGAACTTTTGGATCAAGCCTTCGGCGATCACGCTCTGCGCGCCGCCTTCGCCCTCTTCGGCGGGTTGGAAGAGAAAGAGCAGGTTGCGCGGAATGCCCTCTGCAACGACCCGCTCGATCAGGCCCAGAAGCACCGTCATGTGGATATCGTGGCCGCAAGCGTGCATCAATCCCGGGATTTGGGAGGAAAAATCGCAGCCGGTGTTTTCCGTTACCGGCAGGGCGTCCATGTCGGCGCGGAAAAGCTTATAAGGTCCCTGGCCCTGGCTGTATTCCACCAGGAGGCCAGTGCTGGTTTGGAATTCGTGGATCCTGATGCCGGCGATCCCGCTAAGCTGGGTCAGGATCGTCTGTTTGGTCTTTTTCTCCCGGAAAGCCAGTTCGGGATTCCGGTGCAACTCGCGGCGGATGGCGCTGAGGTTCATATCCGGCCTGCCAGTTGGGCGTGTTTGAGCAGGATGCGGACCGCGTTGGTGGCGGCCCCGAGGCGGACGTTGTGGCCCACATTCCAGAAGCAGAGGGAGTTTTGGCCGGGTCCACGGCGCAGGCGGCAGACGTGGCTGTCATTTGAGGAACCCAGGTCGCACGGGGTGATATAGGTGTTTTCTTCAAAAGCTATAGATTCGGCGTGTTTGAGTTCGCGCGCGGCCAGGGCCAGATCGGCCTCGGAGGCGAATTCCGCGTAGATGCTTTCGCTGTGGCCGTAATAAACGGGCACGCGCACCGTGGTGGCGCAGGCTTCCAGATCAGGCAGATCCAGGATCTTGCGGGTTTCGAAATGGATCTTTTCCTCTTCCTGGGAATAGCCGTTGTCGGCAAAAGCGCCGATCTGGGGGATCACGTTGAGATCGATGATGTCGGGATAAATGCCTTTCCCGGAGCCGCCAGCGCGCTGGTCCTGAAGGGTTGCCACGCCTTTGTGGCCGCTTCCGGAAACGGACTGGTAGGTGCTGACCACCAGTTTGGTGAGTCCGAACAGGCGGTCCAGCACCGCCAGCGGCAGCACCATCTGGATGGTGGTGCAGTTGGGATTGGCAACTATGCCCCGGTATCCCTGCAAAAGGCTTCCGTTGATCTCCGGCACCACCAGCGGAATATCCGCGTCCTGGCGGAATCCGGAGGAATTGTCGATCACCACGGAACCGCTGGCAGCGGCGATGGGCGCGAATTCACGGGCCACTCCCGCTCCGGCGGAAAAGAGCACATAGTCAAAATTTTCCCGCATACCCGCTGCGTCGAGTTCCCGCACTGTAAGAGCGGTGTCGCCAAAATAGAGGGTTTCCCCGGCCGAACGCGCGGAGGCGAAGAGCTCCAGGGAAGCCACGGGAACGGCAAATTCCTCGAGGCAGGTCATCATCATGCGGCCCACTTCACCGGTGGCGCCAACAACTGCTAACTTCATCAGTATTTCCTTTTCGTGGTCAAAAATGAAAAATCCTTTTCCTGCGGGGCAGGGCTTTTGTCAATGCAAAACTTGACAAAATCAGGCCTCCCGGAAATTTAGCCTGTGAAGTCGCGCCCCAGTAGCTCAGGGGATAGAGCAGCGGTTTCCTAAACCGTTGGTCGGATGTTCGAATCATCCTTGGGGCGCCATTTTTAAAGGAATTTATGGCCACGTACGCAGCGGGTACCATCGTTTATTTCTACCATCAGGCCAGGCTTTGCCTGGGCATTCTGGCCGCGCCGGAAGGAAACCGCTGGCGGGTGCTGGATAGGGATGGCAACACCCAAACCCTTGCCCCGGAGCGCTTTGTGCTGGGTTCAGATCAAACATATCCGCCCCCTGAACCGCAGTCGCTAACAGCTTTCGACCGGGATCTGGATGAGGCCTTTGCCAAACTCGACCAGCAGGACATTTGGACCCGTCTTTCCCGGCTTTACCAACCTTTCACTTTCGCGGAGGCGGTTCAGGCTGCCGGAAGCTCTGATGACGCAGCCAGGTTTGCCCTGTATCGGCATCTGAGGCAGCGGGAGGACCGCTATCTGCTGAAAAAAGGGCTGTGGCGGCTGCGCAGCGAAGAAGAAATATCGCTTTACCTGGCACTGAAAGAAGAGGAAGCAGCCCGCGCGCGCTATCTGGAAGATGTGGCTGGGTGGTTGGAGCGGATCGGTGCCGCGGATGAAGAAACATCGACCGGACCAAGCGCAGCAAAGCTCGGCGGGGAAGAGGAGTTTCGCCGGCAGCTTGCCAGCGAACTGCGCGGATTGCTGCTGGACAACGAACCGAAGGACCTGGCCCGGGTGCTGCGATCCGGCGGGTCAAGCCTGGAAACCGCTATCCGCTCTCTGCGCCTGGCTTTGGGCGATATTTCCGCGCAGACCGATCCCATCGCCGCCGCCAGCGGGATCCCCGTGGCCTTTGCTGCCGGGTTGGCCGCTCAGGCTGTTGCTCCGGCGTCTTCCGAGATCCTGGATTGCAAGGCGTTCAGCATCGACGCGGAGGATTCCGCCGACCGCGACGACGCCATCTCTTGGGAGGAAACTGAAACGGGTTGGCGGTTGGGTGTGCATATCAGCGACGTCGCGAGCCGCATCCCTCTGCGGAGCGGGCTTTGGCAGGTTGCCCGGGACCGGGTGGCCTCGCTCTATCTTCCTCCCCAAACCATTCCGCTGTTGCCGGCGGAGCTTTCCGAAGACGCTTTCAGCCTGCATCAGAACCAGCTGCGGCCGGTGCTTTCGCTGTTCGCGGAGCTGGACCGGGAGGCGCGGATCCGCGGATTTGCTTGGAAGCGCGGCTGGCTGCGGGTCACGAAAAATTTGAGCTATGAAACTGTTGACAGGCAGTTGCGCGAGGAAGAGCGCTCGCCGCTGCTGGATCTTTGCCGCAAACTGCACGACGCCAGGGTGGGGGAGGGCGAGGAGCGTAAGCCGCGCTACAGCTGGAATCTGCAGGTGAAGGAGGACGAGGTTGTGATGCGGCGGGTGGATGACCTCAGCCCGGCGCGTTTCATCATCGAGGAGCTGATGATCCTCTACAACCGGCTGCTGGCCGAACGCGCCTGCCAGAGCTCCCTGCCGCTGATCTACCGCAACGTGACCCAGTTTTCCGAGGACGAAGATGAGGAAAATTTCGGCATCCAGGCCTACCTCTCCACCGAGGCCAGATTCCACTCCGGAGTTGGCGCCCAGGCCTATTTGCACGCCACTTCGCCCATCCGGCGCTTCACCGATATCGTCAACCAAGCCCAGTTTTCCGCCCTGCTGGCAGGCGTTGAACCTACTTTCAGCCGCGATCAGCTGGGCGAACTGATCCTGCACATCGAAAAACGCCTGCGGCTGCTGCGCATGGTAGCCCACCGCAGCGAACGCCACTGGCTGCTGCGCTGGCTGGAGCAGAAACACCTGGGCGAGCCGCTGGATGCCGTCCTGCTGCGCCGGGTAAAACAGGGCTACCTGCTGGAGCTCAGTCGCTGGGAAAAACGGCTGGTGCTTCGCTGCGAGGAGGGTCTGCCGCTACGTGTGCCGGTGAAACTGGTGGTGGCTCGGGTCGATCTGGAGGAACTCATGACCTACGGGGATGTGGTGATCTAAACAACTAAAGGAAAATATGTCTCCAGTTTCAGATATGTTACGGGGAAATGTCCATTGGTAAATAGAGAGTGACCAAAGGCTGGAGTTTTTCGACCAATTATGCTTGGGGGTTTTGCCGCTCATTCCTTAATGAAGGTACTGAGAAGTGTGCTATGCGTGGTAGAATTCACCACGCTACGTGGTAATTTCTACCACAGATTCTAGTCAACTCTTACACATAGAGATATGCACGATATTGGCAGGATATGTCTTATATGCCGTGGTAATAATCACCACACACCCTAGATTCCTAGAAAGTGTAACATATTATCTATCAAGGAAATACGAAAACAGCGCATTTGGATGAAAATATGCTTGAACTGATGAGAAAGAAATATGATCATTTAAGGTACTAATGAGATTCGAGTTACTTCAGCCCAAATGTCACCAAGCGATCCAAACCAAACCTAAAAGGAGGTGTAATGGCTACAATTTTTGCTATACAACAATGCTTTGGTCTCCTGCAGCAAGATGACTATAGAGGTGTTTTGTGGTTAAAAAGCTGTAATATTGTCAAAGCTATTGATCAGTTTGAATTATTTCATCCATGTGTCTGTATGATAGACAGGTTATATCCAATAAACATGTTTGTTTCCAAGCTGTAGGATTTCCTGATTGAAATGCTATCACTATAACTACTCATCAATCAAAAGATTCGGCGCTAGTTGCATGATAGACACAGATAACATAAATAATATATTAAGAATATGTGAGGTTAAAATGAAAAAATTATTTCTTATGACATTTGCATTGTTAGTGAATGCCATGATTTTTGGTGGAATTAATGCTGATTTAGCAAAGCAGATCGGAGAGAAGTTACTGTCCGAAATAGCTGCTGACCAGCAGTTGGTAATTGACAGAATAACTGGCACGATTGAGCATAATGAAAGTAACATAATCTATATCATGTCTTTGGCACCCCATGGATGGCTGATTGTCTCCGGTGAGCAAAAAGCTTATCCGGTACTTGCGTATTCTTTGGAAGGAGATTTCGAATATCCCAACGTTAACCCTGCGGCGCTGGATTGGGTGGAATATGTGGCTGATCAAATAAGATATGCGGTAGATCATGAAATAGAAGTTGATGAATCAATCATGCAAGAATGGGAGCATTATCTGGCAGAAGATTTTTTGCCCAGGGTGTCGGATAAAAGTACTGTAATATCAACAAAGATAGACAGAGTATGGGACGAAGGACAACATGTTTCAATATCAGAGGGGCTGGTCCCCAATATTGGAGATGGCACTAGAGATGTCGACCCTCTTCTGGAAACTACATGGGGTCAGGGTACTTACTATAACGCGCAATGCCCATCTGATACTCAGGGCCCCGGGGGGCACGCATTGGTTGGTTGTGTAGCCACAGCTATGGCGCAGGTGATGAAATACTGGCGTTGTCCTCAGTGGGGAATTGGTAGCCACAGCTACATTCATCCAGTTTATGGTATTATCAGCGCGAATTTTAGTAATGGAACTTACTATTACAATGGCATGCCAAATTCTATCAACAGCCATGATACAGATGTAGCAAAAATATCATTCCATGCGGGTGTGTCAGTAGAAATGGATTATGGCCCAAGTGGCTCAGGTGCTTATCCGTCTGATGTTCCATCTGCGCTGGAATCCATTTTCAGATACAGCACTACAGCACAGGACGTCCAAAGATCTTCGTACACTGAGAGTGGATGGAATCAGCTAATAAGAAACGAGATGAACGCCGGACGACCTGTTATTTATAGCGGCTGGGATCCGCCTGATGGCCATACATTTGTGGTTGACGGTTTGCAAGGCACTACGTCGTTTCATGTAAATTGGGGATGGAATGGAAGTCAAAACGGCTATTTTCAATTGTCTGCCCTGAATGCTGGAGGTTATAGCTGGAACAGCTATCAGAGGGCGACGATCGGAATTTCCCCGACCTTTCCTTCTGAACCCACCGGTGAGCACGCAGAAGCCATATCTTCTAGTGCGATAGATATCACTTGGAATGATACTTCCAATAATGAAAGCGGCTTTGCGGTATATCGAGGGCTGCAGCATATTGGTACGTATTATTTGGTGGAGAGTGTTGGTGCAAATGTTGAAATATGCCACGATACTGGCTTGGATCCAGGCACACATTACTATTACTTCGTTTTGGCCTATAACGCAGCGGGAAATTGGCCAACTGTAACGATCGTAGACGCCACAACTCCTGGTGGTGATGTAGAAATCAGTGGTTATGTAACAAACAGTTTAGATGATGGAGTTGACAATATCAGTGTGGTATTGAGCAATAACGGTGGTTCTGACGACACAAACTCATATGGCTATTATCATGAAAACGTGCCATATGGATGGTCAGGCACAATAACACCATCCATAGCATGTTACCCAGCTTCGATTTCTATCACAAATGCCACCAGCGATGTAGACAATCAGAATTTTTTGGCTGATGATGTTACCATTGAAGGGTATGTCAGGGATGGCAACAGCGCAGGCATTGCAGATGTTGATATAGATTTTAATAACGGAGAAGGAAGTGAGAATACTCCCTCAACTGGATATTACAACGAACCAGTTGCTTACGGATGGTCTGGCAGGGCTACGCCAACCAAAACGGGTTATACGTTTTCCCCAGAATATGTCGACTATAATAATGTAACTTCTGATCGAACAGATAACTACACGGGAGCATTAATCAGCAGCCCGGTAATCTCAGGGTATGTTAAAACCCCCACCAACGTGGCGATCTCCGGCGTAACCATGACCTTTAGCAACAATGGGGGAAGCGTCACCACAGATGGTAACGGTTTTTATACCAAGACGATTACTTCAGGCTGGTCGGGAACCGTGACACCGTCCAAAACCGGCTACACCTTCGACCCGCCCAACAGGTCCTACACCAATGTGACCACAACCCAACCCAACCAGAACTACACCGGGACACCCCCCCCCCGCCCCCGCCGCTCAGGGGAGGGGGGGAAAGGGGCAAAGGGGGGGGGCTCCCCGGGG
>JAJBBF010000092.1 GCA_020532215.1 Candidatus Cloacimonadota bacterium
CCTCATCAGCCGCCATCCCTTTCCCGGGCCCGGACTGGCCGTGCGCATCATCGGGGCCGTGGACGCCGCCCGCGTCAGCTGCCTCCAGGCCATCGACGAGATCTTCATCAGCGAACTGCGCGCCTGGGGCCTCTACGACAGCACCTGGCAGGCCTTCGCCGTGCTCCTCCCCATCCGCAGCGTGGGCGTGATGGGCGACGAACGCACCTACGAAAACGTCTGCGCCCTCCGCGCCGTCAATTCTGTGGATGGCATGACCGCCGACTGGACCGAACTTCCCCCCGCCTTTCTGAAACACGTCTCCAGCCGCGTCATCAACGAGGTCCGCGGCGTCAACCGCGTGGTTTACGACATCAGCTCCAAACCCCCGGCCACCATCGAATGGGAATGATACCGCTGGCGTCCAGCCTTGCTGGATTCTAGCGAGCCAGCGAGCATCGACTTCAGTAGGTCTGCTCAGATACAATAAATACAAATTTACGGATTCAAACATCCCCCACCCCACCCCGGAGTGTCATTCCGGGGAGGCGGGGTCCTCGCGGACGAGCGCAGCGTGACCGTGGGGTGCTGTGGGGGCCCCGGAATCCAGACGGTCAAACCAAAACGACATGACGCACAATGCGTGGCTTTTCAGGCGAAGCCTGCAAAGACCCCTTCCCAGGACATTACCCCAAGGGCCTGGATCCCGGGTCCCCGCGTGCTGGCGCACGCTTCCCGGGATGACGCAGGTGCCGGGCCTTCCGATGAAACGGCCCGTAACACTGTTACACCCTTGCACACTTCCACCCTTTCACGTTCAAACCCAATTTGTGTAATTCGTGGAATTCGTGGACAGAACACACCCCAACCACGTCATCAGATTCAATTTGTGCAAATTTGTTTAATTTGTGGACAACCCCATCCCCCGGCAGAATTGTATTGACAAACACCCCCCTGTCTTGATTTGTGTTCCCTGTGAGCGGGCATAGCTCAGTTGGTAGAGCAGCAGCTTCCCAAGCTGCGGGTCGCGGGTCCGAGTCCCGTTGCCCGCTCCATTTATGATCGCGGTTCGCAATAGATATTATCGGGTATATTTATGCCGTTCAGATAATTCAATTGCTTACTCCTTAACTGCTTACATTCTTTATCCCACTAAGACAGCTTTAATGCCTAAATGCAGATGATCAAACCAGAAGTGCAACCCAGAGTATAATGTTTTTGAAATCCAGCCCGCTCCCATTATCATTACGGGATAAATACGGGATCAATACGGATGAAATCCGTATTGATCCCGTATTTATCCCGTAATGATAGCAGGAGCCAAACCGGATTTTGATGTGGAGTTTCCGATTTCGGGGTAGCGATCCATGAAGGGATTTGCATTGTTTCCGGGCGACTTTTCAAGTTTGCGCAGCCCGGTCCGGCGCTTATTGTTTCTTGTGTATCAGAGAATTTACACAGCGGATAAAGATGGACATAAGGAAAAATTTTACAACGGCACAGGCCAGCAGCGCGACAAGCGTTCAAAGTGGCTGCAACTCTAGATTGAGCGCGGTTGAGGGAAAGGGCTGAGATGGAAACTGACCGTTCCGCAAAAGACAATCAGCAAATTGAAGCTGGCGGCAGTTACCGGCATCAGGCCGATCCCGGCCCGGGAGCCAGGTGTATCCAGCTATTCCTGGGCTTGACCGGGATGAAGAGAGTGATCCTGAAAACACTCATCAACCGCAAAAGCGGCATGAAGGCGGCAGGCATTCCGGGATCGCTTGCGCAGACCTGCGAAGTGAAAGTATCCATCTACCGCCAACGCCGGGTTTGGACGCTTTCCCCCAAAAACGGCAGATCCGGGACTTTGGTGCTGTTCCTGCATGGTGGCGCGTATTTTGCCAATCTCAGCAGGATGCACTGGCGTCTGGTGGAAAAACTCCTGCAAAGCACCGGAGCCACTTTCATCGTTCCGGATTACCCGCTGGCCCCGGCAGCTTGTTGTGAGAACGCATACGAGTTCCTCGAAGCGGCCTTTGCCAGGCTGATCGCGGAAAATCCCTCCAAATCCCTTGTTTTCATGGGTGATTCGGCTGGCGGCGGACTGGCCCTGGGTTTTGCGCAGAAACTCAGGAATGAGGGCGGCCGGCAACCGGAAGAGATCATCCTCTTTTCCCCCTGGCTGGATGTAACGATGAGCAACCCCGATCTGGCCAGATTCGACCGGAAGGACAAAATCCTGAGCGTCAGAGAGCTGAAGACCGCGGGGAAAGCCTTCGCCGGCGACCTTGAGGCCACGGATTTCCGGTTGAGCCCGATCTATGGCGATCCGGCCGGTTTGGGCAGGATAGCGATCTTTACCGGCACCCACGACGTTCTGCACGCGGACGCCCTGAAGTTCAGGCAGATGATGGATGAACAGGGGATCGGTATCAGGTTTTACGAATACCCTGGGATGTTTCACGATTGGATGTTGATCCCAGGACTGAGGGAAAGCAGGGATGTGATCGGCAAGGTGCTTGCCTATCCTGTTTTTGGGCTCGCAGATCGCGCAGATGAGGAAATAGAATAGGTCGAGGAAAAGCGCGGAAACAGGGATAATCGGTAAGAAACAATGGGAACGCGGATGGCGCAGAGTTCCATCCCTTAGACTTTCACCTTTTCACCATTTCACATTAAACCGACTTGTTCCTTTTTCTCTTTTTCCCCAAACAAATTCAGGGATGTAAACGCCAATGCCATCTGCAAAAAACCCCGGGCGGTGAACCCGGGGTGATGAATATGGCAGGGTTGGGAGTTTACTTTAGCAGCAGCATTTTCCGGCTGCCGGTGTAGCCGGTGGAGTTCATCCGGCAGAAATACACTCCGCTGGCCAAAGGCTGGCCGGAGTCGTCTTTGCCGTCCCAAGCCAGGCTGTGCTGGCCGGAGGAGAATTCGCGCGCGGCGAGGGTTCTCACTTTGCGGCCCCGGGGGTCGTAGATGGTGATGGATACCGGCGCGGCATCCTTGAGGGAAAAACTCACGGAGGTTTGGGGATTGAAGGGGTTGGGGAAAATCCCCCGCAAGCCGGTGACAAGCGCCGGGGTGCCGGGATCATCAGCGTAAACATAATCCACCGTAGCATCGGTTGTGGCCGGTTCGGACTGCCCCGTGGGATAGAGGGCGATCACGGAATAGGTGTAGACGCCGTTGGCAAGGTTGGTATCTATGTAGTTGTCAGCCGCTGGGTTTGTCAGCGTTGCGATAGCCTCCCCGTCGCGCTGGATCAGGTATCCCGTTAGATAGGGGGCTGAAGGCTGGGTCCAGGTGAGAATGACGTCCATCATGTACACGGTGGCGGCAAGGTCGGTGGGAGCCTGATGATCGGGAACGGCCGGCACGGCGGTGACGATCTGGGTGGGCGAGGTTTGGATGTGATCGGCATAGACGGCGGAGACGAAGTATTTGTAGTCCTGGCCGTTGAGCAGGCCGGAATCCGTGAAGGTGGAAAGACCCGCCGGCACCTGGGCCAGGGGATAGCCGTCGCGCCAGATGCAATAGGCAGTTGGAGCCGGCTGTTGCGAAACGGGGGTCCAGGTAAGGATCACAGCCTGATCGTCGGGGATGGCTGTGAGGTCTGCGGGGAAGCCGTAGTCGGTGGCGCTGAAGCGGTTTTCCATCACGCCCCGGGTACGCATGGCAATGTAAACCTGGTTGGTGCTGGTTCCCCAGACCATCTGCCAGATGTTGGCGCTCGCTTCCAGGTTCTGGGTGAGGGAGGTGGAGGTGGCGCCCTCGTCCGTGCTGTAGCTGAGGCCGTTGTCCTTGCCGGAGATCACCTGCTGGCCGGGTCCGCTCAAAACGCTCCAACTGAAGCCCGGCATGCTCGCCAGAGTGTAGCTCGCGCCGCCGTCGGTGGATTTGTAAACGCCGGAATTGGAGGAAGCATAAATGATCTGGGGCTGGGTGCCAAGCTGCGGCCGGACGGCCACCATGGGCTGATAGGTGGTGCCTTCCATGCCCGTTCCGGCTGTGAAGGCGATGCCGTCGTCGGAATACCAGACCGCGGTGGCGTTGCCCTGATAGGACAAGAAAATGCGCAGATTACCCGCGGGTCCGCGTCCCAGCTTCAGTCTGGGGGCAAAGCCCCACATCCCGCCGGTGGCAACGGTCCAGGACTGGCCACCGTCATCGGTGTAGCGGATTTCGCCCATGGCCGAGCCCAGCCAGAACTTGTTTGGATCGGTGGGATGCACTTCGCAGGCCGAAACCTGGGTTCCCTGGTAATAGACAAAGCTCCAGGTCTGGCCTCCGTCCGTGGATGTATAAGCCCCGTCCAGGGTGCCCGCCAGCATCCGGCCGGATTGGTAATATTGGTGGTTAGTGGGGGCAAGTTCATAGACCATCCAGTTGTTCAGCCCGTTCACCATCTGCTGCCAGGAAACGCCGCCATCGGTGCTGCGGTAAAGGCCGCTGCCTTCGGTTCCACCCCAAAGTTCGTTGGTGTCCGAATAATAGGCCAGGCCGTGCACCAGGGCGAGGTTCAGCCCGGTGTGGGAAGCCACCACGGGATCGTTGAAACCGGTGGCGCGGAAAATCCCGCCCCAATGCCCCAGCAGGGCACCGGCTCCGGACGCCGTGGCAGACTGCCAGTTGGATTGCGGCACCTGGGGCGAGACGGGTGACCAGGTTTGGCCCTGGTCATTGCTCTTCATCACACCCCCGGAGTTCGAGGTGGCGTAATAAAGGCCGTTGTATCCAGTCACGCTGCGGAAAGTGCCGCCAGTGGCGAGGATCCAGTTCGCGCCGCCATCGGTGGTGCGATAGATGCCGTTGGCATGGGCGATCAGGCAAAACAGGCTGTCCGTGGGCGAATTGTACATGCCCCAGCCGTCGCCGGCGGGGCCCCAGGGCGTCCAGGACTGGCCATTGTCGATACTGGTCATCACAGAGCTGGCCGCGCTGCCCATCACCACGAACATCCGCCCGGGATTGACAGCGGAGTAGCTGAACATCCGCATGAAACCGCCGTTCAGCCCCACTTGGACAAAATTGTTGCCGCCGTCCGTGGAGACAACGATCCCGGTGTTGCCGGATTTTCCCACCACAATGGTGTTGCCGTCGTTGGCTTTCACCCCCACGCCGAGGATGTAAGCGGTGGACAGGGCCGCCAGATCCCAGGTAACTCCGTTATCGACGCTTTTGTAGAGACCGTTCCGCGCTCCGGCGTAAAAAACGCCTGGTTGCGATTCGGAGACCGCCACTGCGTTATACTGCTTGCGGGGCAGAGTGGTTGCCTGCCAGTTGAGGCCGCCGTCCAGGCTCAGGTAAACTCCGCCCTCCACCGCTGTGAGGCTGGATCCGCAGGCTGCCAAAACGCGCTGTGGATTGGCGGGATCGGTTACCAGCCCGCGGACGTTCCCGCCCCAGGGGCCGGAGCCGGTCCATTCATTAACGCCGCGCCCGGATTCCAAAGCCTCGAGAGCGGAGGGTTGGTAATAGGGATTGAACCTGGTGTGCGCCGGGATCTCCTCGCCGGTGTCCGGGCAGAGCGTGATCCCGCCGGCGAGACAGGAAAGGGTTAGCAACAAAGCGATGAGGATTGATTTGGGTTTCATCTTTGGTCTCCTGTGGCTGATGATATTGCCATCACCCGGAAATTCCGGTAGGCGTGGACATTGAACAACCCATTGCTCCGTGTTCTGATTTTGTCAAGCATTAATTGGTTTTCCCTGTTTGGTAGCCGTATTGATCGCAGATGTGAATAAAGGGTTTCGACTCACAGACTCGGACAATATGCAACGAGAGTGATACTATATGCAAATAAACACTCAATATTGTTACTTATGCTTCATTCCGTAAATCCTGCCAACAGCCTGCATAGTTCCATTCTGTCATTATCGATATCCATTCTTCCGTAGGCATCCAGGAAGGTATCTCTGTAAGTATCGGTCTTCAGGTTGTAGCGCAAGGTCCATATACCCCAAAACAGGTCATAATGCCGATCGCCAACTCCTCCGGTTCCCAAGTCCACAAAACCAGACAACTCAAAATCTCGCATGATGATATTGGGCAGGCAGTAATCTCCGTGGATCACTACATTGTCCTGAGCAAGACCTCGCAATGAATCCAGTTTCTTCGCAGCCAACGCTAAATCCTCAGGGATGATCTGCCGGTCTGCATAACCCCTATTGATGTTATGTCGGCTTTGCGTATACATCTCAATCGACCGACCGGTGTATGGACAGCCCGCCACCGGAAGATTATGGATCAAGCGCAGGTATTCACCCATCGCCCCGGCCAACCTGCCAGGAGAGCTCAGATGCCCCTCCCAGATTCCGTCTTCACCAGCAAGGGCAACGGTCAGGAGGTAATCAAGGCCATTTTCGGAGACATATTCCAGCACCCCGGGAGCCAGCCCGTGATGGTGCATGAAACGGATCATTTTCATCTCACGCACCAAGCTGCCTTGCTTGTTTATCTTCAGATAAGCCCGCACGGGGCCATCGATGAATATCGTTCGAACTGCCTCAGAACAACTGCTGTCGTGGCAACGGGCTCCATTCAGATAGGCTCGCAGGGCGTCTGGGAACAAGGAGGCATCAACTTTGATCGCAATTTTCTTCATGGGGTCTCATCCGATCCGGCCCGGTGCTTTGTCAAGGAAATAACCGCCTGGCATTCCCCCATTTTTTATACCAGCCTGATTTTCATTTGCCATGGTTCGGTCAGATCGGCTCTATATGGTGACTTGTTGTAGTGGGTGACGCGTTGCAGGCAGATCCTGATCACTTGGCA
>JAJBBF010000058.1 GCA_020532215.1 Candidatus Cloacimonadota bacterium
ATCTGCTGGGCCTGGGCTTCGGTAACCTGGTTGTAGGGGCTGAAATAACCGTCGAAAGAGGTGCCCTGAAAAGAGCCGAGCGCGGAGTAGAAGACGATCAGCCGGGGATCGTTGTCAATCTCATCCGGTATCGGACCGAAAAGGTCGATGTCCATTTCGATCGCGCCGCGGGTCGGATCGTTAACGGTGCTTTGCTCCAGACGAAACATCACCGCGTCCACGTCTGTCTGGTCCATGTGCAGGTTCCACTCGGAATCAGCTACAAACAAGTAGCAATGTGCGCCTACGGCGCGGCAGGTCGCAGGGGTCTGGATCCAGGAGGGCGGCATTATGGAAAGATTCCAACTCCAGAAGGTTTGGGTGTCTCCAACCTCGTAGCTGCGGGTTTCTCTTGGCTGCGGGGCCTGGTATTCAGGCAATTCCTTGAATTGGGCTGCCTGGATGCCCAGATCCCTTTGGAATTCGGACCAGGTGTTTGGGACAGCTTGCAGTGACAGGGCAAGCAGGATTAAAACGGATGGCAGCAATGCTTTCTTCATCATCAGCTCCAGGCTTTATGGATATTTATTTAACAATTTCACAAAAGGTTACCGGCCTTCCCCTGTCAATGGTTTTCTTGACCGCGCGGGATTGATGGGCATCATTGTTATGTCAGACTTGAACATATGAAGTCTGGTGGTTGTATTTGTAGTTTTCGGTGAGGGCAGGCAATGGATGGAACCTCCAGTTGAAGTTATCTGCGTGGAACCAAAGCCTAAGCTAAATACCTTCCTCCCGGTCTGTTCAGATTTTGCCAAAAATAAACATTGACAAGATAAGCGGCTCCAGGTATTTTGAACATATGTTCATTTGAATGCTTTCGTCATAGAGATCAAAAGGCTTTGCCAGCTTGCTATTCAGGAACAAACGACATAAAGTGATCAGTATTTCTACTCCCGGCGAAAATGAGATGCCCGGGGAGGCGAGATAGTGGATGAAGTTATTGGACCCATAAACGCAACATTCCAAGGAGGATATGATGCCAAATCGTGATGGAACAGGACCATACGGAGATGGCCGCCAGGGTAGGGGACTGGGTAATTGCGGCAATTCCCGCCGCACGACACAGCTTCAGGGAAGCGAAAAGAATTTGGACAACCGCGGCTACGCCAACACCGGGATCGCCCTGTTGGTGGAAGCCATCAGATATTTTCTAAGCAAAAAACCAAGAGACAGGAGGTAACAATGCCTGGATACGATGGAACAGGACCCTTCGGCGACGGACGCCCCGGAAGAGGGTTAGGCCCGTGCGGAAGATTTGACGGAGTAGCGCTCCGGCGCGGCTTTGGACGCGGTTTTGGCCGCGGCTGGGGTGGTGGTTTCGGGCGCGGCTTTGGCCGCGGCTGCGGATACCGCTTCCGTGCCGGAAATTACGGCGCCGCCTACGACTATCCCGAACCCGTCTTTAATTACAGCAAGGAAGACCTGCAAGCGCAGAAAGCCGAACTGGAGAAACAACTGCAGTGGCTGAACGAGCAGCTGGCCAAAGACGACAAGGACTGATTATCCCAGACGCGGTGATCCGCGTCCCCAATCCGAGGAGGCGGCGCAAGCTGTCTCCTCTTTGATTATGAGCGGCAAATGAAGCTCCCCGGGATTGAAGACTGCCGGCTTTGCCCACTGTGGAAAACCCGAACCCATGTGATCTTGGGCGAGGGCAGCCTGAGCAGCGAGATATTCCTGATCGCCCAGGCCCCCGGCGAAGAGGAAGACGCTGCCGATAAAATGTTCGTGGGGCCATCCGGGAAAATTTTCTGGGAACTGCTGGACCAGGCCGGGGCAGATAAGGCGAACCTGTATATCAGCAACCTCCTGAAGTGCAGATTACCCCAAAACCGCCGTCCCAAACAGGCTGAGATCCTCTCCTGTTCGCTCTATCTGGAACGCGAACTGGCAGAGATCAGACCCCGGATCGTGGCGCCTTTGGGCTATTTTGCCACCAAGTACATCTTCGAATCCCGCCAGCTGGGCCTTTTCACCAAAGCGGAATACCCCTCCCTGATCGGCAGGGCCTTTGTTGGCAAGGATTTCACCGTGATGCCGCTTTCACATCCCAGTTCCCTGATCCACCACCCCGAATTTTGGTCTGGCGCGGTGAAGAAATACCGCCGCGTGTTTCAACTTGAACCCTGCAAGTGGTTCAGCTGCTGTCCGATGCGCGCGTTCACCCTGAACCGGGCCATTCCTTTCCGCTGGACGGATGAATACTGCCTGGGAAACTGGCAGAACTGCCAACGCTATGAACTCGAATCCCGCGGTATTCCGCATTCAGACAATCTTTTACCGGATGGCAGCCGGTTGAAAGATCATTAATAAGGAGTTGGTCGTGAAATATCTCTTCGGTCCCGTACCCTCGCGCAGACTGGGCATATCCCTGGGCGTGGACCTCGTTCCGCACAAGGTTTGCACCCTGAACTGCGTATATTGCGAAGTGGGCAGGACCACCCTGCTGACCCTCGAGCGCAAGGAATATGTGCCCATCGATGCCGTGATAGCTGAATTGGACGAATATCTGAGGCAGGATCCGGAACTGGATTTCATCACCTTTTCCGGGCAGGGTGAGCCCACTCTGAACAGCGGTTTGGGCAAGGTCATAAACCATATCAAAGCCAACTATCCCCGTTACAAAGTAGCCATTCTCACCAACGGCACTCTGTTTTGGGATATATCGCTGCGCCAGGAAGTGATGCGAGCGGATGTGCTCCTGCCGGACCTGGACGCGGTTTCGCAAAGCGTTTTTCAGAAGCTGAACCGTCCCCATCAAGATCTGGACAACGCCAGGATCATTGCTGGCCTCAAAGAGCTAAGACAGGAATTCCCGGGCAAGATATATATGGAAGTATTTATGGTGGAAGGTCTTAACGATACTGAGAGCGAGCTCGCGCTGCTGCGGGAAACCCTGCTGATGCTGAAGCCGGACATCGTGCAACTGAACACCCTGGACCGGCCGGGCACCGAAAGCTGGGTGCAGCCAATGCCCCGGGCCAGATTGAACCAGATCGCCCAATACTTTGCCCCCCTGAAGGTGGATATCGTGGCCATTCCCCAGTCCCGCAAGAAGATCCAGAGCTTCAATACCGATATCCAAACCCAGATCCTGGAAACCATCAAGCGCCGGCCTTCCACGGACACCGACCTCTGCCAGATCCTGGACCTGCACAAGAACGAACTGAACAAATATCTGGGCACCCTCTTGGAATCGGGGGAGATAGAAAGCCTTGAGATGGAGCGGGGCACCTTTTTCAGGATCAGAGAATAGCTTGCAGCCAGGGGTTTCCCTGCCTTGCCGGAAACCGGGGTTGGCAAAAAAGCCTGTTGTGGAGGGCAAAGATCCCTGCGGGCAGATTTAGCTTGACATTTCTCAGACCGCCGCCGCGTCTGAATCCAATCATCACAAAGTCATTCGGGAGGATGAAATGAATTTTCGCAAGCTGATCTTGATCGCGCTGGCGGCATTTTTTGCCTGGCAGGCGGCGGCACTGACGATCGGAGAATTGCAGGAACTCTTCTATCAGACGGAGGACGAGGCGGCATTTGCCCGTGAGGCCGAAATATTCATCGGGGAAAACGATGATCTGGACGAGGTGGAACACGCTTTCTGGATGTGTTACAACGTTAGCCCGGATAGTTGCGCGGCCTGGCTGGAGGCCAGGATCCTGGAGCCTCAGGCGAATCCCAAATACCTCTATCTGCGGCTGCAAATGCAGGACGATCCGCTGACCAAGCTTGACCAAGCCCTCGCGCTGATCGGCTCCAATCCCGGTTTTGCCGGCGCTTACCGCGCCCTGCTGCTCACCTATGTGCAGGATTTTGACCCTGATGAGATCAGCGATCCCGAGAGCGCCATCCATCTGCAGTTGCAGGGCGATCTGCCTTTGCTGGCCCATTATGCCGCCAGTTTTCCTGATGACGGTTACGCGCGGATGGCCCAAGTTTATCAACTGATGCTGTCTGGGGACCCGGAAGCGGCCAGGCTCGCCTTCCGCGAGGCGGTGGAAAACGGCGACGCCTGGATCGACGACATCGGCCTGCGGCAGATGTTCACCCCAGCCCAATACCATCCCCTGCTGGCCTGCCAGATAGAGGCTTTACGGGCCAACGACGGTGATGCCTACAGCAAATATCGCATTGCCGAACTGGCTGGCGATCTGGCAGACTATCACTATGACCTGGCCAAGGATTACGACGCCGTGATCGGCTATTTTGGCGCTGACCCCTGGTACTGGGAAAACCAGTATGTGATCTACGCCCTCACGATGAGCTATCTGGCCAAAGAGCAAGCTGAAAAAGCCGTGGACCTGCTGAACGGAAACAACGACCACCCCACCGCCCTGCAGTTTCAGGACGCCTGGCTGGCCTTTGACCCGGAACAGGCAGCGGATGCCTATACAAGGATCCTGGAACCGGTGGCAGAGGTCCCTCTGAACGCCTATCTGCTGGCCCGCGCCCAAACAGACAATCTGGACAAGCTGGCCCGGGCCCGGGCACTGGTTACCTCCCATCCCAGAGTGGAACACGGTTACAGCCTGGCCGCCGAGGTCTATCTGCGGTATTTCAGCGACAGCCCCCGCGACGATCCCAACCGGGATAGGATGAGCAGCTCACTGCAAGACGATGCCCAGCTTCTGCGCAACTATTATTTCCGCTTTCCGGACAACCATCTGGCCACCGCCGGCTACTTTTTGGTGAACCTGGACGCCAACGACGACGACAAAGCCTTGCGGGCCTACAAGAAGCTGACTGAAAGCGGCTTGGGCGAAACCCTGGGATCCACCTTTGCCAAGATCGCGCTGGATAAAGGCCGCATGGACCTGCTGCGGCGGATCAAGGCCTACGAGGTCCGCCTGGATGAAGAAAACAGCGAACTGGGCGAGGACGAGATCGGCGAGCTGGCAAACCAGGCTTACTGCCTGTCACTATATGAGAATGGCCTCTACGCCGAGGTGGTGGAGGAAGTGGGGAGAAACCCCGGCTGGATGGATGATCCCGAGATCCAGTTCATGCTGGTGAATGCCCACTATTTCCAGGATGACTTTGCCCAGACCATTGCCGCCCTGCGTCTGATGGTGGAAAAGGGCACCATCGGCACCTCCATGCTCAAGGGATTGAACGATCCGGAACTGACCGGCCACCCGGACTGGCTGCCGCTGTTGGACCTGGCTGCCACGCTGCCCGATCCCGACGCCGCCCCGGAGCCTGATACCGGGTCTGTGGAAGAAGACCGGGAATAGCCGCGAACCCAGACCAAAATTAAGGCCCGGAAGCTGGTCAAGCGTTCCGGGCCTCATTGTTTCAGGATGAACTATCTGATCAACACAAGCCTGCGCTGTAGGTCCGGCTGTCCATCCAGTTCCAGCTTGAATAGATATATCCCTGAGGAGCAGAGGCTTCCGCGCGCGTCCCGCAGATCCCAGCGCCAGCCAAAATCACCTTCTGAGGCCACCGGCACCGCTTTCACCAGTTGTCCGCGCAGGTTGTAAATGCCCAACTGGCCATCCAGTGGAGCAGTACTTTTGATGCAGACCTCCACTCCGCCGTTTGCCCCGATGGAAGCGGGATTGGGGCCGACGCTCAGCATCGGGGGAACGGCCACCGGGTCCTCCGCCGCCACAGCAGTCACCCAAAGTTCGTTGGTGGGTGCGCTTTCGGTTTGCCCGTCATAGGCGCAGACAGTGAACGGGTGCGTGGTTTGGTTGCCGAAGTTGTTGGTATGCCAGAAGTTTTGGCTGAAGGGCACCTGAGAGATAAGCGCGCCGTTGTTGTAAACGCGGTAGTGGGTCCAGTTGAAGATACCGTCGTCCACCGGCGCCTGCCAGTAGAGGGTCAGGGCCCAGGGGCTTTCCAGGTAGTGTTCCACCTGGTCTGCGCAGAGGTTGGTGGGCTGATACACCGGCAGGAAGGGCTGATAGACCCACCAGCTGCTTTCCTGCAGATAGGGATTCGGGATGTTGCTGATCACGGTCTCGCCCTTAGTAACGTAGCCCGCGCCATAGTGGTAGAGGCGTTCCAAGCCGTTGTCCAGCATCCGGATGGAGACTATCTGCTGGTTCACCGTGTTGGTTTGGATGATCAACCGGTAGGTTGTCGAGCCGTCGGGCGCGTTTGTCACGATCTTGCAGCGGAACATGCTCACGCGCTGGGTTCCGTCGTCATCCATGATCTCGGTGCGCAGCCAGGCGTCATTGTGTCCGATGCCGCTGATCTTGTCCCAGATCACGCCGTCGTCATAGTCGAAGGTGATGTTGGCTGCGTCGTTAAAGCGTTCGTGGCGCTTGATGTAGAGGTAATCCCCCTCCTCGTAGAGCCAGTTGATGTGGTCCCAGTGATAGACGAAAAAACGGTGATAGACCGGATAGCAATTGTGGACCCCGATCAGCTGGGGCGCCTCCACATCCCGGTAGCGCGGAGGCTGCACCTCTTCGAGGGTGATGGCGCCGGTTTCAACCGTATCTCCGCCGGCAGGAGTGAAAACTGCCGGGATCAGCAGGCCGCCCGGAGTGCCGTAAAGGGTGCGCTCAACCCCCGCCACATTGGCCAGGGCCACCACATGGAACGGCTCGTCCAATATGTGGGAAAGGGTGAAAGCCTGGTCTGGGGTCACGGGCTCCTCGAAATAGATCTCGCCGGAATCCGCGCCCACGATTTGCACGCGGA
>JAJBBF010000145.1 GCA_020532215.1 Candidatus Cloacimonadota bacterium
AGGGCGGGCAGGAAAAGCTGGAGATCGCCGTGACCGCCGTGGTAGCCGCTGCTGAAGGGGCCATGGTGGATAACGATGATGCTGGGCAGGCTGGGGCTGGAGTTCAGTTCTTCCACCAGCCAGTTGTATTGGGCGGAGCCAGGCAGCAGATCGAGGTTGGAATCCAGGAAGATGAGGTGGAGGCTGTCCTGGGCCAGGCTGTAATATGATCTTTCAAGGCCGAAAACGCCGGTAAAGATTTCCTCCAGCCCGTCGTGGTTGCCTCTGGCAGGGCGGAGAGGGATCCCGGCGAGGGGGGCGCTGAGGTCGAAAAAGCCATCGTAACCGGCCTGGCTGCCGGAGGCGCTGAGGTCGCCGGTGTGGATCACGAGATCGGGTTCTCGGGCCGCCATGGAGCGGGCCAGAACCCTCTGCACGCGGGGATGGGCCTGGGTGTCGCCCCAAACGGCGATGAGGCCTTCCGCGCGGAGCGCCAGCAGGCTCAATATCAGCAGAAGGAGGGATCTCATGCTCAGAGGGAGAGATAGTGGTCGCGGAATTTTTGCAGGTCTGACCAGGCGGGGCGTTTCCAGTGGGGGTTACGGAGCAAGGCGGCGGGGTGGTAGGTCACATAGCTGGGAATGCCTTGAAAACTGTGCACGGACTGGCGTAGTTTTTCCAGGGTGAGGCGCGATTCCAGCAGGGTTTGGGCGGCCACGCGCCCCAGCATGAGGATCAATTGGGGTTGAATGATGTCGATCTGTTCCAGCAGATAAGGCAGGCAGGCTTCGCGTTCGGCGGATTCCGGATCGCGGTTGTTGGGAGGCCGGCATTTGAGGATGTTGCAGATGTAGATGTCCTGGCGGCTGAGATCGATGGCGGCCAGCATCTTGTCCAGCAGTTTGCCGGCTTCGCCCACAAAAGGATGGCCGGTCCTGTCTTCCTCGGCTCCCGGCGCTTCGCCGATCAGCATGGCGCGGGCATTGGGGTTGCCCTCGCCATAGACGAAATTTTTACGGGTGGCGCCCAGCGGGCAGTTCTGGCAGGAGGAGTAGCGCTGGCTGAGGCTTTGCAGCAGGTCCGCCTGGGAACTGGAGCCGCGGTAAAGCTCTTTCACGCCGAGGTTGCGCAGCAGCTCCAGGTGTTGCAGCAGGGCGCGGCTCATCGAGGCGGTTTAGTCTTCCTCGTCGTCCTGGTCGTCGGCCAGGGCAAATTCCTCGTCGTCCTCGTCATCGGCATAGCGTTCGAGGTTGTCGTGCATCAGTTCTTCGATGTGTTCTTCCGAATCGTCGAAGGTCTCGCCGGCGTTATCGGCGTCTTCATCGGCAAAGGGCGAAGCCTGCTGAGCCGCCCAGAGGTTCGCCTCTTCGATCTCGGCGAAATAATCCGGCACTTCGTTGTCGGCCACGTGGTTGATGGAAGTGACAGCTATCTTTTCCGGGAAGCGCTGGCGAACATAGACGGGGAGCTGGCTGAGCCTTTGGGCTTCCAGCTTGGCCAGAAGGCAGAAGAGGTAGTTTTGGTCGGTCTTTTCGAGGAAATTCTCGATCTTTTTATTGATCATGCTTGTTTCTCCTTTTCGAGGAAGCCGGCGATGGGCTCCCGGTATCGGCTGACGCGGTTTTCTTCGGCGCGGACGATGGCCAGGACGTCCGCGACGGCGTCGCTGAGCTGGTCGTTCACCACCAGGTAATCATAGGCGGGGATGTACTGAAGTTCCTTGCGGGCGATGGTGAGGCGTTTGGCGATCTCGTCTGGCGAATCCGTGGCCCGGGCGATTAGGCGTTGGCGCAAAACCTCCATCGAGGGCGGCACGATGAAGATCTTCACGTAGGGTATTGCAGTGGCGCTGATCTGGGCGGCGCCCTGGACGTCGATATCCATGATCACGTGCTGGCCGGCGGCCAAACGGCTCTGAATGAAGCTGATTGAAGTTCCGTACCAGCGTCCGAAAACCTGGGCGGTTTCCAGAAAGTCGCCTTCGGCTTGGCGGCGCAGAAAGCTTTCCTCATCCACGAAATGGTAATGAACTCCGTTTTGCTCCTGGCCACGGGGCGGGCGGGTGGTGTAGGAAACGGAATAGTCGATCCCGGAGCCTGTTTTCAGCACTTCAGTGAGGATGGTGCTTTTCCCTCCGCCGGAAGGGGCGGAGAGGATGATGAGAAAGTTTTTGTTTTTGGTGATCACGGGTGGCCGGATCCGGTCAGCCTTCTATGAGTTTGCTGTATTCCTGGGCGGTGAGGAGGTTTTCCAGTTCGTCGGTGTTGCTGAGCTGGACGCGGTAAAGCCAGCCATCTTCATAGGGCGATTTGTTCACGATCTCGGGGCTGTCCTCGGCATCCTGGTTTTTTTCCTCCACCTTGCCGCTGACGGGGCTGTTCAGGTCTTCGGCGGATTTAACGGCTTCGATGATGCCGCAGGGTTCGCCGGCGGAGACTTTGGCTCCGATCTCCGGGAGTTCCAGAAAGACGATGTCGCCCAATTCGTGCTGGGCAAAATCGGTGATGCCGACGGTGGCAAGGCCGTCCTTAACGCTCACCCATTCATGGCTTTCGGTATAGTGTAGATCATCGGGTACAAGCATGGTATCCTCCTGCTGTGATGCTTTTTTATCGTATCAGGCCAATTCCCCGCAGGGCGTTTTTGTGTCAAGCACAAGTTTGGCGGCCTGGCGCTCTGTCTGGCACGGGATGGGGGTTTGGGGCAGGGCCGGTTTTCGCGGGACGGATTTTGGGAGTCGGAGGTGGCGCGCCGGGCCGGGATTTTTCCCCTTGACCAAAAGCGCCGCTTAACACAAACTGGAGAAAACAACCCGACTGGGGTAAACGAAGATGACGAACACAGCCAGCAAAAGGATCCTGGCGATCCATGACCTCTCCGGATTCGGCCACACCTCGCTGATGGCCTTCATCCCCATCATGTACCGCCTGGGGATCAGGGTTTGCGCCCTGCCCACGGCTATCCTTTCCGCCAATACAGACTTTCCCGATCCCCGCTGGGCGGACCTGAGCGAGCATCTGGAAGGCTTCGCCGCCCACTGGAAAGAGCTGGGGCTGCGCTACAACGCCATCTGCAGCGGCTTTCTGGCCTCGGCCCGGCAGGCGGAACTGGTCGGCCGGATCATCGACCAACTGCGGCAAAAGGACACCCTGGTGCTGGTGGATCCTGTGATGGGCGACAACGGCAGGATCTATTCCTGCTTTCACGAAGATCTCGTTCAGGCCATGCGGAAACTGATAGCCAAAGCGGATCTCATCACCCCCAATTTCACCGAGGCGGCCTTGCTGGCCGGAGCAGATCCCGCGACCGAACCAGACCCCGCGCGAGTTTTGGATTGGTGCCGGGCAATTGCCACCAGGGGGCCCAAGCAGATAGTGGTAACCTCCGTTCCGGGAAGTTCAGCGGACAGGCTGGAAGTGCGGCATTACGACGCGGAAACGGACAGCTTCAGCACCCATCCCTTTGCGGTTAAGCCAGGCCACCATCCCGGAGCGGGAGACTGCTTCTCGGCGCTGCTGGCGGCCGGGCGGGTGAACGGATACCCGCTGGAGGCTTGCGTGAAAGCGGCTGTGGGGATCATGAGCCGCGCCATTTTGGAGGAACTGCCCGCGGGTGCGGACTGGCGTGAAGGCATAGCCCTCGAACACCTGCTGCAGTGGGATCTGCCGGCCTATTTCAGAGGAGAGGGATAAGGCAGCGCAGGCCGCGGTAGATGTCTCTGATCTGCCCGGCGCTGATCTCGAAGGGATTGTTCGCCATGTTGCGGCTGCCCAGAACCTCCCCCACGCTTTTTTCGATGAAGTCGGCGGAGAGATCCAGGCTGGTTTCAAAAGGCAAATCCTCCAGCCAGGCGTAAAACTCTGACCGGCCGAGGCCCAGGACCGCAAAGAGGGCATCCAGTTCCTCTTGCAGCGCGGGATAATACAGATCCAGCACGGGCCGCATCACGATGGCATTGCTAAGCCCGTGGGGCAGGCCGAGGGTGGTGGTGAGCGGATAGCCGAGCGAATGCTGCAAAGTGGTGCTGGTTTGGGCGATGGTGATCCCTCCGTAAAGCGAGGCGCGCAGCAGTTCCGATCTGCCATTCAAATCCGCGGGATTTTCCAGAACGGGTTTCAGATGGTACAAAATGGCTTTGGCGCCGCTGTGGATGAGGGGGTAAAGCAGGGGATCGCGTTTGTTCGAATAGATGCCTTCAAGGAGGTGGGATAGGGCATCCAGAGCGGTGTTGAGAGTGACTATGGGGTCCAGGCTCAGGGTGTAACGGGGATCGCAGACCGCCAGCCGGGGAAAGGCCAGATCGTGACCAAAGCCAGCTTTGATGCCGGTTTTGGCATTGGTGAGCACCGAGTATTGGGTTACCTCCGTGCCGGTTCCCGCAGTGGTAGGGATGGCTACCAAGGGGAAACTGGATCTGAATTTGTCCGTCTGGTAGAGTTCGTCCCGTCCCAGAGCGTTGGCCGCGGCCAGGGAGATGGCTTTCGCGGCGTCCATGGGGCTGCCGCCGCCGATGCCGATCAGGTAGTCGCAGCCGCATTCCCTCAGTTTCTCGGCTCCGGCCATAACGGTTTCCAGGCTGGGGTTTTCCTCCACCTGTTCAAACAGCTCCCAGGCAAGGCCGGCACGGTCCAGAACAACGGTCAAATCATCCAAGGCACCGCTGCGCCTGGCGCCGGAGCGCCCGGTCACCAGCAGCGGTCGGACCCCCAAACGCAGGATGTGGTCCGCCGCTTTCAGCAGCGCACCTGCACCAAAAAACACCCGGGTAGGAAGATAGATCATAATTTAGAACCTCGCTGGCGGCAGAGTTGATGATTTACACACCATAACAATAAAATAAACTCTTTCAGCTGCGCTGCCAAGCGTCAGCCAACTGCCGAGCGTCTCCGCCAAGGCATTTAATCATGTAACAACCAGACCTGGCAAAATCAAAGGGCGGAGTTTTTAATCCCGCCCTTATCTGCAATGTTTAAATCAATCGTTCTGTCAATAAACTACAATCTCACCTGAGCACCCAGGGTGAGGTAATGGAAGCTGGCAAAGGTAAGCAGTTCGTCGATGTCCGAGCCGCCTTCCAGGAAACGGTAGCCCAGATACATGGTAACCTGGTCGTTAACGTTGTAGCGGGTTGAGAGCAGGAAATCCTCCGCCCGGCCGAAAGGCGACCACAATCCTTCACCTTTGAGCAAAATGCCAAATTTATCGTTGAAGTCGTAGCCCAGTTCGATGCCGATCAGCGGCACTGGCGCGAGATCAGTCTTTTCGGCGTAGGTGTCGCCCTATTCGAGCGAGATCACGGCATCGCGCAGCTTGACGCTGAGGCCGATGGCCCGCAGGATCTGCTTCTGATTTTTAAAGCGGTATAGGTACTGGGCCCGGAAGCTGTTGAATTTGTAGCGGCCTTGAATGGGAATACCAGCCACAAAGGTGGAGTCCATGAAGATGATGTTGCGGTCCAGGGTGCCCACAGGCTCGATGTTCAGCGGCGCGGCGAGCAGGGATATCTCATGGCGGGGATGCACCAGCCAGTGCAAGTTTAGGCGGCCGAACATGATCGGATCGGCGTCAAAATCGTCCACAAAGGAGAAAAACGTGCTGGGGTCAGTATCCGCATTGGGGATGCGGGCATCATTGTATCCATTGAAGACAAATCCGGTCTCCAGATCGGCTGAAAACTGCGCGAAAGCCAAAGCAAAAGTTGTAAGCAGGGCCAAGGTCAGGAAGGTCCTTTTCATCAATCTCTCCAGTAAGTTTGTTTTTATTGACAATGTAATCGGAAATCCCATCGCGCAAAATGATTCTGCCACAGGGGGAACAGCATTTCTATTCCACCGGCAGGAAATTGAGCAGCGAGTTGATCCCGGAGGTGGAGAGGATCGTGCCAATCAGCACCAGGATCACGATGAGGAGCTTGAAATAGTCCTGGGCCTTGAGCATGGCCACCAATTCTATGTTGCGGGAAAGATAGGCCGAAGCGGCGTAGAATTCCTCGCCGATCAGGGTGTAGTCGCAGGTGGTGATGAAAAAGGGGATCTGGGTGATGGCATCGGAACCGGCGATCTGAATGGCGCCGCTCTGATTTCCGGTTTCCGTCATCAACAGGGCTTCGGCGTAGAAATAGCCCATATAAAAGATGGTGGCCACCTTTTCGCGCACGGTGATCCCGTTGACGGCCGCACAGAAAGCGAACTGGGTGTCCGAAACGAAGTAAATGTCGTCCTGGTTGTAGGCGTCCGGGCGCCCGGCTTCGTTGTAAGCTGTTTGCACCATTTCCTGGGCCAGCGGCAGCACCAGATAGTCCACTTGGGGCGCGATCAGCCGGATGTCATATTCCGCGGCTTTGCCGCCGATCTTGTTGAGGATCATCATGGCCGAGATGGTGCAGGGATCTCCCAGCGTGCCCCAGCCGGGCACAAACATCACCGGACGGCCCATCTCCGTGGCTCGGCCCACGGCGTTGTCCAGCTCTTCCAAACCGGCGATGGGACGGATGTAGAGGTCCTTGCGCCGGGCCTGGAAGATGGCATAGACCACCATCAGCCCCAGGATGATGGAGGCCAGCAGGGTGGCCAGCTTGGTTTTGTCGAACCACTCGCCCCTGGGATGCAGCGGAGCATCGATCCCGGGACCGGACGGTTTGAGTTCCGGCTGATCGCTCTGATCCGCCCAGAGCCCTTTGCCGTTGGTGGCCAGCAGTTC
>JAJBBF010000089.1 GCA_020532215.1 Candidatus Cloacimonadota bacterium
GAATATGTGGATAACTGAGCTTTTTCAGGGTTCATGTTGAGAAATTATGAAAAAATTGTGGATAACTACAAAGTAGATCCTGGAAAGCTGGACACTTTGGTATTACGCAAAGGTCTTAAGGGATGAATGAGAGGCGCTTTGGGGCGGAGTAACTGAGTGGGTCGAAAATCAGGCGGGGCGGGGCCTGAAGGCGAGGCTGGAGAGGTAAAAGAGGAATTCGAGGAGGACGATATTGGCACCGGTGGGCAGATTGAGCCACCAGGAGAGGGCGAAGCCGCCCGCGGCGGCCAGGATGGCGATCAGGGCGCTGAGGGCCACGGCGTGGTCGAGGCGGCGGACCAGGTTGAAGGCGGTGGAGGCGGGCAGGATGAGCTGGGCGCTCACCAGGATGATCCCGGCGGCGCGGAGGGTGATCACGATATTGGCAGCCAGGAGGATCATGAAAAGGCGGTTCACCAGGTCCGCGGGAAGGCGGTAGAAGCGCGCCATTTCGGCGTTGTAGGAGAGGTAAAAGAGTTCCTTGTAAAAGAAGATGATGAAGCCCAGATCGGCCAGCAGGAGGGCGCTCAGCTGCCAGAGATCGGCGGAGGAGGCCAGCAGGACGTTTCCGAAGAGGTAGCTGGCGAGGTCGAAGGTGTAGCCGCGGCGGAGTGAGATCAGGATTATGCCCAGGGCCATGGAGACGCTGAGGAAGATGGTGATGGTATTGGCTTCCTGGAGCTGGCGCCTTCTGGCCAGCCAGGTGATGGCGAGGGCGATGGCGATCACGAAGAGCAGGGTGGTGAGCTGGAGGTTGAGGCCCAGCAGCAGGGCCAGGGCGATCCCGGCAAAGGCGATGTGGGAAAGCGCTTCGCCCAGATAGGAGACCCGGCGCAGGGTAACAAAAGGCGAAAACAGGGCCAGGCAGACCGAGGAGAGCAGGGCGGCGAGGAGGGCATAGAGCAGAAAGGAGAGCATCAATACTTCTTTTCGATGATGCGCACGGCCTCGCCGAAGGTCTTGTGGATCAGTTCGGCGTTCACCAGGTCGGTCTGGGTGTGGCAGTGGAGGCGGCGGTTAAGGCAGATCAGGAAACTGCAGTATTGGGAGAGGGTGTTCAGGTCGTGCGAGATGGTGATGATGGTTTTCCCCGCCTCGTTGAGTTCCTTGAGGAGTTCGAAGAAGCTTTTCACTCCGGGCATGTCCACGGAGGCTTCCGGTTCGTCGAGGATCAGGTAGCGGCTCTCCGAAACGAGGGCGCGGGCCAGGAAAACGCGCTGGAGCTGGCCTCCGGAGAGTTCGCCGATCAGTTTTTTAGCCAGGGAGTCGGTTTTGGTGGTGGCCATGGCGGCGAGGGCCCTCTTTTTGTGGCTGGCGGCACAGCGGCGCCCCAGGGGCAGTTCGCCGGCGAGGCCCATCAGAACGAGGTCGAGGGCGGTGGCGGGAAAGCGGCGGTCGAATTCCTCGCGCTGGGGCAGGTAGCCCAGGGGCTGGCGTTTCAGCCACTCTAGATGAGGCAGGCCGTCGATCTCGATGGTTCCGCTCTGCAGGGGCAGCAGGCCGAGGATGAGCTTGATGAGGGTGGATTTCCCGGCGCCGTTGGGGCCGATGATGGCGGCGAATTCGCCGTCGGCGAGTTCGAGCGCGATATCCTCCAGCACGGGGATGCCGCCATAGCTGTGGGAAACTCCGGCGATCCTGATCACTGGCTGGCTTCAGGCTCCCAGGTCTGCTTCATCCGGTCCCAGTTCGTGGCGATGAGCTCCGGCAGGGTCCTGGCGGCAAAGATGAATCCCAGGGGGTCGAGTTCGATCACCAGCAAATCGAACTCCCGGGCCAGCACTTCGGCGGACCTTGAGTCCATCTGGGGTTCCACGCAGATCGCCCTCACCCGGTTAGCCCTGATCTGCCCGCCCAGGCTGGCCAGCTCCCTGGGGGTGGGTTCGCGGCCGGGCGAGCTTTGCACGCTGCCGAGGTTGTCGATCCGGTAGCTGCGGTTGAACCAGTGAAAGCTGTCGTGAAAGGTGATCAGCGGCGTGGCGCCCAGGCTGTCGCGCTCGCTGGTGATCCGCTGGTCCAGGGCGGCCAGGGTGGAAACCAATTCCACGGCACGGTTGGCTATCTCCTCGCTGTGGGCGGGGAAAGTTTCGCGCAGCTTGCCGCTGAGCCGGTGGCAGAGTTTCTGCATCAGCATGGGCGAGAGCCAGATGTGGGGATTGGCGGCAGGGTCGGCCACAGTGTCCCGCAGCAGGTCCTCGGCCCGGAGGTGTTTTTCGCCCAGGCCTGAAAAAGCGCGTTCCAGGTCGGTTTCCAGGCCAAAGCCGTTGGAAAGGACGAGGTCGGCGTCGCGCAGGGAGCGGATGTCCCGCGGCCCGGGATTGAAGGTGTGGGGCGAGGCGTTGGCCGGAATGAAGGTCCTCACTTCGAAATCCGGTCCCAGCAGGTCCCGCAGCAGCAGTTCGTAGGGCCGGATGGTGGCGATCACCAGCGGCCTTCCGCTCCGGACCGCCTTCTGGCAGCCCATCAGGGCCAGCGACAGCAGGATAAACAGCGGCAGCCCTTTGCGCATGGGTCACTCCATTTCGCGCAGGAGCTGGGTGAGCAGGCGCACGCCCACTCCGGTGGCTCCGTAGCCGTTGATCCCTCTGGCTTTGTCCTTGAGGGCCATTCCGGCGATATCGAGGTGCAGCCAGGGTTTTTCCCCCACGAATTCGCGGATGAAGAGCCCGGCGGTGATCGCCCCGGCCATCGGCCCGCCGCTGTTCTTGAGGTCGGCGATCTCGGATTTGATCAGTTCCAAATAGGGATCAAAGGCGGGCAGCTGCCAGATCTTTTCGCCGGTGAAATCGGAGGCCAGCTGCAGTTTTTCCAGCAGCTGTTCGTTGTTGGTGAGCACGGCCATGATCTGGTTTCCGAGGGCTCCGACGGCCGCGCCGGTGAGGGTGGCGATGTCTATAACCTTGCTCACGCGTTCGCGGGCAATGGCGTAATGGATGGCGTCGATCAGGGTGAGGCGGCCTTCGGCGTCGGTATTGATGACCTCGATGGTCTTTCCGGACATGCTGCGGATGATGTCGCCGGTGTGGTAGGCAGCGCCGGAGATCATGTTTTCACAGGCGGCGATCACGCCCAGGACGTTGACCTTGAGCTTGAGGGTGGCGATGGCGGCAAAGGTGCCGATCACGGCGGCGGCGCCGGCCATGTCGTTCTTCATGTTCACCATGCCCTGGGGCGTTTTGATGCAGTAGCCGCCGCTGTCGTAGGTAAGGCCTTTGCCCACGAGGCCGATGGTTTTGGCCTTGGGATCGGGGTTGCCCTTCCAGGACATCAGGATCAGGCGGGGCTCCTGTTCCGAGCCTTTGCCCACGGCCAGGAGGGCGTCCATTTTAAGGCGTTTCAGCTTGTCCTGGCCAAAGACCTCGATGGAGAAGCCGAATTGGAGGGCGGCCTTTTTGGCGGCCTCGGCCAGGGATTCGGGATAGATCACGTTGGCAGGCTCGTTCACGAGGTCGCGGGCGAAATTGGTGGATTCGGCGTAGATCCGCCCTTCCAGGATGCCGCGGTTGATGTGGCGGGTGGTTTTCACGTTCAGGGCCAGGTGCACGGCTTCGAGGCTGTGGCCGTGGGGTTCGCTGAGGTATTTATCGAATCTATAGGCGGTGAGCAGGGCGGCTTCGGCCAGGATGTGGCCAAAATTGACCTCTCCGACGGGGTTGCTGAAGCCGGGGAAAACAAAAACTTCCCGGGCGCCCAGCTTGAGGGCGTCGCGGAAGCAGAGGGCAAAGAGGTGGCGCAGCTTTTCGGGATCGAGGCCGTGGGGATTGCCCACGCCGCAGAGGATGATGTTGCAGCGCTGGCGGGAATGAACCAGCGGGAAGCTCTTCAGGTTTTGATAGCTGAAGTCGTATTCGTCCTGTTTAACGACCACGGCGACGGCGTTCTTGATGTGGTCGGGCAGGTATTCGATGCTGTGGAAGTCACCTTTTTCACCGTGCATGATGACCACGGTGTCCATGTGTTCTGCGGGTTTGCGCAGCAGGTCGATCTTCATTGGTATTCTCCTGTTTATGTCTGTTGGCTAAAAATCTTCACTGAGGCTGATGTAGTAGGTGGGCTTGGAGTGGTTTTCCAGGTCCGTGAGCCAGGTGATGTCCAGGGCCAGGATCACATAGCCCAGGTCCAGGCGGGGGCCGAAGCCGTAGCCCAGTTTGAGGTCCTTGAGTTTGCTGCCGTCAAAGGGCTGGAAGCTGTCAAGATCGTCAAAAACGGTGCCCAGTTCGGCAAAGACGCTGCCCCGGATGTTGGGAATGGTGATGGGCAGGGGGAAGGCCATGGAAATGTATTCGAAGAAGGGGAAGCGGAGTTCGGCGGTGAGCACGGCTTTTTTGGAGCCGCTGAGGTTGTCGCCGTAGGCCCTGATCCCGTAATATCCGCCCAGGGGGAAGCGCTGCACGCGCAGGGAATCGCCCAGGCTGATCCCGGCAATGCCCCTGAAGGCCAGGGAATAGCGCTTGCTGAAGAGGGTGTAGCTGCGCCAGTCCAGATAGTTGGTAACGTGGTCGAAGACCTTGCTGTTGGGGTCGTCCCGGTTGTAGTTGAGGGTGGTGTTCAGGTCCCAGTAGAGCCGCCAGCCCAGCAGGGGCCCGGTGGAGCCGTAGAGGGCGTTGTCGTGCACCAGCCTGAGGCCGGGGGAATAGACGAAGGAATCGTCCTCATACAAGAGGGTGTCTAGGCTGTCGCCGAGTTCGTAAATATAACGTCCGCGCTGGTAGAGCATGTTGTCGAATTCCAGCCTGAGGAAGCGGCTGAAGGGATAACGGAGCAGGAAATAAGCGCCGGTCTGGCGTTCCCGGTAGCGGTACCAGATATCGTTGTCCGGCCCGGGGATCACCTGGCTGGTGTAATATTCGTCGTTGAGGTTGAAAACGCCGACGCCGTAATCCAGCCTCTGCTTCAGGTGGAGGTAGGTGAGCACGAGGTTGGATTCCTCCAGCTTTCCGGCCACCCCGGCGTTGATGCCGATGCCGTGGTCGCCCATCATGTCGCTCATGCTGAGCTCCACGTAGCCCACGGTTCCCACCGCGGGTGAATAGGCCAGGCCGCCCCAGAGGCTGTCCAGGGAAAATCTGGCCCGGTATGGCTGGATGGCGGGCGGGTTGGTTTTTTCCCGGGGGCGTTCATCATAGCTGAGGTCCTGGATCAGCAGCAGGGAATCCTCGGCGGTGTATTCGAAGGGAGGAAGTTCGCCCAAGAAGGGATCGCGCAGGGCGAAGCCGGCAGCCGGATTGGTCCGCCGGGGGCGGGGAGCCTCGCGTTTACCGAAGTAATCCAGCCGGCCGAGGTCGATGGAGGCCAGCAGGCTATCCGCTTCCAGGACCGCCTGGGCCTGGGGATAGGGCGCGAAGGCGAGGGTGTCCAGGCTTCTGTCCTTGAAATAGATGTCCCAGGCGCCGTTGAAGTAATTGGCCAGCAGCAGGTGGCGCCCGTCCGGGGAAAGATCGGCGGAATAGACGCCGGAAAGCACGTTCGTGACCGGGGCTTTGCCCCCGGCGGCCATATCAACCGCAAAGATGTTGCTCACGCCGCCCTCGGAGTTGATGTAATACAGGGTTTCACCTGCGGCATCCACCAGCGGGAAGCTGCAGTCGCGCCGTTCAAAGGTGTGCCGGGTGAGCCCTTCGCCGTCCAGGCCCAGGCTGAAGATATCGCTGGTGAGGTCCGCGAACAGGCCTTGGCGGGTGCTGTTCGGATCTCGGCTGCGTTCGGAGGCAAAGACGATCCGCTGGCCGTCGGGTGTGAAGCGCGGCTGTTTGTCGTTGTAAAGGTCATCGGTGAGGCGGGTGACGGCCTCGCTCTCCAGATCCAGCCAGAAGAGGTCGCACTGCAAGCCCTTTTGCCCGGCAAAGACCAGGCTGCGTCCATCCGGGGCCACGTCCAGTTCGTAGATGGCGCTGAAGCCGGAGGGCTGGATGGACCGCACTATTTTACGCCTGTCCACGTCCAGGATGTGGATGCGGTCGCCATTGGCGGTCTTGGCGGCAAAGGCAACGCGGCTGTTGTCCGGAAACCAGCTGAGATTGGAGCGGAAATAGTAAAATTCCTCGACCTGGCCGGTGGCCTCGCCCTTCAGGATCCGGCGGGGCTGGCTGAGGCCGTGCAGGGTTCCCAGCCAAACGCTGTAGCGGGCATCGGCGCTGCTGAACCAGACATAGCGGCTGCCGTCCGGCGAGAACCGCGGCATCAGGTTGAAATAGGCGCCCCGCTTTTCGCTGTCGCTGCGCTTTTCCATTCCCTCCACGGGGATCATCCGGCTTTGCACCAGGGGAAAGAAATCCCGCTTCAGCTGGTAACGCCAGCGGGATTGAAGGTCGTCGAACTTGAGGCCGAAAACTTTCTGGGTGGCGCTGTCCAGCCCGTTCACGGAGCGCACCGCGTAGTAGAACTCGGAAACCTTTTCCCGACCGTATGTTTTTGCTATGAAGCTCAGAAAACTCTCGCCCAGCCGGTAGGCAAAATAGCCGCCCAGATTTTCCAGCGGCGGCAGGTTATCGTTCACCACCATGTCCAGGATGAACATGTTGTTGTAATCGCTCTCCCCGCCGATGGAGAGGTATTCCGGCAGGCCTTCGGAAAACCAGAAGGGAAAGGAGGCGGGGCGCATCGA
>JAJBBF010000050.1 GCA_020532215.1 Candidatus Cloacimonadota bacterium
CATCGCCGCGCTGGTGGGAAAACGGCAGATCATGGAAGGCCTGACCAAAGAGGTCTTCCTCTCCTCCACCTATTTCCCCAATTCGGACGCCCAGATCGCGGCGCTCAAGACCATCGAGATCCTCAAGCGCGACAAGGTGCTGGAGGTAGTGGCTGCCAATGGCCATAAATTCGCCGCGGAAGTGGAGAAAGTGGTGGCCGGATCCGGCATTCCCGCCCGCTTTTCCGGAGCGCCCTGGATGCCTTTCATCACCTTCCCGAAGGACGACACCGGCCTCTACAAGAAGCTGCGGGTGGAGTTCTATACCCAGCTGATCCGCCGGGGCGTGTTTTTACAACCTTATCACCACGGATACATCTGCTACCGCCACACCGACGAGGACCTTGCCTTCACGGTGGGAGCCATCAAAGAATCCCTGGCCGAGCTGAACAAGCTGGCCTGAACCTATCTCTGACCACCCTCCGGGGTTGGAAGCAGCCCCGGAGGCCAAGCTTTTACTGAGGACCAATGGCAAAGTACATTTTCGTGATGGGCGGCGTCCTTTCCTCCCTGGGCAAAGGTATCGCCACCGCGTCCATCGGTTTACTGCTTAAATCCATGGGTTACCGCGTGGTGACCCAGAAATTCGATCCCTATCTGAACGTCGATCCGGGCACCATGAGCCCCTTCCAGCACGGAGAGGTGTTCGTTACCGACGACGGTGCCGAGACCGACCTCGACCTGGGGCATTATGAACGTTTTGTGGATGAGGCCCTCACGCGGCGTTCCAGCTGTTCCGCCGGCCAGATCTACGAGACCGTGATCCAGAACGAGCGGAAGGGCGTGTATCTGGGCAAGACGGTGCAGGTGATCCCCCACGTGACGGACGAGATCAAACGCCGGATAAAAGAACTGGACTCCGAATACGACATCATCATCACCGAGATCGGCGGCACCATCGGCGACATCGAGAGCCTGCCCTTCCTGGAAGCGGTGCGCCAGTTGAGGCTGGACCTGGGCCTGCAAAACACGCTGTATGTGATGCTCACCTACATTCCCTACATCCACGCCGCGGGCGAGCTGAAAACCAAGCCATCCCAGCACAGCGCCTATAAACTCCGCGAGATCGGCATCCAGCCGGAGATCCTGCTCTGTCGCTCCGAAAAGCCATTTGAAAAAGAGATCTACGACAAGATAGCGCTGTTCACCAACGTCCCCCGCCCCAACGTTATCAACGCCATCGACGTGAAAAGCGTCTATGAATGCCCCATCACCTTCAAGAACGCCAACCTGCACAAGATAATCTGCCGCCACTTCGGATTGGAGTGCAAGCCCCTGCGCCTTAGCGCCTGGATCAAATTTCTGCGCAACAGCGCCAGTTGGGAGCAAAAGGTCACCATAGCCGTCTGCGGCAAATACGTGAGGCACCAGGACGCCTATAAAAGCATCGAGGAAGCCCTGTTCCACGCCGCCGCCCATCACCGGATGAAATTGCAGGTGAAGTGGGTGGACTCGGAGCAGAAGTTTCGCCCGTCCTCGCTGGCCAAGATACTGAAGGATGTGGACGGGATCCTGATCCCCGGAGGATTTGGGGTGCGGGGCATCGAGGGCAAGATCGCCATCGCCGAACACGCTCGGGTCCACAATATCCCCTTTCTGGGAATCTGCCTGGGCATGCAGGTGGCCGTGATCGAATTCGCCCGCCACGCCTGCCACCTCAAAGACGCCAACAGCACAGAATTCGTAACCGACACACCCCATCCGGTGATCCACCTGATGGAGGAGCAGCTTTATAAAAAGATGGTGGGAGGTTCCATGCGCCTGGGAGCGTATCCCTGCAAACTGGAACCCGGCAGCCTGGCCAGAAAGATCTACGGCAGCCCAAAGATCAGCGAAAGGCACCGCCACCGCTATGAATTCAACAACGACTACCGGAACAAACTCTCCGCCAAAGGCCTACGCCTGAGCGGATTTTCACCTGACGGCCTGCTGGTGGAGATAGTGGAGTTGGCCTCCCACCCCTTTTACCTGGGAGTGCAGTTCCATCCGGAATTCAAATCCCGCCCCAACAAGGCGCATCCGTTGTTCAGGGCGTTTTTCCGTGCCGCGCATGAGTTTGGAGATAAAAGAGCCAGATAGCGCAAGAAACAAGGATTTGAGGGCAAGTGTGTAAATTATTCCACATATCTGTGGCAAAACAGGCAAGATATTGCTTGACCTTCAGGCTCACATTTTAGAATCAATCTCATAAATTTAATATCTCAACCGCTGGTTGAGAATGGTTGTGTGTGAATGTACAAGCTATTTGATCTGAGTTTTCCAGCCAAGGCAAGCATCAGGCTGGGCGCCCTTCTGAGCGCCATGGCGCTGCTGATGCTGGCCACGGGCTGCGGCAAAAAGCAAGCCGCGCCGAGTACTCAGATCAAACCGGCGCTGCAGGCCGAAACAGCGGACACAGAGAACCTGTTCAGGCTTCGCTACAGGTTGAAATGGCTGCATCAGGCCCAGTTTGCCGGAGCATACATGGCCCGGGAAAAGGGATTCTACCGGCAGAGGGGGCTGGAGGTGGAACTACTCTCCGGAGGAGGGGATTATCCACCCTACCAATCTTTGATGGAAGGCAGCGCCGAGATCGCCAACCTGAATCTGATCACGGCGCTGAACAACTATGACCCGGCGCGGCCGATCGTGAACCTGGCCCAGATCTCCCAAAAGAACTCCACGCTGCTGGTGGGTAAAAAAAGCTCCGGCATCAGGACGATCGAGGACCTGCGGGGCAAGAAAGTTGGCATTTGGCGTGACGAAGGCGGCATCCATACCATTTACTTTCTGGAGATGCTGGATCTGGACATCCAGGTGATCCCTTTCGACTGGTCCGTAAACCTGCTGCTCAACGACGCCATCGACATGATGAGCGTGATGGATTACAATGAATACCACCGCATCCTGATGTCCGGCCTGGATGAAGATGAACTGGTGGTCTTCGATCTGGCTGATTACGATTACAATCTGGTGGATGACGGCATCTACACAAAGCGGAGCTTTTACGAAGCCCACCGGCAGCAATGCGATGATTTTACCGAGGCCACGATCCAGGGCTGGCTCTACGCACTGGAGCATCCCGAAGAAACTTTGAACGTGGTGCTGCGTTACCAACGTGAAAACTACCTGCCAGCCAATCCCGAGCACCAGGCCTGGATGCTGGACCACATGAAAAGGCGCGTGCTCCAGGATTCGCATCCCCCCGGATTCCTGGCGCTGGAAGATTTCAACCTGGCCCACCGCATCCTCGAGGAGCGCGGCCTCATCCCCAAAGCAATAGATTACAATACCTTCTTCCCCCATGGAAACCCAGAAAAAAACTAAGCCCCTGGCCCGCCAGCTGATCTCCTTCATGTTCATATTCATGGTGGTGCTCTTTCTGCTGCTGATCCTAATAACGCGGCAACTGGTTTTTAACACCATGAGGAAGACTGAGGAAAAGACGATCGGCAACCTCACCGAGACCAATGTGCAGATCATCGACAAGAACCTGGCCAATATCATGACCCTGGCCAAGAATCTGCAGATGGTGATCAACGACGACATCTACACACAGGATAATATCACCCGCCATATCCACCATCTGCTGATCAACAACCCTAAACTGGTTTCGGTATGCCTGGCCCATGATCTGCCCTCCGAGAAACAAACCCAGACCTTCACCCTAATGCAGCAGAGTATCCAGAGCATCCCCGCCGACGACGACGACTACCTCTTCAAGGATTGGTTCCAGATCCCTTGGCTATCCCGCAACGCCTATTGGAGCGATCCCTGGTTCGATGGGCAGGGTTCCGGCCGGGTGGTGGTCTCATATTCGATCCCGCTCACCATCAGGGGAAGCTACCGCGGGATCATCCGGCTGGACACACCGATGGAAAACCTGCGCCGGATCGTTATGCCGCTGCGCATCAAGCAAACTGGCTACGCCTTCCTGATCTCCAGCAACGGGATGATCGTTGCCCATCCCAGCGATTCCCTGGCCATGAATTATACCATCTTTGACCTCGCCGCCAGATTTGACCGCCCTAATCTGCGCCGGATCGGCAGGAATGCCATCAACGGGCAGACCGGCTTCGAGCGGGTGAGGATCGACGAAGAACAGGGCGACAACTGGATCGCGTATCACCCTCTGCCTTCCAATCACTGGTCCTTGATAGCGGTGGTGCCGCACAGCGAGGTTTTTGCCGATCTCAGCTACTTGGTAATCATCTTCACCATCGCCTCAGTGATGGCCTTCGTGATCCTGGCGGCTACGATCTGGTACCGCAGCCGTGCCCTTAATCAGCCCCTGACAGAATTGGTGGACGCCATCAAACAGGCCGGGGATGGAGATTTGCAGCCCAGCCCCCAGGTTAACACCGAAACTTACGAGATCCAAGTTATTGCCGAAAACTTCGAAAAGATGAAGAGTTCACTCTCCAGGTACATCGACAACCTGCAGCAGGTTACCCAGGAAAAGGACCGCATTATGGCTGAAGTGACCTTTGCCTCAGCCATCCAGCGCAACCTGATCCCCAAAAACGCCGATATCTCCATACTGCCTCCCAACCTGAACACTTTCGGTATCCTGGAACCCGCCGGCGCGATCGGGGGTGATCTGTTCGATTATTTTCTTAAAGATGAAGGGCATTTTCTCTTTGCCATCGCCGATGTGGTGGGAAAAGGCGTAGCCGCGGCCATGACCATGACCATGGCGACCACCCTGCTGCGGACCGTGGCCCCCCTCAAAGCAAAACCCGAGGAGATTCTGGAGATCCTGAATGCGTTTTTGGTGGAAAACAATCTGGAATCAGATTTTGTGACCATGATCCTGGGGATAATCGATCTACAGAGCGGGCGCTGCGTCTTTTCCAACGCCGGCCACGTTCCTCTGTACCGGGTGTCCGCGGAGGGCAGATGTGATAAATTCGCCACCACTCATTCCACCGCGCTGGGCTTTTTTGACAACATCCGGATCAGCTCTGAAGAGATACAGCTGGCTGCCGGCGACAAGATTCTGGTCTTCACCGATGGCGTTACAGAAGCTGTGAGCCCCGACGAGCAGTTGTTCGGGACCGCCGGACTGGAAAAGGTGCTGGCAACAAACTCCGCTGTCCCTCCCGAAGGAATGGCATACGCCATCCTCAGAGCAATTCAGGAATTCGCCGATCCCCAAATGACCCCGGACGACACCACCATACTGGTTATAGAGTACCTGGGGCCATTAGGGCAGGTTTGAAAAAAACCTTCAAGTTGGCTCCAGCGTTACCCACTATACACAGACGTGGAAATCCTGGAAGGTAACTTTTGGCTCTCTTTCATACCGGGTTGGAACAGCCATGAGGGCGGCTTTCTGGTTGCGCATTTCCACCCACTCGGTTTTAAAGAGAGCCACTTGTATGATTGGGACAGGCCAACAAACAGCTCCATGTTTCCGCGCCCTAAGCCCCAGCTCATTCGCCTCCCCTTTGCCTCCCGCCAAGTTCCCGCCTGCCAGGCGGGAAGTCGGCGGGAGGCAAAGGGGAAGTGAATGGGAAGGGGATAAGGGCGAAGACTGAGGCAGATGTTCCAGGTTTCGGAGGGTTTTGGGATCCCCGGGATCCAGCAAGTCGGGGCCTTTGGCTTGAGCTTAACTCTGCTTCAGGCAGGCCTCGATCGAGCTTCGCAGGTGATTAGCAAGGGCGATCTTATCCTTATAGAGCGGGTCTTCCGGGGTTATTGGTGGCAGAATGGTCAGGCTTACCCTGGCGGCGTGGATGTGGCCATCGATCTCCATTATCCGCCAGGTGCCGTCCAGAGCAAAGGGAACGATGGTGGCCTCCGCCATCTGAGCCAGCTTGAGGCTGCCCAGGTGAAATTCGGCCACCTTGCCCCTTTCCGCGCGCAGGCCTTCAGGAAAGATCACCATGGCCTGTCCTTCCCGCATCACCTGTGTCGCTGACTGGAAAACCTTGATGGCCTGGCGGGCATTGTCGCGGTCCAAGAAGAAACTCGGCAGCTGGAGCATCCATTGTTTGAGGATGGGCACCTTGGCCAGTTCCTGCTTGGCGATGAAACCCATGGGACGCCCCACGAAACCTGTCAGGGTGGGGATATCGAAATAGCTTTGATGATTGCCGATGAAACAAATCGGCCCTGCGGAAGGGATGTTATCCCGGCCGCTGACCCTTACCTTGGTGCCGGTGGTGACCACCGTGAGCCAGCCCCAGGCCCGGGCGACCAACCAGCTTTGCCAGCGGTAGCGACGCTTGGAAACGAAAGGCTTGGTGAGCAACTGGAAGGGCAGGCAGAGCAGGGTTAGCAACATCAGAATAATGAAGAGCAGTTTCCATAGCAAGCTGGTGATCGTCTTGATCATGATCCTATCTCCTGATTCAATCGAGATTGGTCCATTCGGTCCAAATATCGTGCAAAGAGGTTACCCAGCCGCCGCTGCGGATGGCATGGCGCAGGGTGCTCCAGTAAACTCCGCCCCAAAGGGGAAAATCGATGGGATCGAAGGTTATATTGTGCCAAAGCAGGGAAAGGTGCGACTGGTAGGTATCCGCCATATCGATCAGGCGGCGCAGCGTGACCCTGGCGGAAAGCGGGTTC